>JAGXIQ010000172.1 GCA_024635625.1 Loktanella sp. | reverse complement strand
ACACGCCCGAGCGCTTCGTCCGCAAGCCACCCAAACCGCATCACATCCCGACGGCTGTCTGGATCAACCCACCAAAGCAAACGGAGTAAAACCAAGCTTAAAGTTCAATCGCCACTGTCTCAAAGTCGTTGACACGTTCCGCGGCCATAGATCCGCCCAACTTGTTCCATTCGGGCACAGTGCTGACTTATCAATAAGTCATCACCAACCCGCTGACAGGCTCGGGAACACCGGGGAACGTGACAATTGCCGGCCCGTTCAGTGTCGCCGATAACCGCACAACGGTAGCGTGCACGCAACCCGCCAATGGTACCTTGGCGACGGGTGAATCCACCACTTGTACAGCCATATATATAGTGGTCAGCGATGACCTCGACCTTGGTTCGGTGCAAAATACGGCGACTGCAAGCGGTAGCTTCAATGGGATGACGATCACGTCGCCTAAGGCTGCAGCGATCTATCCTGTTGATGCAAAGCCTGCAGTCGATGAAAAAAGGTCGCCGACCCTGTGGGCGCGACATTTTCTCAAATTGGTGACGAGCTTTTTTGCAGTTTCACCGTCATCAACCCCGTCCGAAATCCGGGCTAGAATGGCGTTGCCTTGGTAGAGCCGATATACGAGCCAGACGATAAGCTTGGGAATTTCCTGTGCCTTCCCCGCGATCCAGATCAGGATTTCAATGTCGGTGACCGTTATACGTTTAACACACGCGACCTAGGGCTGCCCTATGTCGTCACACAAGCCGATATTGACCACGGTTTCGTCACGAACGAGGCGACAGCCCAGACTCTGTTTAGGCGTCTTTCTCCGTCACCTATCCCGGTTGAATCGAGCGCTGTCGAAGTGACCGTGACGCGTAACGAGGCACCTAGTCTGACCTTGACGAAAGCGGTCACCACCGGGCCCGCAGTTGCTGTGGCTGGCGATACATTAACATACACGATCCGTGCCACCAACTCTGGTAACCAGACCCTACGTGGCGTGGCCATCAGCGATCCGCTAATCCCAGCGCTGACCTGCACACCTAGCGGTACGAATGTGACGCTGCTACCGACCGAAGTTCTGGAGTGTAGCAGCACCCGATCCTGCCCTGCTTGTAACAAAGACGGTTATGTCGTCCCCGACTGGCCCAACTTTTGCGGGTGATGGAATCGTCTGTGCGATTACCGTTGCCAACACGGGCAATGTCAGCCTGACGACTGTCACGTTTAGTGATGTCCTGGCCCGTAACGGCGGCGCAATCGTCACGCCCGCGCCTGTCCTCGCGAAAACTGGCGGTGATACGGTTAATGCCGACATCCTCGACGTGGGTGAGGTTTGGACCTATATGGCGACCCACGCTTTGACCCAAGACGACATCGACGCGGGTGGCTTTTTGAACGTTTTAGCTGCTTCTGCAGTCGATCCGAATGGCACCGAAGTCGATGACCTTGCTGGTACGGGCACAGGTAACAATGAAGACCCCGCAGTTGTAACGCTGGTGCAATCTCCAACGATTGAAGCAACCTAAACACTCGTCCCACCGACCGATTCCGTAGCGCCGGGCACAATCGTCCTTTTCCGTGCGACGCTGGCGAACACGGGCAAGGTCAGTCTGCGCGCTGTCGCTTTGGTCGACGATCTGCGCCGCGCTGACGGCACGGCCATCACGCCCCTGCCTGTTCCAATCAAGGCGGGTGGCGACGCCGCCGTCGCTGATGTGCTGGAGGTGGGCGAGACTTGAACCTACGTTGTGGGCCATACCGTCACCCAAGCTGACATAGATGCTGGTGGCATTGCAAACAATCTGACGTTCACAGCGCAAAGTCCTGCGAATACGCCTTTCTCTGACGTGTCCGATGACGGCATCGATGACGATGGCAACGTGGTTGACGACCCGGCGGAATTGCCCATTGCGGTCGAACCAGGCCGAGAGGTCACAGATGTGCTGGCTGAGACAGGTAGTGCCGTTGGCGATGTCGTGGTCTATCAGATTTCCGTGGAGAATATCGGGAACGTAACCCTGACCAATTTGACTGTTACTGATACGATGACGGATTTGGCTGGAAACTCGAGTGTTTCAGAAGAAGTGATCTTTGTCGCTGGTAACGATCCTTTCACGTTGGATGTTGGAAAAACGATCCTTTTCGAAATGACCTACACCCTTACCCAAGAGGATTTGGATGCCGGTGGTCTGGTCAACGTGGCGCGTGCGGACGTGGTTACGACGGCTGGCCGTATCCTGTCCGATAAGTCGGACAATGGCGTAGACGTAGACGTAGACGGCAATACGGTTGACGACCACACTGTGCTGATAGTTAACAGGGTATCATCTATTTAAGTCACTAAAACTGCTGGCCTTTGGGAACGTCGTGCAACAGATCGCGTGGCTATTGATTTCAACATCTCAGTCGAAAATACGGGAACCGTTACGCAAACCGGGATGCAGGTCTTGGATGATTTGCAGGCATTTGCGTCGCCAATGCGAGTCGTATCGGTCACTCGGCCAAAGATTACGGGCTTTGATTGGTCTGGCGGTGTAGCGGCGGGCTTTGATGGCTTACGCATCACCAGCACCCTGAGCGGTGACGTACATCTGGCGGCAGGGCAGACCGGCACAAAATCTTTCACCGTGTTGATTGACCCGGCAGCGGGCTATCCCACGCAGGATAACGTTGCGCTTGCGACAAGTAATCTGATTGTCGATGGCGTGTCCGGCGCCGTTGATATTCCGCCGCTGCCGCCCGCTGATGTGCGGGTCGTGAAGTTGGCCAACACTGAAACAGCGCTTTTGGGTGGCACAGTCGGCTATCCCCTTACGTTCGCGAACATGAACCAAAGCATCGAGACGGGGCTGAACTTTGTCGAATCATTGCAAGAAGGGTTAAGTTTTGCGCCCGGATCAGCGCGCTATGACGGCGTGGACACACTGCAGCCGACTATACGCTATCGCCTGTTGGAATGGCAGAATGTCACCTTGGGACCGCAGCAGAAGGTTACGATCACCTTTGATGCGCGCGTGACGGGTGGCGACGGGAACCTGACGAACACGGCATATGTCTTGGATCCGGCGCAAAACATAATCTCTAACCGGGCAGAGGCAACCGTGACGCGCAGGCCAGAAGCGGTGTTTGATTGCGGTGACGTGATCGGCAAAGTCTACGATGATCGAAATATGAATGGCTATCAGGATGGCCCGACATCGTAGTCACGCGCGCATATTACTGATCAAACCTATATTGAGGGCAAAAATGATCCCGTGACCGCAGAACGTTTGCAGGGTGAGCCGGGGCTGCCGGGGGTGCGTTTGGCCACCTTTAACGGAACGATTTTCACGACCGATGCTTTTGGTCGTTTCAGTGTGCCATGTGCTAAATTGCCTGCGGATATCGGTACCAACTTTACGTTGAAGCTGGACACTCGGACGCTGCCGACTGGTTACTGCGTCACGACCGAAAATCCACGTGTCGCACGTTTGACGCCCGGAACAGTGACTAAGCTGAATTTTGGGGCGGCCATCGCGAACGTCGTTGATATTGATCTGACAGATGTGGCGTTCGTGAGCGGTACAGTTGACCCAATAGCGGGGTTGCCCGCGGGCATCGATATGCTGATCAGTCAGATCCGCGATGTCCCATCGGTTCTTAGGCTTAGCTACTATACGCAAGGTGAGGGCCGTTCACTGGCGCGCGGTCGTCTGGATTCAGTCGAGGATGTGATCCGGGCGCAGTGGCGCCTGACAGGTCGCTATCGCCTGTTGGTTGAACGTACCGTTCAGCCGTTGCAATCAGATTGAGACGACGATGTTTAAATCTTATCGCAACTGCGCGATGCGTCATACGCTGCTGGCGGCGATTGCGCTGACAGGATGGGCGGCGGGCGTTCATGCACAGGTCGATTGCGGACCCAATACGGTGCCGTTGCCTATTGGCTGCGAAGTAACGAACGCTGGCGATATCATCGCGTTGCCGGTCGGTACGAACACCGAACCATCAATTTCACCGGCCACTGGCTTTGCCATTTCATCGAACGGATCACCGATTGTCGGTGATACCAAAGTGATAGGAAAGGTGCGCAAGGTCGATGTCGCCTTGGCTGATGCTGAAATCCGCGTGACCTTCGATGGTTTAGGTGCTGTGCCGCGACTGGATCTGGAACAATCGTCCGATGGGCCAGACGGCAAAGTTACATTGCAGTCAGCGATGAACTATCCTGCATACGTCACGCGCGGTGAAATGCGGATCATCGACCTTGATGCCGTAGGTGGCCCACGGGTCGTGTCCACCGTCCCCGTTGCGATCAATGGGCAGGTGACTGTCGATCTACCGGATGAGGGCAAGCTGGTCGCGGTTCACCGGGTCTATTATGCGAACGGTCGCTTTGACGAAACTGCGCCGCAAAGCTTGGGTGCTGCTTTGCCCTCTGGCAGCGTTGCAGACGTGGAAGAAGGACGCGACACTGCAAGTCGCCGACGTATCCCCGTCTTTGGTGGGGCGCTTTGTGATCCAGCGCATTTTGCCCCAAGGCGAATATGAAGTTGACGTCGACGTAATCGGCACCGGCCAACGGGTTGATCTAACGCATGTCATCGATATCCCGTCTGCTGACTGGTTTGCGGTCGGCACTGCAGATCTGACATTTGGTTTGCGGACAGGTGGGGCTGGATGAAAAAAAGCGACACCGATAGCCAAGGGCCGCGTGGTAGGGTTTGTCGGTGGCAAGACGGCAAACGGCTACGCCGTCACGGCCTCTGTCGACACCGGAGAAGGCCCGCTAGAGGAGATTTTCCGCGACTTGGATCAGAAAAATCCGCGTCAACTTTTGCTGCGGGTCGACGCGGCAGATTACTATCCGACTTTCGGCGACGATTCAGAGATAATTGATCGCCCCCCGACGTCCGGCTAAATTTACGTCCGTATTTCTCGCGAAGGCAACTTTGTGCAGTTTGGCGATTTCGTGGCTGCATTGGGCGACAACGCGTTTGTGCGGAATGATCGCACCCTTTATGGCTTGCAAACCCATGTCGAAAGCCGGGATCAAACCGTTTTTGGGACACCGCGCTTTGAGGCGACGGCCCACGCCGCCCAACCTGATCAGATTCCCTAGCGCGAAGCGTTCCGTGGTACTGGCGGATCGGTGTATTTCTTGCGTTAGCAGGACATCGGGCAGGGGACCCAACAGGTCTACATTCAGGTCCGTGACCCTCAGTCTGATCGCGTCATCGACAGTACGCTTTTGATGCCGGGTGTCGATTATCAGATAAACTATATTCAGGGTGTCATCACTCTTGCGCGGCCATCGTTCGGATCAACTGGCGATGGTCTGTTTTGGGCAACAGGTACCGATCGTGATGATGTCGTGTTTGTAGCGCAATACGAATACACGCCGGTTGCGGGTGACGTAGATGGCTATGCGACAGGAGCACGGGTCGAGGGTTGGGTCACACGCCAACTCCGGGTCGTCGTCGGTGGCCGCCGTGATTTGTCTACCGACGTGTCGATTTTCGGAGAGAACACGTACGACATGTTCGGCCAGCGGGACTCTCTTACCTCGGCTTACCGGGTGACCTGCCGCGCTAACGAACAGCTGACTTACACAATCGCGATGGAGCTGGCTCAGGTGCAGAATGGGGTGACAATGACTTTGACCGTCGCGCCATATCTGTCGGCACACGCTATGCCAGCGACGATCTGACGGCACAGGCGCGGATCGAATACCGGACCTAAACAGGCACATTGTCTGGGGATCCGTTGGATAACGACACGATCCTCATCGCTGCCAACCCGTCTTACAAGATCGACGACACACAGCGCATCTTGGCAAAAGCTGAAGGCCTGTGGGCGCGCAGCGACGAAGCCTCGTTCCGGGATGGTGATTTCACCGATGTCAGTATCGGCTATGCTCTACGCCCGGTGAAAGATGACCATATGAATATTCTTGCCCGGTACCGTTATTTCGACGACCAGATCGGTCAGCGTCTGGACGGTACGAACGACAATGACCCGGTTCAGCGCAGCTACGTCATAAGTCTGGATGGATCCTATGACGTTGACCGGTTCTGGACCGTAAACGGCAAAATCGGCTATCGCAGCGCGGAAACAGCGATTGATACCGATGTCGCATTTGCACGCAACGACGCTTGGCTGGCTTTACTGGGCGCGCGCTATCACCTTGTGCATGATTGGGATATTCTCGCGGAGGTGCGTCAATTGACGCTGGTTGATGCAGGCACACAGGACCGCTGGGCGTTGATTGCGGTGTTCAAGCAGGTTTATCCGAACATGCAGGTTGGTTTAGGTTACAACTTTTCGCGGTTTTCTGACGATCTGACTGATTTGACCTATGATGATCAGGGCGTTTTCCTAAATCTTTTGGCAAAATTCTAAGCCAGCAGCAGGGTGGGATCGAAAAATTTGGGCACCACCCCGCTCTGCTTGTTTGAAGGCGCTGCGAATAATTCTGCTTGCCTGCGACCTTTGGGGCAGCTTACTAATCCACAGACGTCGGGAGAATCAGCATAGCTGATGCCGAAGGAGCAACCGCCCCGGAAACTCTCAGGCCAATGGACCGACGTTAAAACGACGACTCTGGAGAGTGGTACACACATTGTGCCCGCCGACGGGATAGCAATCTCAGGCACATGGACAGAGGGGGCATCACGCGTGAAAGCTTTGCTTTCACTTTGAAGTGGTGCCGCAAGATATCTTAGGTATCTGGACGGCCCGTATACAAGAGGGCTGCTGATGTCGGAATTACTGCGTACTCCGCTACATGATCTGCATATATCGCTTGGCGCCAAGATGGTGGAATTTGCAGGGTATTCAATGCCTGTGCAGTACCCAATGGGCGTGATGCAGGAACACACCCATACCCGCGAAAAGGCAGGTTTATTTGACGTTAGTCATATGGGTCAGGTCATCATCAAGGGACATGATTTCCAGTCGGCTGCGCACGCGCTGGAGACTTTGATTCCAGTCGATATTATGGGCTTGGCGTTAAACCGGCAGCGGTATGGGTTTTTTACCAATGATGCGGGCGGGATCATGGATGACCTGATGCTGGCCAACCGCGGCGATCACATTTTTGTCGTTGTGAATGCTGCGTGTAAATCCGATGACATCGCGCACCTGAAAGCCAACCTAAGCGATGGCACTGTGACTGAAATCACGGATCGCGCATTGCTTGCTTTGCAGGGCCCAGCATCAGAGGCGGTATTGGCGGCACTCGACCCTGCGGCTGCTGAAATGCGATTTATGGATGTAGCGGTGTTGTCGTTCGACGGTGTTGAGTGCTGGGTTTCACGGTCCGGTTATACTGGCGAAGATGGGTTCGAAATTTCGGTGTCTGCCCATCAAGCGACAGCTCTTGCTGAACGGCTGCTGGCACATCCTGATGTGGCGCCTATCGGCCTTGGGGCCCGCGATAGCTTGCGCCTTGAAGCTGGGCTATGCCTTTATGGTCACGATATCGATACGCTGACGACACCAACACAAGCGGCACTGAATTGGGCAATCCAGAAAGTGCGCCGCCACAACGGCAAGCGGGAAGGGGGCTTTCCCGGCGCACCCGTTATTCTGGATGAATTGCAGGACGGTGCTGAACGTAAACGGGTGGGACTGCTGCCAGAAGGGCGTGCGCCGATGCGGGAAGGGGTGACGCTTTTTGCTGGAATCGACGATGCAGCGCCTATTGGACAGATCACTTCTGGGGGGTTTGGCCCGACAGTTGGGCGCCCGATTGCGATGGGCTATGTGCCTGTCGCCCAAGCCCAAAACGGTACGATTATTTACGGCGAACTAAGAGGTAAACGTCTGCCTCTGACGGTCGTTGCCCTACCGTTCACGCCTGCCACTTTTAAACGCTGAACCGACGGAGAGAAAAAATGAAATTCACTGAAGAACACGAATGGCTACGTCCAGAGGGCGATGTTGTGGTTGTTGGGATCACTGCGCATGCGACAACCCAGTTGGGCGATATCGTCTTTGTTGAACTGCCAGAAGTCGGGGCGATCGTCGCGAAAGATGACGAGGTCGTCGTGATCGAAAGCGTTAAGGCCGCTTCTGACATTATGGCGCCGATTGATGGCGAAATCGTCGAGGTGAACACCGCCTTGGCTGAAAACCCTGCTCTTGCCAATGAAGCCAACGGCGACGCGGGTTGGTTTTTTAAGATCAGGCCGTCGAACCCGTCACAGATGGACGCTTACATGGACGAAGCCGCCTACAACGCAATGATTGCCTAAACGCCGGAGCTGACATGACTTTCGCCCCCACAGACTACTTGCCGTATGACTTCGCAAACCGGCGTCATATCGGACCATCCCCTACTGAAATGGCCGAGATGCTAAAAGTCGTGGGGGCGAAAGATCTTGAGGCTCTCATGGATGATACCCTGCCGCAAAAAATAAGGCAGAAAGCACCGCTTGATTTCGGCAAACCACTGTCCGAGCGCGAACTGCTGCATCACATGAAGGTCACCGCGTCCAAGAACAAGGTGCTGACCTCTTTGATCGGGCAAGGGTATCATGGCACGGTTACGCCACCTGCGATCCAACGCAATATTTTTGAGAATCCAGCGTGGTACACGGCCTATACGCCCTATCAGCCGGAAATCTCTCAGGGGCGGCTAGAGGCGCTGCTGAACTTTCAGACGATGGTGTCCGACCTGACTGGACTGGAAATCGCAAACGCGTCGCTGCTGGACGAAGCCACGGCCTGCGCCGAAGCGATGACGATGGCCCAACGCGTCGCCAAAACAAAAACCAAAGGGTTCTTTATCGACGAAAACTGCCATCCGCAGAACATCGCCGTGATGAAAACCCGTGCTGCCCCTTTAGGAATAGAGGTTACAGTCGGCAATCCAGACGATCTGGACGCCACTGCTGTATTTGGTGCGATTTTTCAGTTTCCGGGGACCTATGGGCACCTGCGGGACTTCACTGCGGAAATCGCCAAACTGCACAAGGCCGCAGCGATCGGTATTATCGCAGCGGACCCATTGTCGCTGACGTTGTTCAAGGAACCCGGCGCAATGGGGGCCGACATCGCGATTGGCAGCACGCAACGCTTTGGTGTGCCTGTCGGTTTTGGTGGGCCACACGCGGCATATATGGCCACAAAGCGCGGCTACGCCCGGTCGATGCCCGGGCGGATTGTCGGTGTGTCCATCGACAGTCATGGCAACCGGGCGTACCGGTTATCGCTGCAAACCCGCGAACAGCATATCCGGCGTGAAAAAGCGACGTCTAACGTGTGCACGGCGCAGGCTCTTCTGGCAGTCATGGCCGGATTCTATGCGGTCTTCCACGGACCCGAGGGTTTGCGCGCCATCGCGCAGCGGATTCATCGCAAGGCGGCTCGTTTGGTTGAAGGTCTGAAAGAGGGCGGCTTTGACGTGCGCCCGTCGACGTTTTTTGACACGATTACTGTCGACGTCGGCCCGCTGCAGGCGGCCGTGATGAAGTCGGCGGTGGATGAAGGCATCAACCTGCGTGCCGTAGGCACGACACGTGTCGGCATCACTGTGGACGAACGTACGCGTTCAGCCACGATAGAGGCCGTCTGGCGCGCCTTCGGCATTGCCCGCGAGGATAAAAATTACACGCCGCACTATCATGTGCCGGAAAAATTGATCCGAACTACGGATTACCTGACGCACCCGGTCTTTCACATGAACCGGGCCGAAACAGAGATGATGCGCTACATGCGCCGCTTGGCTGACCGTGACCTGGCGCTTGACCGGGCGATGATCCCATTGGGATCCTGTACGATGAAGTTGAATTCTGCCGCTGAAATGATGCCAGTCAGTTGGGATGAATTTTCTTTGTTACACCCCTACATCCCCCGCGATCAGGCGGCGGGATACATGGAAATGATCGACGACCTGTCCGCTAAGCTTTGTGAAGTGACGGGGTATGATGAAATATGCATGCAGCCCAATTCCGGTGCGCAGGGTGAATATGCTGGTCTGCTGACCATTGCAGGTTACCACGGGGCGAACGGTCAGGGGCAGCGCAATATCTGCCTGATCCCGATGTCCGCGCATGGCACAAATCCCGCCTCGGCCCAGATGGTCGGCTGGACAGTCGTGCCAATCAAGTCGGACGCCAAGGGTGACATCGATCTTGCGGATTTTCGCGCTAAGGCAGCAGAACATGCAGACAACCTGGCGGGCTGCATGATTACCTATCCATCTACACACGGCGTGTTTGAAGATACGGTGATTGATGTCTGCCAGATCGTGCATGATCATGGCGGGCAGGTCTACATCGACGGTGCCAATATGAACGCCATGGTCGGTCTGTCTCGGCCCGGCGACTTGGGGGGTGATGTCAGTCACCTGAACCTGCACAAGACGTTTTGTATCCCCCACGGCGGCGGCGGCCCCGGCATGGGGCCGATTGGGGTCAAAAAACACCTAATTGCGCATCTGCCTGGCGACCCAACCTCGGGCGAAGGTGCGGTGTCCGCCGCCCCCTTTGGGTCACCGTCGTTGCTGCCGATTTCGTGGGCCTATTGTTTAATGATGGGCGGCGAAGGTCTGACGCAGGCGACGCGCGTTGCGATCTTGAACGCCAACTATATTGCCAAGCGCCTCGAAGGGGCGTTTGATGTCTTGTACAAAGGCCCTACTGGGCGCGTAGCCCATGAATGCATCATTGACACTAGACCCTTTGCCGATAGCGCCCATGTGACGGTTGATGATATTGCAAAGCGGTTGATCGATTGCGGCTTTCACGCCCCAACGATGAGTTGGCCTGTGGCGGGAACGCTGATGATCGAACCTACGGAATCTGAAACCAAGGCTGAACTTGATCGCTTCTGCGACGCGATGCTGGCGATCCGGGCAGAGATTTCTGACATCGAGAGCGGTAAAGCCGATCCCGATAACAACCCCTTGAAAAACGCGCCCCATACGATGGAAGACCTCGTAAAGGACTGGGATAGACCCTATTCGCGCGAAACCGGTTGCTTTCCCCCCGGTGCGTTCCGGGTCGATAAATACTGGCCTCCCGTAAATCGGGTGGACAACGCTTGGGGTGACCGGAACCTTAACTGCACTTGCCCGCCGATGTCGACTTATGCCGATGCAGCGGAGTAGCGGCCTGCCAATCGCTTGATCTGATCAACGCTTCATGGATAGCGCATTCGGCTAGGCGTGCTTCAGGCTGGACTTTAGACAAGCGGCTGGATTGTAAAAAGAACGCCGGCGCCCGGTCATTTTATTGACGCGGGCGCCGATCCTGCCCCCGTTTTCCAGTTGGAAAGGCTCCATGCTTCTAGGCCAGAGCTGGCGGCAATAGCCGATTAATGAATTCAGCTCATGGCGAGATTCTGCATCACGGGAAATCGGATGACGGCGCAACGCATTGAAAATATGCGGCGGCGGATATGTTCATATTCTTAGAATGCCGATGCCGTTTCAGGCCCATCTGTATCAAGTGGAGAAAGTGCATTTTGATGCTTCGCTCGCCTCTGAAGGCGTTGCATCACCTCCTCGCCGTCATTTTGTCCTTCAAGCGATTGCCACCGCTCTAGCAAAGGTCGCCCCGAATTTCGGCAGTGCAGTGCCATCGCAGCACGAGCAGCTTCGGCATCCTGATTGGTGAAGGCGTCTACGATGGCCATATGTTCGTCGCGTGAAAATCGCGCAATGTCATCAGCATTTTGTCGGTTGTTAAGGCGTGTCCATTCTGGATAGCGTTGGCGAACGCGCCAGAAATCCTCGACCACGGAGACGAAAATGGTATTCCCGGTCGAGCGTGCGACGATAAGGTGAAATTCGCTGTCGAAGCCTTCGATCTGGTCCAACTGCAAGGTCGGATCACACATGCCTTCGATACATATCAAGAGCCGGGCAATTTCTTCGGTGGAAATGGAAATCGCCGCTATGGCAGCGATTTCCGGTTCGATTATGAAACGTGCTTCTACAAGCTCGAAAAATCCCGGCAGGCCAGACGTTTCGGCCGGTGTTGCTGGGAGTGTCCGCGCTACAAATGCACCCGATCCGTAACGAGTGATAACGTAACCCATCAATTCAAGAGCAATCATCGCCTCGCGTACCGTTGTGCGACTGACACCTAGCTGAGTCACAAGGTCCTTATCTGCTGGCATCTTGCTGTCGAGAGGCAGTTCACCAGCGCGGATACGCGCAGCAATTTCATCGGCCACTAAACGATAGCGCGGAGTTTGGGCTATTGGACTCAACATGGGGTCGTCTTAGGCATGTTGCAGATCATCCTCGATATAATAGCGCACGTTTTCTTCAAAACTTTTATCCGCCTGCAGGCCAAGCGCCAAGGCTTTGTCAAAGCGATAGTCATAGCGCCAGCCGCGCACAATATTTGCAATGTCGGGCTGCTCTTCCCACGTGATCAGTTTCGCGGGTTCCGGTCCTGCGACAGCAGTCAGTGCGTCGATCATTTGCCTGATCGACAAACGTTGTCCGGGCAGGGTCATGCAACGCTGTTGACCCAAGTCATCGGCCCTCAGTTCAGCCCCTTTAATCAGATTTTCCACGCAGCGTCGTGGTGAAAGATAGAAATGCTCTTGGCTGTCGTCGACCGGACAGATTGCTGGCTCGCCGTTGAGGGGCTCTCGAATGATTGAGGACATAAATGATGACGCAGCGCGATTGGGCTTACCCGGCCGCACAGAGATCGTCGGCAAACGAAATCCACGTCCGTCGACATAGCCCTTGCGCGAATAATCATTCAAAAGCAGTTCCCCAACCGCCTTCTGCATCCCGTAGCTCGTCTGCGGATTTGGGATCGTATGGTCGGTGATCGGATCTGGCACTTCGCCGCCGAATACCGCGAGCGAGGAGGTGAAAACAAAAACTGGACAGGTGCCCAGAACGCGGCAGCGTTCGAGAATGTTCAGCGTGCCATAAAGATTGACCTGCATGCCAACTTCAAACTCTGCCTCAGCATGAGAAGAGACGACGGCTGCAAAGTGAAAGATGACGTCGGTATCTGCCGAAATCAGCGCGTCAACCGCTGCACGATCTGTAATGTCGCAGGTGGTCGTCTTGACCGGAAAAGGTGCGTTTACCGAATTGGGTTCGGCAATATCCGCAAGCGTTAGACTATCGATTGGTTTGCCGCGCAACATGCCTTGGTTTGCAAGGCTTTGGGCAGCCTTTTGGCCAATAAAGCCGCCACCGCCTATGATAATTACGTTCATTCGGATGGTTTTCCTGTGTGTGGAGCTGTTAGAAGGGCTGCCGGTCGTGGCAGCCCCGAGAGATTTTTATTCAGTCGTAGGAGCAAGACCGATACGTTGAAGGAAGGCTTTGTGGCTATCGACCATGGCTTTTGCTTCGGGTGTCTTTTCAGCCCAAACATCCCAACGGCTTACAGCGGCCTTGCGAAACGCCGCGCGGTCTTCTTCTGACCAGTCATAGAAGGTTACGCCCAGTTCTGGGAGCTTGGTCAGCGCTTCGCCATTTTCTATGGTTGTGCGCATCATTAGGTTCAGCGCCAACGAATCCATTGCTGTTTTCAGGATCGTCTGTTCTCTCTCGTCGAGACCATCCCAAACGGCTTTGCTGCAGGCCAGATGGTCTGAGCTCATGGAATGGAAACCGGGATAGGTCGTGTGCTTGACGACATCGTAGATGCCCAAGCCAACGTTGTTGGCCAGCGTCGAAGCGTCGGCACCATCAATGATTCCAGTCTCGAGCGCTGTGAAAATTTCAGTGAAATCCATAACGACAGGTGCTGCACCTAGCTCTGCGAAGATTTCTGATTCCATCCCCGGGGGGGACCGAAATTTCCAGCCCTTAAGGTCTTCGATTCCGGCTAACGGCTTGGAGGAGCTCATGGACTCTTGGCCGCCTAAATAGGCGCCCACGAATTCCATGCCACTTTCATTGTAAAGCTCGTTGATTGCTTCGCGGCCACCGCCGTAAGAAATCCAAGTCAGATATTGCAATGGCGTGTCATAGCCTCCCATTGTGTCTGCCACGAATTGAAAAGCCGGATTGATGCCGGTCTGGTAGCTCGCGTTAGTCATATCGCAGTCGAGGATGCCATTCACGGCGGCGGAAAACGTTTCAGCCGATGCGACGACAGCCGAACTGTAGAACATTTCTATATTGATTGATCCGCCAGTCATGCTTTCGACCTGCGTCACAAACTCTTTAACGAGCTGGCCTGACGTGGACTCAGGAGACTGGTGCGTCTGTATGCGTAATAACGTCTGTGCAGACACGGGGTTGGCAAGCAGCGTGGCCCCCATGAAAGCAGCGGTAATAAATTTCGCCATTGTATCGTCTCCCTAAAAGTATCCTCGACGTTCAGGGTTGCTGATTAATTGTCTGATTGCCAGACAATATTTTGGCGAGTGCAGGATTGGTGGGGGGTTATCAAACTCGACCCGTTGCAAGGTTTTGTGCCTAAGCAAGCTCGTCGTGCGAGGTCACTTTGCTGGCTGCGGTCATGAACAAGCGCGTGCAAACAGCTGCTTTCAACACGGAAATCCACCTGTCCAGCAACGATAAATCTTTTTCTGAACGTTCGGCCTGTGGTCCGGTTTGTCGGAAGCACAACGCTTCGGTGTTAACATAAGGCGCTAACCTTCGTCGTGTACGCCTAGAGGATTTATGCGCGGTGGCTATGGTGGCCATTAGATGGACCGCGCTTCATGTGCTTTTCTCTTCTGGTTGATCTGCCCTATCGCACCATGAATGAACCACGTGTGGTCAGATCGCTTTCACATGAACGGGCCCCTTACGGGACGTGTTGTGCCAGATTGCGCAACGTCGCGAACATCGCTTCTGCCCCAGTATCGGCCTTGGTCAAGAAAGCATCCAGTGCTTCAAGTTCTTGCGTGCTGAAATTCAATTTCGAGGCGTGGCGCGCCATGCAAGCGTCCAGTCCCTCTGCCGTTGTGACGCGCCATGGGGCCAAGCCAGCATCGGCAATCAACGCCTCGATTTTCCAACTGTTCGAAGCGACGGCCACGAATGGTGTGCGCGCCGCCATTGCATAGCAAACCCCGTGAAATCGCCCGGTGACGTGTAGTCCGGCGCCAGCGATCCGCGCGGCATAGTCGTCTTCAGTTTGGCAAAGTTCCAGCGTCGGGTTCTCAGCGCGTGCGCGACGCAAATCACGCGCAATCCACCATCGGCGTAGGGCCCTGACAACAGGATTGCGTCCCTTCATACGCTTCCGGACGGAAACGCTGGGGATCAATGGCGCATCATCTGCACTAGCAAGTGCCGCAAGGCGTTCTGACACCGCATTATGTACGCTGTCGCCATAGATGATAGCGTCTACTTCAGGTTTCGACACGATCCGCGCAGACAGAGTCAGATCGGGAATGACCTCTGGGCGACGGGCGATGCGACTGGCGATCTCGTCTGCGCTACGATTATCGCGAGTTGCAATATAGGAAAGCTTTTCCAGCCACTTAGACCAGTCGGCGGGGTTATCTTGGTACAATGCATTGATCAGTGCAACGGGCGTATCGCCTGCAAAATCGACGACGGACAGGAGGCGGGCAGCCCCTTCCTTGCCATGATGCAATGTGCCTTCACCGTTGATGATAATCAGGTCGGCGTTAGCCATTGCAGAGCGGAAGGCGGCGTCGCGCTGCCAATCGTGCCGCACTGGGCTGGTGGCCGTCACGGTCAGACCATGGCGCGCCAATCCGCTCTCTAACAGGCGCATTACACGGGTGCAGCCGTGGTGCATGTCGGCGCGGGTATCGTTCAGGATGACGACGTTCATTCTAGAATGTCCGTGTAGGGAATGCCGAGCGACAACAACGCAGATATCGGCGAGGCGCAAGTCAATGCAATGCCATTGCCGCCCGCATAATCGCGCGCCAACGCAAAGGCCGCAAGGCTGCGATCCAATCCGGTGATAATGCCGCTGGGGGCCGTGTCGCCCGCTTTTTCGTAGAACCGCGGGGCCGCAGCGTTACTTAGGTCAATACCCGCCAAAACGATTTGCTGCGGTGTTGCGGCAAGTGCGATCTGCAACGCCGAAAACGCTACGGTCCCGACAATGACGACGCCTGTATCCGGATCGCGTGACAGGCCGGTGGCAGCGTCGCGGGCCACAACAGGATCTAAATCTGGGTCGTCAAGCAGCCGTCGCGGCCGATTGACGGGTTTGGCCAGATTGTCAATCAGTGCGATGGGCCTGTCGGCCAATACATCCAGCCGCAGTTCTGCGATGGCCCGCAAAGCCGCGGGAGATAACAGTAGCGGTGTCTCTTGCGGCAGGTCTGCTAGCATTTGGATGTGGCGAAAAATAAACCTTTCGTCCTCTACCGCAACGGCACAGGGCGTGATGCGTGGGGCAAGTGTCGCGGCTCCATTCAGCAGGATAGCTGTACGAGGTGGCAGGTTTTGGGGATGTTGTTGACCCAGCGATGGACCACTCCCCACGATTGCCAGCAGTTTGCCCCGTTGCGGGACGATGTTGGAAAAGCGGGAGAGGGTCAGCAGATCACGCCCCCGCCATGCGACCCGCCCGTCGGTTCGGTTAATTGTCAAATGTGGCCAGATATCTTGACGATGGGCTGTCGATGGCCCTGTGATGAGGGCTATCAGTTTGACGATCTTGCGTGACAGTGGCCGGTCGCTCATGTGATTAAGTTTGGCGATGAAATTTGCAGACCATTTGAACGCTTCAGCATTAACGTGACGACGCCATGAATTGTAACCCTCTAGATTGGACGTGATTGCCCGGCCGACCTGTGCAGGAATTCAGCAAAATTTTGCTGCGATTGGTATTCAGCAACCAAACGTCGCGGATCAACGTAAAAACTTGTTATGACTGTAATTGCAAAACGCGGGAATTGTCCAGAATTCGGACACGACGAAGTTCTTCATCAGTAGGTTCGCGTGCCGTGCAATTGATGGCTAGGGACGTGCCCTCGTTATGGACCAGAACTTTTCATCCCATCACTGCGCTGCCCGCTAGTGCTGTTGGCAAGGATAGCTGAAATTTTCTGGGGAAAAGTCGTTTTGCCGGCACTGCATTTCTGTCTGACTGGCCGCTGTGCTAAAGGCCCCCGATAATTGCCCGTGCCGCTTCCATCGCCATGGGAGAGACTTGGTTGGCAAACTCGTCCGGCGTCCATTCCGCAAGCGATCCTGCAACATGGATTGCACCAAGCGGTTTGCCATCACGACCGGTGATGGCGACGCCGACGGCGACTTCGCCTTGGACAAATTCGTCCACCACAATGGCGTATCCATCTGCGCGGGCGCATTCCACCATGGCCATCACACATTCTGAATTGGTTTTCGTTTTCGCTGTGTATTTGTGCAGCGGCGTCCGCGCGATGATTTCTCTTGCAGCGGCGTCCGGCAGTGTTGAAAGGACAGCCCGCCCACCTGCAGTGCAGAACGTCGGGACGCTGTGACCGACGAGGGTTGCATAAAAGGTTTCCCGCTTACTTTGCATCCGCAGCGCATATATCAGACGCGTTTCGTCATAGAGGCTAAAATCCACACGCTCTTGAACGTTTTTGCGCAGTTCTAGCAGCACCGGGGTTGCCTTTTGCACCACAGGATCCAATCGCAGGACGTCCAGCGTATGATCCAGAAGTTTGATGCCTGGTAAATATCCACGGTCGTCTGCGCTGCGTCGAATATAGCCTAGCGTAAGAAGTGTGTGCACCAGACGTTGCGCCGCTGATCGGTCAATTCCCGCATTTTCTGCGATTTCTGACAGACTCATCGGACCACCGACATGATGGAATGCACTTAGCACATGCATTGCTCGCGCTGCCGATCTGACGAACAATCGATCCTCGTCTGCCTGAAAATTAGCCGCTATCGACGGATCGGCACGTAGAATTTGAGTCATTCTAACCTCTGGGTTGACGGAGCGTCAGTTCAGTCCTTAGCATCACATAACAATACAACTGTATCGCCAGGCAATACACATAAGTCGCCTTAGGTTGTTCGCCGGGGTCGTGCCACAAGCAAACAGGAGACATCATGAAAGTCGCCTTGGCTGGTTTTCTACACGAAACCAACACGTTCGCGCCCACTCCTGCGGATATTTCCGCGTTCCGCGACGGTGGTGGTTATGTGCCACTGACCGAAGGGCCTGCAATGGTCGCGGCCTTTGATAAGGTGAATCTTGGCATGTCGGGCGCACTGTCGAGCGCCGCAGGCTTGGGGTGGGATGTGGTGCCCATACTTTGGGCGGGAGCGATCCCGTCCGCCCGTGTGACCCGCGATGCGTTTGAACTGATCGCATCGCAGATAGTGGATGGGATTTCTGCAGCTGGGCCGCTCGACGGTGAGTTCCTCGACCTGCACGGTGCGATGGTTGCGGATCATTTTGACGATGGCGAAACCGAGATTGCGCGGCGGGTGCGCGCCATTGTCGGACCCGACGTGCCTATTGCTGCCGCGCTTGATCTACACGGCAACATTTCGCAGGCCTTTGTTGATACAGTTGACGTTCTTGTTGGCTTTCGGACATATCCGCATGTCGATATGGCCGCTACGGGTGCCGCTGCTGCGCGATTGTTGGACGGGATAATGCGAACCGGTACCCGACCGTTCAAGGCCTACCGCCAGATGTCTTATCTTGTTCCAATCCCTTTCCAATCCACGGATTTGGCACCGGCAGACGCGCTTTATGCCGGACTGGAAACAGTAGAGGATGAAGGCGCATTGACCGCGTCATTGTTCATGGGCTTTCCAGCGGCGGACATTCCAGAGTGCGGGCCGACCGCTATTGCCTATGCAAAGACGCAAGCGATTGCTGATCACGCGGCAAACACCATTGCCGCCGCCTATGCCGCTGCTGAACCCGATTTTGACAATGTCACCTATACGGCGGAAAACGCCGTTGCGCGGGCAAAAGAGTTGGCGCAGTGCGGAGGACAGGGGCCTGTCGTAATAGCCGACACACAGGACAACCCAGGCGCGGGCGGCGTTTCGGCCACAACCGGGTTGCTGCGCGCGCTGATCACGGCTGACGCGCAGGATGCCGCTATCGGTCTAATCGTCGATCCGACCAGTGCCCAACAGGCTCATTCTATGGGTTTGGGGGCCAAAGCCCGTTTTCGCATCGGCGGACATAAAGGCGTTCCGGGGGACCACCCGGTCGAGGTGGTCGCGACCGTGGAATATCTGTCTACGGGGGTGCTTCATGCCACCGGGCCGTATTACGGCGGTACGCGTCTGAACCTAGGCCCATCTGCCTGCCTGCGCATCGGCGGCGTGCGCGTCGTTGTCACCTCTGGCATCGCTCAGATGGCTGACCGCGAGATGTTCCGTTTCATCGGGATCGTACCAGAAGACCAAGCGATCCTTGTTGTCAAAAGCTCTACCCATTTTAGGGCTGATTTTTCGGCTATCGCGCGTGACATCCTTGTGGCCCGCGCGCCCGGTCCGATGCCATTCGACCCAGCTGACTTGCCGTTTACGCGGTTACGCGACGGCTTGCGGCTTTCACCCAATGGCCCCGCTTTTCGGGCCGCGCGTGCCAATGCGGCGCGCCCCGATCCCGGCGACCCTGTCGCCGCGGTCCAATATCAAAGCACCGACAACCAACATGGGAAACAATTATGCTGACTTTGAAAAATACGCTAAAGCATTCGCGCGGCCTTGCTGCCGCCCTTTTAACCGGAACGGCGTTGCTGGCCCCAGCTACATTGCTGGCGCAGGACGGCGAAACCACTATCACCGCCGTGATGCATTCTGGCCTGCGCGTGCTGGACCCGGTCATCACGACCGCCCACATCACACGCAACCACGGATATATGATCTACGACGTGCTGACGGCGGTTGATGACACGTTTACCCCGCAGCCGCAGATGGCAAGCTGGGCGATATCGGACGACGGTCTGACCTATACTTTCACCCTGCGCGACGGCCTGATGTTCCACGACGGTGCCCCTGTAACCGGTGCGGATGTGGTGGCGTCGTTGCAGCGTTGGGGTAAGCGTGATTCCGGTGGCCAACTGATCTTTGATGTGACCGACAGTATCGCTGCACCGGATGACAAAACTATTGTTTGGACCTTGTCCAAGCCGTTTGGTCCGCTGCTTGATGTGATTTCTAAGCAATCTGCTGTGCCGCCTTTCATCATGCCAGCCCGCATCGCCGCGACGTCCCCAGACGAGACGATTACCGAATATGTGGGCTCTGGCCCATTTGTGTTCAACGAAGCTGAATATGAACCCGGCGTGTCGGTCACGTATGACAAATTCGACGATTATGTGCCCCGCGAAGAGCCAGCGTCGTGGATGGCGGGCGGCAAAGTTGTGAACGTGGACAAGGTCGTTTGGACCACAATGCCCGACGCGTTGACTGCCTTGAACGCGCTGTCAGCCGGAGAGATCGACTATCTGGAGCAGGTGCAAATCGACTTGATGCCGATCCTGTCTGGTAATCCTGATGTCACCGTCGAGAAGCGGGATAATCTGGGTTACGTCACGATCGGTCGGCCAAATTTCTTGTTCCCTCCGTTCGATAACAAGCTGGTACGTCAGGCCGCTATGGCGGCACTCGATCAGGAATCCATGCTGGCGACGATGCAGGGCGATCCGGAATACTATAATGTCTGCGGCGCGATCTTTGGCTGTTCGACCCCCTTGGGTGACGAGGTCGGGTCCGAGATGTTGACGGGTCGGCCTGACCCCGAAAAGGCCAAAGCGCTGCTAGAAGAGGCCGGTTATGACGGCACCCCTGTCGTATTGATGGCGCCCACTGACGTGATCAGTCTGAACAATCAACCGGTCGTGGCGGCGCAAGCACTGCGCGAAGCTGGGTTCGAGGTTGATCTGCAGGCAATGGACTGGCAGTCGGTGGTCCAGCGCCGTGCGCAGCAAAGTCCGACATCCGAAGGGGGTTGGAACATGTTTTTCACGAACTGGATGGTGCCAGAAATCTCTGATCCGCTGGTTAACGTGATGCTGAACGGGCGCGGTGACGACGCATGGTTTGGCTGGCCCACCGATCCTGAAATCGAGGCGATGCGCACCGAATATGTCGGCGCTACCGACGACGCGACGAAGAAGGAGATCGCTATTCGCATTCAGAAACACGCGATGGACAACGTGAACTACCTGATGATGGGCGAATATGTGATCCCGCAGGCGCGTCGGAACACGATCGAAAACATGATTCCGTCGCCAGTCCCGGTGTTCTGGAACATGACCAAAGCGGCAGAGTGATCCGTCCCGGAGGGCGCGCGTAAGGGCGCGCCTTCCACCCGACCCACAAGGAGCCCACGGCATGTTCGTCTACATCTTGAAGCGCGTGCTGGCCACGATCCCGGTTATGGCGATCGTTGCCATCTTCGTGTTCCTGCTGCTGCGCCTCACCCCCGGTGACCCTGCCGCGATCCTTGCTGGGGACGCCGCGACACCTGCACAGCTAGAGCGTATCCGCGACTCTTTGGGTCTAAACGACCCTTTGCTAACGCAGTTCACGACGTGGATGGGGCAGTTGCTGCGGGGCAATCTCGGCACTTCTTTGCTATCCAACACACCTGTCGCGGGCATGATCGCCGACCGTTTAGGGCCGACGATGAACATCGCACTGATGACCATTATTATTTCAGTAGCATTGGCGGTTCCGATGGGCGTGATTGCGGCTTGGCGTCACCGCACTTGGGTCGATTTTCTTGTAATGTCGTTTTCCGTCCTCGGCTTTTCAGTACCGGTTTTCGTGATCGGCTACATCCTGATCCAGATTTTTGCCATCGACCTAAAGTGGGTGCCTGTGCAGGGCTATAAATCCCCGTCCGAAGGTCTTGGCCCGTTTTTCAGCCGCGCGATTCTGCCCTCGCTGACGTTGGCAACAATCTACATCGCGCTGATCGCACGGATGACCCGCGCATCTATGCTTGAAGTGCTGGGCGAGGATTACATACGAACCGCCCGTGCCAAGGGTGTGCGCGAAAATGTCGTGCTGTTCCGTCATGCCCTGCGCAATGCGGCCGTACCGATCTTGACGATCATTGGCACCGGGTTCGCTCTGCTGATCTCTGGTGTGGTGGTCACAGAGAGTGTCTTCAACATTCCCGGGATCGGGCGGCTGACTGTCGATGCAATTTTGGCCCGCGACTATCCGGTCATTCAAGCAATGATCCTGTTGACGGCGGGAATCTATGTGACGGTCAATCTGTTGATCGACATCTCTT
This sequence comes from Loktanella sp., assembly GCA_024635625.1. Taxonomy (GTDB): domain Bacteria; phylum Pseudomonadota; class Alphaproteobacteria; order Rhodobacterales; family Rhodobacteraceae; genus Loktanella. The sequence continues at coordinate 6,973 of JAGXIQ010000172.1, read as the reverse complement.
ATTCATTCTTTGACCCAAGGATCCGGTACTGACATGACAGAGATCCCCACCTCGCGGCACAGCGCCTTTCAGGTGCTGACCAGCTGGTTTTCGGTACCGGCCGGTGTCCGCATTGGAATTGGTCCGACGATTGCTGCCGTGATCCTTGTGATCATCGTGCTGGCCTCTATCCTAGCGCCACTTTACGTGCCCTATGATCCCCTGACGATGAACGCGATGGCGCGGTTGAAGCCGCCGTCAGAGGAGTTCCTGCTGGGCACCGATCCTTACGGCCGCGATACCTTTAGTCGCGTGATGACTGGCGGGCGGGTGTCGCTGCTGATTGGCGTGGGGGCTGCCGTTGTCAGTGTGTCCGTCGGCCTGATTATCGGACTGGTCGCTGGCTACTTTCGCCTTGCGGACGCTATCATCATGCGGATCATGGACAGCCTGATGGCGATCCCCGCGATCCTGCTGGCCATCGCACTGGTGGCGTTGAATGGTCCCAGTCTAACATCCGTCATTATCGCGATCACTGTGCCAGAGGTGCCGCGCGTTGTGCGCCTTGTCCGGTCCGTCGTCTTGTCCGCGCGAGAGGAACCATATGTCGAGGCTGCGATCGCCCTTGGTTCTTCAATGCCCAAGATCCTGATCCAGCATCTGATGCCGAACACTTTCGCGCCACTGATCGTGCAGGGCACCTATATTTGCGCGTCGGCTATTCTGATCGAGGCAATTCTGTCGTTCCTTGGTGCCGGCGTTTCCACTGAAATTCCCACATGGGGCAATATCATGGCCGAGGGGCGTAGCTACTTTCAGATCAAGCCGGGATTGATCTTTTGGCCGGGGTTACTGCTTTCGTTATGTATCCTTGCGATCAATTTGCTGGGCGACACTGCGCGTGATCTCCTCGATCCCCGCATGAAAAAGCGGGAGGGCTGATTGTGAATTTTAAATCCAAAGATTTCTCGGACGCTAATATTGTTCTGACAATCCGCGGCTTGACCGTGGGTTTGGCGGGGCGGCCTGATGCGGAACCCGTGCTGAACGGCATCGACCTTGATATTCGCGCGGGCGAAACGCACTGCCTTGTCGGCGAAAGTGGATCGGGTAAATCGGTCACATCGCTTGCCGCGATGGGGCTGCTGCCCAAGGATGCGCTAGAGATAACAAGCGGCAGCATCGACCTTGAAGGGTTCGAAATTACGCAGGCAAAGCCCGCCCAGATGCGCGAACTGCGTGCGCGACGCATTGCCATGATCTTTCAGGAGCCAATGACAGCCTTGAACCCGGTGCTTCGCGTTGGCGAACAGATAGAGGAGGTGCTGAACATGCACACCTCGCTGTCGCGTACCGAGGCAAAAGCCCGCACGGTCGCCATGATGGAACAGGTGCATCTGCCGGATGTGGATCGAATTTACGCCGCCTTTCCGCACCAGTTATCTGGTGGCCAGCGCCAACGGATCATGATCGCAATGGCGTTGATCCTCGATCCCGACCTTCTGATTGCGGATGAACCGACGACGGCGCTCGACGTGACGACGCAGTTGCAAATCCTCAAACTGATTTCAGAGTTACAAGAAAGACAGGGCACCGCAGTCCTTTTCATCACCCATGATATGGGTGTTGTTGCTGAAATCGCTGACACCGTTAGCGTCATGCAAAAGGGCCGCATCGTAGAGAGCGCCCCGATCCGGCAACTGCTGACCGAACCACGCGAAGATTACACCCGCAAATTGCTGGCCGCCGTACCGAACCTTGCCCCGCGCGCCGCGCGAGGGGCTGCAGTTGCAAAGGATGTCATCACGGTCGACAAACTTGACATGACATACGGTGGCACCGGGTTCTTCAGTAAATCCGAAGGAGTGCGGGCCGCGCGCGACGTGAACTTTACCATCGCCCCTGGTCGCACGCTGGGGATTGTCGGCGAAAGCGGGTCCGGCAAATCGACAGTGGCCCGCTGCATCATGCGGCTGATCAATCCAACAGCTGGCAAGGTCACTGTCGCAGGAACAGAGATCGCGCAGATGTCGCGTCGTCAGTTGCAGCCGCACCGCAAACATTTTCAGATCGTGTTTCAGGACCCATATCGCTCGCTCAATCCGCGTTGGACGGTCGCCCGCAGCCTTTGTGAGGGCCCGATCAACTTTGGGACATCCAAAACTGACGCGATGGCGCACGCGGCCGAATTGATGGAACTGGTGGACCTACCGCGCGACGCGCTGGATCGGTATCCGCACCAGTTTTCCGGCGGTCAGCGCCAGCGGATCGCCATCGCCCGCGCCGTCGCCATGAAGCCTGATCTGTTGGTAGCAGACGAGGCGGTTTCGGCCCTTGACGTCAGCGTTCAGGCGCAGGTGTTGGACCTGCTTGACGACGTACAGGCCCGGTTTGGCATCGCGATGCTGTTTATCACCCATGACCTGCGCGTGGCGGCCCAAATCTGCGATGAAGTGTTGGTGATGCAAAAGGGTGTCGTCGTCGAACATGGCCCGGCCGGCGCGGTTCTGGCCCATCCCCGTCACGAATATACCCGCAACCTGATTGAAGCGGCCCCCGGCCGACTTTGGGATTTCGCAAACTTCCGCGCCATGAGTAGCGCAACCACTACAGGAGCCACTGTATGAGTATCATACCCAAGATCGACGCCTTCGCCTCTGAAATGACCGCGATCCGTCAAGACCTGCACGCGCATCCCGAACTGGGGTTCGAGGAAACGCGCACCGCTGGCATTGTGGTTGCACAACTGCGCGCTTATGGCGTCGACGAAGTGCACGAGGGCATCGGTGGTACCGGTGTTGTTGGCTTGATTAAGGGGCAGGGCGGCGGCAATCGCCGCGTCGGTCTGCGGGCCGACATGGACGCGCTGCCAATCGAAGAAGCGTCTGGCGTTGCCTACTCTTCCACCAATCCCGGCAGGATGCATGCCTGTGGCCACGATGGTCACACGACCATGCTGTTGGGGGCTGCACGCTATTTGGCCGACACCCGCGATTTCGACGGCACTGTTGTACTGATCTTTCAGCCCGCCGAGGAAGGTCTGGGCGGTGCGCGACGCATGATAGCGGAAGGGTTATTCGAAAAGTTCCCGTGCGACGAAATTTATGGGATGCACAATGATCCCAATTCTGCGCCTGGCAAAGTCTTTGTGACGCCGGGGCCCGCAATGGCTGGTGCCAGCTTTTTTGATATCACGATCAAAGGGACTGGCAGCCACGCCGCGATGCCGCACCAGTCGCGTGATCCCATCGTGATTGGTACAGCATTGGTGCAACAGCTGCAAAGCGTCGTCAGTCGGAACACGCCGCCGACCAAGCCCATCGTTCTTTCGGTGACGAAGTTCAACGCTGGCACAGCCTATAACGTGGTGCCGGGGTCTGCCGTTATCGCTGGCACGATCCGCTATTTCCACGACGACGTTATTTCAATAGCAGAGGCACGGATCCGCGAGCTTTGCGCCGGAATGGCACTAGCCTACGGGGTCGGGATTGACGTCGACATTCGAAATGTCTTTGACGTGCTGATGAATGATGCTGACCTGACGACCGCCTACGTCGCTGCTGCGGCGGATGTTGTGGGGGCCGATCAGTCGTCTGAATCGACAGAACAGGCAACCGGGTCCGAAGACTTTGCAGATATGCTCAAGGTCGTGCCTGGTGCATACTGCCGCGTTGGTCACGCGGGCAACATACCTTTGCACAACCCCAGCTTCGTGCTGGATGACGCGATCTTGCCAATCGGGGCCTCTATTTACGCCCGCATTGTGGAAACGCGTCTGCCCAAAGCCTGATCACTTCATCCTTACCCAAACCAACCCCGGCACGCTACGTTAGGCGATCGGGGCAGGAGCCTACCGATGACTAATCCGCTTTCCCTGCCATTCGACTCCGACGAGATGATTGCCGGTCTAAAACCTTGGATCGAAACCGAAAGCCCGACCTTTGACGCCGCTGCGGTCAACCGCATGATGGATCTTGTGCAGCATGATCTGGCCGCATTGGGTGCCCGTGTGGAACGTATCCCGGGTCGCATGGGCTTTGGCGATAGCGTCCGTGCGACGATGCCGCATCCGCGTGCAGGGCAGGGCGGTATTCTGCTGCTGGGGCACATGGATACGGTTCACCCTGTCGGTACCATGCAAAAGTTGCCGTTCCGGCGCGAGGGTAGCATTTGCTATGGCCCCGGCCTGATGGACATGAAGGGCGGCAACTATGTGTTCCTTGATGCCCTGCGCAAATTGCTGGCCGCTGGCATGGACACCCCACTGCCCGTTACCGTCCTGTTCACGCCTGACGAAGAGGTCGGCACGCCGTCGACCCGTGCCCTGATAGAGGCAGAGGCGAAGCGCCATCAATTTATCCTTGTCCCCGAACCCGCGTGTCCCGACGGTGGTGCCGTGATCGGTCGGTACGCTATTGCGCGGTTCAACTTGCAGACCCGCGGCAAACCGAGCCATGCGGGATGGGCCTTGGCCGATGGACGTTCCGCCATCGCAGAGATGGCAAAGAACGTCGCTGTTATCGAGGGCATGACGACAGAAGACTGCACCTTTTCGTTGGGTGTGATTCACGCGGGGCAATGGGTGAACTGTGTATCATCGTGCTGCGATGCAGAAGTCTTGTCGATGGCCATGACTCAAGACCTGCTGGACGAAGGCGTGGCGAAGATGCTGGCGCTGAATGATGACGCAGGCGAGGTCATCATGGAAGTTCGGCGGGGTGTCACTCGGCCAGTTTGGGAACCGGACCAGCCCGGTACCATGGCGATGTTGTCGCTGGCACAAGAGATCGCGCAAGAGATAGGGTTTGAAATGACAGGCGTATCCGCTGGTGGCGGGTCCGACGGGAACTTTACTGGATTTCTTGGACTGCCGACGCTCGATTCCATCGGCGTGCGCGGCAAAGGTTTGCACACGCTGAACGAACATATCGAGGTCGACAGTTTGGTGGAACGCGCCAAGCTTGCCGCCGCGCTTTACTGTCGTCTTGGGGCCTGAGCAGATGTCCGGTGCCCTGTCTCGATCGATGGATATTCGCAAACATGTCGTGGAAACCGACCGTGGTGTCGTCGCGTCCCAGCATCGGCAGGCGGCAGAGGCGGGCGCCGATGTCTTGCGCGCCGGCGGTGATGCGGTGGACGCGGCGGTCGCCTGTGCCTTTGTCTGTGGTGTGTTGGAACCGTGGATGTCTGGCCCTGCTGGCGGGGGGGCTGCAATGCATTGGCGCGCCGACACCGGCGAGGCCCATGCGTTGAACTTTGGCATGCGGTCCCCTGCGGGATTGAAGGTCGACGATTTTCCACTGTCCGGTGAAGGAATCGCGGCAGACCTGTTCCCGTGGGAAAGGGTTGTCCATGACCGCAACGTCATGGGCGCCAAAGCGATCGCTGTCCCGGCGATGGTTTCCGGTCTAGAGGCCGCGCACAAACGGTGGGGCCGTTTGCCGTGGGCAGAGCTTCTTGCACCTGCCATTGCCCACGCGCGGGCAGGCATGGTGTTAGATTGGTACGCATCGTTGATCATCGCCAGCGCGACCCGCGATCTTGCACGGGATCCCGACGCTGCGGCGCTGTTTTTGATGGACGGCCAATGGCCGCGGCCCTTTGCTTGGACCGCACTTGCTGACGATCGGCTAGACCAAAGCTGCATGGCTGACAGCCTTGATATTCTAGCGCGTGATGGGGCCATAGCTTTGCATGGCGGCGACCTTGGGGCCGCCATGGCACAGGATGTGCGCGATAAGGGTGGCTATTTAACCGCGGAAGATCTGGTTGGAAACACGGCGCAATTCGAGACGCCGCTTGCGGTGCCCTACCGCGATGCGCTGTTTCATGTCATGCCCGGGTTAACCGCAGGACCAACCTTTGCCGCAGCCTTTGCCCATCTGGCGCAAAAGGAGTTGGCAACATTGGATGCGGCTTATCCAGCCTACGCGCGTGCCCTTTCCGCGGCCTACAGTGACCGGTTGTCCGGGATGGGCCATGACGGTGAAAATCCGTCCTCGCCCGGCTGTACCACCCACTTTTCCGTCGTGGATAGCGACGGTAACATGGTAGCCCACACGCAAACACTGCTTTCGATTTTCGGCGCGCGGGTTGTATCGCCATCGACCGGCTTCCTGATGAACAATGGCATCATGTGGTTCGATCCGGTGCAAGGACGACCTAATTCGCTTGCTCCTGACAAACCTTGCTTGATGAACGTCTGTCCAATTCTTGGGGCAGCTGGCGATCGACGCTTTGCGCTAGGGGCGTCGGGCGGTCGCAAGATTGTCGGAGCTGTCGCACAGATTGCATCCTTTTTAACGGACTTTGAATTGGATCTGCAGGCCGCCTTCGCACAGCCTCGTATCGACGTGTCTGGTGGGGCTGGGATTGTGGCCGACGCTGCGCTTTCACCATCGGTTATTCAAAGCTTGAAGGCCTTATCGCCGGTCAAAATCGCGCGGCAGTCTATGTTGCCGTATCCGTTTGCTTGTCCTGCTGGCGTACTGGACAACGGTGCGCGGCGATTTGGCATGACAGAGACTATGACGGCATGGGGGGATGCAGTGGCGGAATAATGGCCGGTAAGCGGTGCAATCGATTTTGAACGCTACGATTATTTGGCGCTATCACGACTATTCGGTCCTTTGTCGCGCTAGGGCATTTCTTGCAAGCTGGTTTAGTATGCGCCCTGCTAGATGTGAATGTTGCAACCATCCGGAAATGGCACTTATCGAGTAAAGCGGGGATGTTACCAAGACATCTGCTGGCAGCGAGGCTTATCAATCCAGAGCCCCCAGATATCGCAGGGTTGAAAAGTCTTGAGGGACAAGGAAAGCGATCAAGCAACGAAGATATAGGCTCAATTCGCATTATACCAAGCCGCGTGAACGGAGACTCACGTGGGGGATTCCCGTTGGGCTGAAAGTATGAATCTTTGATGGTAAGTCTGGGAGGGCTTCATCATGGGTTTAGCGATAGCATTACGGACGGACTTTGACGGGGCGACATT
>JAGXIQ010000022.1 GCA_024635625.1 Loktanella sp. | reverse complement strand
GCGCATCCCAACCATCTTGCAGGTAGGTTTTATGCCAGCCCCGGATGGTATCGTCGTCCAAGTAGAGAAACTTTGCGATCCGAGCACAGCTTTCCCCGTCGTCGAGCAGCCGGATCGCATTTGTCCGGCGGGCAATACCGTGGTCCTCGCGCTGGCGACGCACGCAAGCCTCAAGCTCGATACGGTCTGCTGAGGAAAGAAAGCCTGGACGGATCATCAGAATAGCTGAATCGTTTCAAACCCAGCCGTCAAGCCATCAAATTCGGCTTATGCGGGACTCGGAGTATAGCATAATATACTTCACATGCGACACTTATAGGCTTTAAAATATAACTTACGCCTTAGTAGAAACTTTGCGGATCGATATCAATCGCCATCCGCAAATCGCCACGCAACCGAAACTGCGCGGCCCATTCTGTTAGCGCTTGCTGCAAGGGCGCGGCCTTATCAGCCTTTACAAGCAACCGTACCCGATGTCGCCCTCTGATCCGCGCGATGGGGGCTGGCGCTGGCCCGAAAACCTGCGCCCCAATCCGCCGCAGGGGTCCGTCCTGTCGTGCCATAGCGGTGCCCAGATCGAATACTTCCTGCACATTCGACGACGACAGCACGATCCCTGCCATCCGCCCATAAGGCGGCACCCCCGCCGCCTTGCGCTCTGCCGCCTCAGCGGCCCAGAATGCCTCTTCGTCACCTGCCACAATGGACCTGATCACGGCATGCTCTGGCTGATAAGTTTGTAACAGCGCCTCGCCTGGGGCCTCTGCCCGGCCTGCACGCCCCGCAACCTGCCGCATCAACTGAAATGTCCGTTCCGCCGCACGCAGGTCCGACCCTTGCAGTCCAAGGTCCGCATCAATGACACCTACAAGCGTCAACTTGGGAAAATTGTGCCCCTTCGCCACCAACTGCGTACCAATGATGATATCCGTGCCGCCCGCCGCAATATCGGCAATGTGTGCCTTCATCGCCCGGGCAGAACCGTAAAGATCGCTGGACAATACTGCGACACGGGCGTCGGGAAACAACGCCTGAACCTCTTCACCCATACGTTCGACACCTGGGCCGACCGCGCTTAGCTTGCCTTCGACCTGACAATGCGGACAGACCGTCGGCATTGGCTTTGTTGCGCCACATTGGTGGCACATCAGCCGCTTCAGAAACCGGTGTTCGACCATCCGCGCATCGCAATCAGCGCAACCGATTTGATGTCCACAGGCCCGGCACAGCGTAATTGGCGCATACCCCCGGCGATTAAGGAAAACGAGGCTCTGCTCTCCCTTCTCCAACCGAAGTCTCATTGCGGCCCGCAAGGTGGGCGAAACCCAGCGTCCGCCCGGCAAGTCTTCGGCCCGCATATCAATGGCCGACATCTTTGGCATCACCGCAGGACCGAACCGTGACGTCAGTTCCAGACGCCTATACTTACCTGACTCGACGTTTGCCCAGCTTTCCAAGCTTGGCGTAGCACTAGCCAAAACCACCTGCGCCCCATTTCCCGCCGCCCGCAGGACCGCCATATCGCGCGCATTGTAAAGTACTCCGTCTTCCTGCTTATAAGACGTGTCATGCTCTTCATCGACCACGATCAGGCCTAGATCGCGATAAGGCAGGAAAAGCGCGGACCGTGCACCAACGACCACATCCGCATCACCTTGCCCAACCATCCGCCAGCACCTGCGCCGTTCCGTCTGGGTCACGCCAGAATGCCATTCCGCAGGCCGCTGACCGAACCGCGCTTCGACTCGATCAAGGAACTCTCCTGTCAGGGCGATCTCTGGCAACAGCACTAACGCCTGCCGCCCGGCCCGCAGACAGGCTGCGACGGCCTCCAGATAAACTTCAGTCTTGCCCGACCCTGTGACTCCTTTCAGCAACGTCGTGCCATAGGTGCCGCTTGCGACAGCTTGCGCCGGTACCGCTGCCCCCGCCGCCTGATCCGCCGTTAACTCTTTGCCACCATAGTCCGGGTCGAGCTTGGGATACGCCGTATCACGCGGCGCGTCTTCCTCAGACACCGCGCCAAGCTTGACCATCCCCTTGACGACAGAGGTGCCTACCCCCGCCATCTCGGCCAACTCTTTCAGGGTGAAAGACAACCCGCCGTATTCGCGCAAGACTTCCAAAACAGCGCGGCGCGCATCAGTCATGCGGTCCGGCTCTGATGAACCAAGTCGATAAACCTTACGCGTTCCCGGGGCATCACCCATGCCCGGTGACCGCGTTGCCAGCCGCAGCATCGCATCAAGCGGTGTCAGGGTATAATCGGCTGCACGCGTCAGGAAGGTATGCATCTCGTCCCGCATCGGCGCGACATCCAGCACCCGCATGACGCTGCGCACCTTGGCATAGTCGAAATCGCCAGCCCCAGCCCCCCAGACGACACCCATAATCTTGCGCGGACCAAGTGGTACCTCGACGAAAGCGCCGACAAAACAGCCCCCCTCCGGTGCCTTGTAATCCAGCACACGGCCAAGGGGTTGCGTGGTCAGCACGCCAACCAATTCGCCTTCGTTGAAATGAGACTGCGCCATAACGGCCTTTTCAGGGTTGCCCCTGTCAGGTAAACGCTGGGCAACCAAACGCCAACCCGAAGGGAACGAGCCGATGAAGTTTTTCATAGACACCGCAGACATCGACGCCATCAAGGAAATGCATGCATTGGGCATGGTAGACGGGGTAACAACAAATCCCTCGCTGATCGCCAAGTCGGGCCGTGACATCCTAGAAGTCACAAAAGAGATTTGCGATTTGGTCGAAGGGCCCGTTTCTGCAGAGGTCGTCGCACTTGATGCAGAAACAATGCTGGCCGAAGGCCGCAAGCTGGCAAAGATCGCGCCGAACATCGCCGTGAAAGTACCTCTGACGTGGGCGGGTCTGCAAACCTGTAAGACACTGACCGACGAAGGCACCATGGTGAATGTGACGCTTTGCTTCTCTGCAAACCAAGCGTTGTTGGCCGCCAAGGCTGGTGCAACATTTATCTCACCATTCATCGGGCGCCTTGACGACCTGAACCTCGACGGCATGGAATTGATCGGCGACATCCGTACGATCTATGACAACTATGGGTTTGAGACGCAGATCCTCGCCGCGTCGATCCGCAATGCGAACCACATGAAGGACGCAGCGCTGATGGGCGCTGACGTTGCCACCGCACCACCTGCCGTCATCAAGGCAATGGCGAACCACGTTCTGACGGAAAAGGGACTGGACGGTTTCATGGCCGACGTGAAAAAGGCCGGCATCAAGATTCTGTAATCCGTTAACAACTGGGCCGCCCCTGCAACAGGTGCGGCCCTTGCACGGATCGTGCATTTTAAAAGGCGAAATCGGGCGTCAGACCTGCTAGCCTTTCACAAAACAAAAGAGCAGGCACATGAGCACAAAACCTCTGATGGACGGTTCCGTCCGCGACAAGATCATCGCAGACCCCGAACTTCTGCTGGAAGATCAGGACATCATGCGTGCGCTGGTTGGCGCCAATGAAAAATCTATGGGTGGCAATATTGTCGATCTGCGCGGCATCGCGATGGAACGGCTAGAGGCACGACTGGACCGCTTAGAAGACACCCACCGCTCTGTCATCGCCGCCGCCTACGAAAACTTAGCAGGAACCAACCAAGTCCACCGCGCCGTGTTGCGCCTGATGGATGCGACCCGCTTTGAAACATTCTTGCGCGATCTGGCCGGCGATGTGGCCGATACGCTGCGCGTCGATGTTATGCGCCTTGTGCTAGAAAGCGAAAGCGACGGCGATGACCCAGCCATCCGCCAATTGGGCGAAGTCCTGTCCGTCGGGCGACCAGGTTTTTGCGACAGCTACATCAGCCGCGACCGCGACATTCCCGTCCGCGCCGTAACCCTGCGTCAAGTCCAGAACCAAGGCGAAGAAGTCTACGGCGACAAATCCGACTACGTCCGATCAGAAGCTTGCCTAAAACTCGACCTCGGAACTGGCCGCCTACCCGGCATGTTGGTCATGGGGTCCGAAGACCCGCATTTGTTCACCCCACAGCAAGGCACCGACCTGCTGACGTTCTTTAGCGGCGTGTTCGAGCGCAGCATGCGCCGGTGGCTTGCGGCGGGCACATGATCGCCCCTCAGCTAACCCAGGCCCTGAACGGCTGGTTGGATCACTGCACCGCGCTGAATGACGCAGCAGACCACACGATCACAGCGTACCGCGCCGATGTTCAGGGGTTCCTTGCGTTCATGCAGGTCCACCACGGTGACGCGGTGGGACTGGGCCCAATTTCCCGCATTAGTACAGGTGATATGCGGGCATGGATGGCCCACGAACGAGGCCGCGGCGTCGGCGCGCGGTCATTGGCCCGCAGCCTAAGTGCCGTCAAAACCTTCTACCGTTGGCTGTCCGACCGCGAAGGTTTTGAGCCCACCGCCGTCCTGACTATTCGCAGCCCAAAGTTCACCAAAAAACTACCCCGCCCTTTAGAAGAAAACGCCGCGCGCGCCATGATCGACCGTGTCGACTGTCAAGCGACTGAACCTTGGGTCGCCGCGCGCGACACCGCCGTCGTTACCGTCCTCTATGGCTGCGGCTTGCGCATCTCAGAGGCTCTCAGCCTCACGACGCGCCAAAGCCCCCTACCCGACACACTGCGGATCACGGGTAAGGGCGATAAGATGCGGCTCGTCCCAGTCCTGCCCGCCGCACGCGAGGCGGTTGCGGCCTACGTTAAACTCTGCCCGCATGACCTGACAGACGGTGGCCCGCTGTTTCGCGGCGTACGTGGCGGCGTCTTGAACCCCCGCGCCATTCAAAAGGTGATGGAAATGTCGCGCCTGCAATTGGGCCTGCCGGCAACAGCCACCCCTCACGCTATGCGCCACAGCTTTGCCACGCACCTACTGACCGCAGGCGGCGACTTACGCTGCATTCAGGAACTGCTGGGCCACGCCAGTCTGTCCTCCACACAAGCCTATACCTCCGTCGATGCCGCTCGCCTGATGGAGGTCTACGACGCCGCCCACCCCAGGGCATAAAACATCACAACCAAAGTCGAATAAGCGCACATGCGACGCGCTGCCATTTTATCCACAAGACGCCTGCCGTCACATTTTTTAAAATACTCCCGCCGGAGGCTCCTGCCTTCACAATTCGGGCTAACTTCCGCTAAAGTTACCAAACTCAATCGAAAGCACTCCGATGACGATCGCCCAAAAAGCTCTTGCCGTTCACCTGCTGACCGCCACGGGGGCTGTCTTTGCGATGCTCTCGATGCTTGCCGCTGTGGATCACGAATGGGCACTGATGTTTCTATGGTTGATCGTGGCCTTTTTCGTCGACGGAATTGATGGACCGCTAGCACGACGCTACGACGTCGCGACCAATGCACCGGAATTCGACGGCGTATTGCTAGACCTCATCATCGACTACCTGACTTACGTCTTTATCCCGGCCTACGCGCTTTATGGCTCTGGCTTGATGGACGGCTGGTCGGGCTGGGCTGCAATCATCATTATCACTTTTGCCAGCGCAATGTATTTTGCCGACACGCGGATGAAGACCACTGATTACTCTTTTTCAGGCTTTCCAGGGTGCTGGAACATGCTGATCCTCGTACTTTTCGCGCTAAAGCCTGATTGGTGGGTTTGCCTTGGCCTTGTCACCGCGCTTGCCATCACAATGTTCGTGCCAATCAAGTTTGTGCACCCCGTCCGCACCAAGCGCTGGCAAGCGATCACCCTTCCAATGGCGCTGGCTTGGGTTGTATTCGCGGGTTGGGCGGCATGGGTCGATTTTGATCCGGGATCTTGGGCGCACTACGGCCTAATCGTGACCTCAATATACCTCACCCTTGCCGGGGCCGCACAGCAAATCGTGTATGGGCGCGAAGGCTAGCCCCCCTACAAGATCGTCGACAGGTCGAAGACGACCGGAGCGATCAGCCAGTTGCGAAGTCGCAAACCGAAGAGACGTCTGAGTATTCGTCAACGTTAGCTAAAGCATCGCCGCGTCATTGCCTCCCCTTCTTAAGGTCAGCGCAATCCAGCCCCCATGCCCCGAACGGCCCCTAGAAAACCGCGCAACTCAGATCAGTAGCCCGGCGGCCCCTTCAAGGCGCAGCAGTGCGACCTTGTCCTCGACCCCGCCCGGTCCAGAAAAGCCACCAAGAGAAGCGGCCCCAAGTACGCGGTGGCAAGGGATCAGAATTGGTAAAGAATTAGCGCCGCACGCCTGCCCAACCGCCTGAGGGCTGGCGCCCAATTCCACCGCGAGGTCGCCATAACTGCGTGTTTGACCATAGGGAATTGCGGCCAGCGCACGCAGAAAGCGTTGCTGGAACGCTGTGCCATTTATGGCAAGTGGGATCGTGAAAACGGTCAAAGTGCCCGCAAAATACGCTGTCAGCTCTGCCCGCAACGCGTCAATCAATGCGACGTCAGTCAGCGTGCCCGGCCCCCAATGCAGCGCCGTGATCTTACCGCAAGCGGCACTGGCCCCTAATGGCCCAAGGGGGCTGGTCATGACAATGGACGTCATGGTCATAAAGTGGCCGGGTTCGATCTTTCGCGCAGCCCGGGGTCGCGCACTGCCATCATCGTAGCGGTGAACGTGGCAATAAGGGTTTCTGTTGTCCCATCCATGGCGTAGGCCCGCGCCTCGGCAAACGTCAGGGTGCGGCCCGACTTGATCACCTCACCTACCATCCGAAAGGTTTGGCCGCGTGCGGGCGCCAGAAAATTGGCTTTGAACTCTGCCGTCAGCACTTCGGCGTCGGCATCCATCAGGGTAAAGGCGGCGAAGCCTGCAGCACTGTCCATCGCCGTCGTGATGACACCCGCATGCACAAAACCGTGGTGCTGGGTTAGGTCAGGGCGAAACGGCAACGCCAAAATCACGAGCCCGGGCCCGACCTCTGCGACCGTGATACCTAGGGTCGCCATAATCCCCTGTCGGTCGAAGGCGGCACGCATTTGGGTCAGGGCGTCGGGGTTACGTAAATCGGGCATCATTTCGGCCTTGTGCTGGAATCTTGGGCGATCCTAGCTGGATGTGGAACAATGAAAAAGCGGTGTATCGATCTGATCGTACCAGTGCTGAGGCTACGGCTAACCATCGGTCTTTACACATTCTCGTCCGGCCAAAAGACATGACAGAGTGCAAACTGTGCGAACCGGCACGGCGCCGAAACAAGCCTTATGCGTCCCGAGGCAACGGAAAAGCCCAATCATAGGTCCAGTTAAAGACGAAGGCGTAGACCAGATAGAAAATGACAAAAGCGGCATCAATTAACAGTGCCTGCCAGAGGCCAATCCCCAAATAGACAGCGAGCAGAGGCAGCGTCACCAAAAGTAGACCGCCTTCGAACAGCAGTGCATGTAAGATACGCACTGCCAATGTTTTATGGACACTGCCTCTCCACCGCTTCATCGCACGGTCGAAAATCAGGTTGTAGATATAATTCCAAAGCATTGCCGTGGTCGCAGCGATGACCGAAACGACGCCAATATCTTTTATGTCCATCCCGAACGCGATGGACCCCAGCGGCACAACAATCAGGATGCCGATGATTTCAAAGCTGATTGCATGACGAATACGATCGCAAGTTGTCCGCATGATCTTTCCCATCTGGTAGCGGGTCGTCCCGCAGCACTGCCCAAATGGGGGAGGTCGTCCTCGCGTGTGTTTGGTAACTGGCGAAGCGTCAGTTTGTCTACCCGACCTTTTTGAACTTCGACACGTCGCAAACCTTGCAATAATCGACGTGATTCGCCTGAAATCCTTTGGGAATGGAAGGGGGGAGAGTTTTTCCGCCACGCGCGCCCATATAACGCTTAATCGCAGGGCCAGACGTCACCGCCTGACCCTACAAAGATTAATTCAGCGCAGCATCGCACCTTGCGCATACGCCCGTATGGCTGTGATGGCCTACATCCAGCAAAATCTTCCAGCAGCGCTGACATTTATGCCCGTCTGCCATCTCGAACAGGACACCGACGCCGGGAACGTCTTCCAGACGGAAGGCCTCTGCAGGCGAAGGATCGGTGGTGATCTCGATACCCGACGTGATGCACAGATCTTCAAAGCTGAGCGTACGCAACACGGCTGCCTCATCTTCAGAAACATGTACTACCGGTGCAGCCTCTAGCGAGGCCCCGATGACCTTTTCGGTACGCTTCACCTCCAGCGCACCTGTCACGACGCGGCGCACGCGCCGGACGGTTGCCCATTTGGCAGCAAGATCGGTATCGAGCCACTCATTCGGCGTCTCTGGGAAGTCATGCAGGTGGACCGAAGAGACCGGGCCGGGGTGACGTTCAAGCCAGACTTCTTCCATTGTGAAGCACAAGATCGGGGCAAGCCACGTCGTCAGTCGATCGAACAGTAGTTCCAACACGGTCCGCGCGGCGCGGCGACGTATACTGTCGCCATCGCAGTAAAGCACGTCCTTGCGGATATCGAAGTAGAACGCCGACAAGTCTAATGTGGCGAAATCAAAGATTGCGCGGAACACCCCTTGGAAATCATAGGCGACATAGCCCTTGCGCACGACCCCGTCGAGTTCTGCCAGACGATGCAGGACCCACTGCTCCAGCTCTGGCATATCAGCGCGCGCTACGCGGTCGCCTTCGGTCACGTCAGCGAGTGACCCCAGCATGAAACGCATGGTGTTGCGCAGACGGCGATAACTGTCGGCCGTGCCTTTCAGGATCTCCGGCCCGATCCGCAGGTCATTGGTATAGTCTGATTGTGCGACCCATAGGCGCAGGATGTCCGCGCCGTATTCCTTGATGACTTTTTCCGGCGCGATCGTGTTGCCGACGGACTTGGACATCTTCATGCCCTTCTCGTCCAGCGTGAACCCGTGGGTCAGCACGCCGCGATAAGGCGCGCGACCCTGCGTGCCGCAGCTTTGCAGCATGGACGAATGGAACCAGCCACGGTGCTGGTCGGTGCCTTCAAGGTAAAGGTCGGCAAGGCCATCTTCTGACCCGTCCGCCCGATCACGCAGGACGAAAGCATGGGTAGAGCCACTATCAAACCAAACGTCGAGGATATCGAAGACCTGATCCCAGTCGTCGGCATTGTAGTCGTTGCCAAGGAAACGTTCCTTCGCCCCGTCCAGATACCATGCGTCAGCGCCTTCAGCCTCAAACGCCTCCAGAACGCGGGCATTGACGGCGGTGTCGCGCAACAAAAAGTCGGGATCAGTTGGCAGTGCGCCTTTTTTGGTGAAGCAAGTCAGCGGCACGCCCCAAGCACGCTGCCGCGACAGCACCCAGTCCGGGCGCTGCGCGATCATCGCGTGCAGGCGGTTGCGGCCGCGCTGCGGCGTCCATGTCACAAGCTCGTCGATGGATGTCAGCGCGCGTTCGCGGATTGTCTTGCCGTAGGTGTCCAACCCGTCGCCGACAGGGCGGTCGATTGCGGCAAACCACTGCGGCGTGTTGCGAAAGATCACCGGGGCCTTGGACCGCCATGAGTGGGGATAGCTATGCTTAACCTGACCACGTGCGATGATGCCGCCGGCTTCCACCAACTTGGCGATGACGGCGCCGTTCGCCTTGCCTTCTTTCCCTTTGCGGTCAAAAACTTGCAGACCAGCAAAGAACGGGACATGCGGCAAGAATTCGGATTCCTCGCCGACGTTGTGGGTCATGCGATCCATCCAACCGCGCTTGACGAATGCTTCGAAGTCGTCGGCACCGTGGCTTGGGGCGGTATGAACAAAACCCGTGCCCGCATCTTCTGTCACGTGGTCGCCGTCGATCATTGGCACGTCGTATGACCAGTAATCGTCAAGCTCTGCAAAGGGGTGGGACAGCATCAGGTTGCCCAACTCGTCTGCTGTGACGTCGCGCAGGCGCGTGTGTTCAGTCACACGGGACTTCGTCAGCGTGTCCTGCGCCAGAGAATCCGCAAACAGATAAAGGTCGCCGGGGTTTGTCCAGCTTTCATCTTCGGTCGCGTCGACGCGGTACAAGCCATAGGACATGCCGGGGCCATAAGCGACCGCCTTGTTCGACGGGATTGTCCAAGGCGTCGTCGTCCAGATCACCACACGGGCGTCGGTCAGATCGCCGGTGCCATTTTGCGTCTTGAACGCCACCCAGATCGTCGGGGACTTGTGATCGTGATACTCGATCTCTGCCTCGGCCAGCGCGGTCTTTTCGACTGGCGACCACATTACGGGCTTAGAACCTTGATAAAGCGTGCCGTTCATCAGGAACTTTTGGAACTCTGCGGCGATCACGCGTTCGGCGTGAAAGTTCATCGTCAGGTACGGATCGGCCCAATTGCCCGTGATCCCTATGCGCTTAAATTCCTCGCGCTGGATATCAACCCAACCGGCCGCAAACTTGCGGCATTCCTGCCTAAAATCAACGACATTTACGTCGTCCTTGTTTTGACCCTTTGCACGATACTGCTCTTCGATCTTCCACTCGATCGGAAGACCGTGGCAGTCCCAGCCGGGGATATAGCGGGCATCACGACCCATCATCTGCTGGCTGCGCACAACCATATCCTTCAGGACCTTGTTCAGCGCATGACCGATGTGCAGGTGGCCGTTGGCGTAAGGCGGGCCATCATGCAGGGTAAAGTGCGTCCGCCCTTCCTTGCCGCGCAGAGTCTCATAGACACCAATCTCCTCCCAGCGGGCCAGCCACTCGGGCTCTCGCTTGGGCAGGCCTGCGCGCATCGGAAAGTCGGTCCGGGGCAGGTTCAGCGTGTCTTTGTAATCAACGGTCGTATCGGGTGTGTCGGCGCACATGAACGGCGTCCTTCGATCTGGCAAATGGCAAAAGACAGAGGGCGGCGCAGCGCGCCTTGACCCGGCGGCGCTGACGATCAGCGCGCCGGGGACATAATTCGTATCAGAACCCGCATTATCATGACCGCGTTATAGGCGCGGGCTTGCGCGGGGTAAAGATGCCGCAAGCCCAGCCAGTGATACGACGCTGTCAGTACGTCTAATGAAACAAGTGCAAAGCAACATTTTAGCGAATGCGAAAGAAAAACGACCCTCGCGATGGCGCTTTACCGGCAATAGGTACCATTGCGATATCGCGCGGTATCGACATGAAAGTGGTCACGGTGGGCCGCATTCGCCATCGGACCCAGCACAGTGCCGAACGGGCCACAAGCGGCACGCCACATAGACTTTAACTGTTTCCCAGCAGCGCCCTTGTTCCAGTCAGTCAGCACCGTCAGTTCGCGTCCGTCTTTCAACTGGATGCCACCGATCTCGACAGCCCTGCCGCGCCCGTGTTCCGACATCTTGTTGTTGGTTGCACTGCCACCGACACGGCTGCGGCAGGTATAATGCCCCACCACACGTAGGGCCGCCACGCCGCCGCCCGTGTCACCCACAGCAGGGATAACACCGTCGCTAATCCAACGCCGCAAGGCTTTGGCGGTATTGCAATCGATAGTGGGCTGCATCGTCAAAGAGATGCCAGCCACGGACTTCACGCGCACGGCGCCCAGCACACGGCAGCCACCGGGACCGTCGATATCGGCGATTTCTTCACCCTGAATAGCGGGGTCGCCGCAAATTTGGCCGCGGACCGTCTCTTGCGCTTGCCGTTCGACCCGCTGGGTTAGCGCGGCAGGGCGCAAAGCGGGGCGTTCAGTCACGCGTGGAGCCTGTGGGCTGGTAGCAAGCTGGTAGGCTTCTGGCATTGCCAGCGGCACAAGAGAGGCTTTAGCGACAGATGCATGGCGCAACTGCGGGCGTGGAAAGAGCCCGATCCTGGCCAAAGGAACAATCACGTTCTCGGTCAATGCCGCGGGACGGACGATTGGGCGGACACTGGCCGATGGTGCCTCTGCCCCCGCGGGCGTTGCAAGTAACATGCCAAGGGCCAGCGCTGCGCGGATCATCGCTTTGCCGGGGTACGCCCGAAATCCGGCGCGTCTGTATCTTGGCCCGCATCAATGATCCCGCGCCTGATCGCCCGTGTGCGGGTAAAATAAGCATGCAGGTGGTCGCCATCGCCGGTGCGAATAGCGCGTTGCAGGGCGAACAATTCCTCTGTGAAGCGACCTAGGATTTCTAGCGTCGCTTCTTTATTGGTCAGGAAAACATCGCGCCACATTGTAGGGTCAGAGGCCGCGATCCGGGTGAAATCGCGGAAACCGGCGGCAGAATACTTGATGACCTCGCTGTCAGTGACCCGGCGCAGATCGTCGGCCACACCGACCATGGTATAGGCGATCAGGTGCGGCGTGTGGCTGGTGACCGCAAGGACCAGATCGTGATGTTCTGCATCCATCTCGTCGGTATTCGCGCCCATGCCCTGCCAAAGGGTTTTCAGACGGTCGACGGCAGTACGGTCAGCGCCCTCGACCGGGACGATGATGCACCAACGATTGTCGAACAGCGTCGCAAAACCCGCGCGCGGGCCGGAATGTTCGGTGCCCGCAAGCGGGTGCGCCGGAACGAAATGCACGCCCTCTGGCACAAAAGGCGAAACCGCATCAATGACAGCCTTTTTGACGGAACCGACATCAGAGAGGGTCGCACCCGGCTTCAGCGCGGGGCCGATATCTTCCATGACCGATGACATGGCACCCACGGGCACGCAAAGCACCACAAGATCCGCATCCTTCACCGCCTCGGCCGCCGAATCGCAGACCTCGCATAGGTCTAACTCGCGGGCGATATCACGCGTCTCTTGTGAACGGGCATAGCCGGTGACCTGCCCCGCCAACCCGCCGCGTTTCATCGCGAGCGCCATAGACGACGCGATCAGTCCAAGGCCGATCAGCGCGACCTTTTCGTAGACGACGGTCATCGGGCGCCCTTGAACTGCGCCACGGCATGCACGACACGGCGGCACGCGGATTCGTCACCTACGGTAATGCGCAAGCATTGCGGCAGATTATACCCCCCTACCCGGCGCACAAGGATACCCTGTGTTTTAAGGTACTCGTCGCAGGCGTTCGCCTCGTCTGGGCTAGTAAAGCGGGCCAGCACGAAGTTCGCGGTAGAAGTATCGGATGGCACGCCCAGTTCCGCCAGCGCCGTCGCCATCCACTCGCGCCAGCGGGCGTTTTCAGCCCGGCACCGGTCGAGGTATGCGGTGTCGCGCACGGCTGCCTCTGCCGACGCGAGGGCGGCTGTAGACAGATTAAACGGCCCGCGCACGCGGTTCAGCGTGTCTATGATTTCTTGCGGCCCATAGCCCCAACCAACCCGCAGACCGCCAAGACCGTAGATCTTGGAAAAGGTGCGCGTCATCACAACGTTCTGACGCCCCTCAACAAGCGCAAGGCCTGCATCGAATCCTTCGACATATTCCGCATAGGCACCATCCAGCACGAGGATCGCCCCGTCCGGCAGGCCATCGGCTAGACGCGCAACCTCTGCCTGACCGATCATAGTCCCGGTCGGGTTGTTGGGGTTTGCAATGAAAACAAGCCGCGTGCGTTTTGTGCAGGCCGCGAGGATCGCGTCGACGTCGGTGACGCGCTCATGTTCCTTCACCGACACAGGCGTCGCACCGTTGGCAAGTGCAGAGATGCGATACATCGCAAAGCCATGTTCCGTGTGGATCACTTCGGTCCCTGGCCCCGTATAGGCTTGGCAAAGAAAGTGAATGATCTCGTCACTACCGACACCACAAATCACCCGTGCAGGGTCAACGTGCCAGACGTCACCGATCGCATGGCGCAGGCCAGCGTGGTCGGTGACGGGATAGCGATGTAACTCGTGCGCCGCGCGCGCAAAGGCTTCCTTGGCGCGATCAGATGGGCCATGCGGGTTCTCGTTCGACGACAGCTTTAGCACATTCGTGACGCCGTCGACGTGAGCCGCACCGCCTTGATACAGTGCGATGTCCATGATGCCGGGTCGGGGTGTGATCGTCATCAGTCAGGGTCCGTGTACAAAGTGCTCTGCGTCGTTCTAGCGACACCGCCCCGGTCTGACCAGTGGCAAGCGACGGGCGATGGGTCGCAGGGTCAGCCCATCGAATACGGAAGACGGATCGTATTGCCGTAGTGGACCGAAAAACGTCCATGATATTGCGCGGGAAAGTAGTAAATCGCAGGGCCCGTCTATATTTACGAACGGATTAGCAGCGCAGCATTTGAAGCCGCCTTTGGTCACGGAACGGTATCCCTGTAGTCCAATATAGAAACGAGGACGAAATCATCGATGCGCTTTTAACCCGAAGGCGTCAGGCCCCCCTGTTAAAGATTGGGTGTCCTGTCTAGCGTCACGGCAGTCATAGCAGCAAATCAGAGGCACCTTGAATGAACGTAGATGGCAAGATCGTCGTCGTAACCGGGGCCGCAGGCGGCATCGGGCGGGCCTTAGCGGAACGGTTTGCTGCAGAAGGTGCCGCCCACGTCGTCTGTGCGGATATCGACGGGGACGGGGCTGCGGCAGTAGCGGAGAGTATCGGCGGCACGGGTGTGCAGGTCGACGTAACTGATGAAGCGCAAATCGCTGCCTTGGTCGCCCGGGTAGAGGCGAATATCGGACCCATCGCATTGTTTTGTTCTAATGCAGGTATCTTCACCCCAGGAGGGATGGAAGTCGCCGATGCGGATTGGCAGCGCATCTGGACAATCAACGTCATGGCCCACGTCTGGGCCGCCCGACACGTCGTGCCACTTATGATCGCGCGTGGCGAAGGTTATCTGTTAAACACTGCGAGCGCGGCAGGTCTACTAAATCAAATCGGTGCCGCGCCCTATGGCGTCACCAAACACGCTGCGGTTGGGCTGGCAGAATGGTTGGCAATGACCCACGGCGATGCGGGCATCAAGGTTTCGGTCCTTTGCCCGCAGGCGGTGCGATCTGCCATGACTGATGGCATGGGAGAGAATGTCGCTGGAATTGACGGCATGCTTGAACCGGATGTCGTGGCAGAGGCCTGCATTGCTGCGATCAAAGACGAAACCTTTCTAGTCCTTCCACACGCCCAAGTGCGTGGCTACATGCAAGCAAAAGCCCAAGACTATGACCGCTGGATCGGTGGCATGCGAAAGTTGAACCGGCGCTTTGGGTCAGAGGGCGCCTGACACCGCCAACGTCACTGCTTTGCCATTCGCGTGATAAGCGACCGAAGGTCATCGCGTAATGCAGCCAATTCTGATGGTGCAAGTTCGGTATCGCACACGACGGCCTGTTGGGCCGTCGTCGCGTATTTATCTAACGCGACACCAGCAGTGGTCAGCGCGATACGCCTCTCTGACATTGCGCCGAAGGGTTCCGCAAAACCAGCATCAGCCGGCCGCCGCATTACATCGCCGACACTGCGAGGATCCATATGCAGCTTTTTGGAAAGTATGTCTTCATCCACCGGCCCAACTTGCCACATGACGATCATGGCCAGATATTCAGGATAGGTTATGCCAAGCGCGCGCAGACGCGGCTGATACGCTCGGCAGACCACTTGCGACGCCGCGTACAGTGCAAAGCACAATTGGTCGTCAAGATGTAGGCTGGTCATCGGGCGTCCTGATACGATCAGCATCTGGTATGTGCTTGCACCACGAATAATTCAACTCAAGGTTACTGCGCCGACATGTGGCGTTCTGTCTCATGCAAATTTGGTACACTTGATTGACAGTGCTATTGAAAGACAAGGGAACAGACCCCGCGCTGTCATAACCCAAAATAACAAGCCAAGGCGATCTACTGCAACACGCACCCGCAAACCGTTAGGCCAGTCGCCCTTATCCAAACGAAAAAGGCCGCCCCAACTGGGACGGCCCAAAAATAACTCTGCCTAGATGGCTTAGTTCTTAGCGTAGAATTCGACGACCAGGTTCGGTTCCATCGTGACCGGATATGGCACATCGCCCAGGGTAGGTGTGCGCACGAAGGTCGCAACCATCTTAGAGTGGTCAACGTCCATGTAGTCAGGGACGTCACGCTCTGGCAGCTGCGATGCGACCATGACCAGTTCCATCTGCTTGGACTTGCCACGGACCTCGATCACGTCGCCCTCTTTCACACGGTAAGAGGGGATGTTCACCCGCACGCCATTCACGGTCACGTGGCCGTGGTTGACGAACTGACGAGCAGCAAAAACAGTTGGCACGAACTTGGCGCGGTAGACGACAGCGTCCAGACGACGCTCCAGCAGGCCGATCAGGTTCTCGCCGGTGTCGCCCTTGACGCGCTCGGCCTCAGTGTAGATGCGGCGGAACTGCTTTTCGGTCAGGTCGCCGTAGTAGCCCTTCAGCTTCTGCTTGGCACGCAACTGCAGGCCAAAGTCAGATACCTTGCCCTTCCGGCGCTGGCCGTGCTGGCCGGGGCCATATTCACGACGGTTCACCGGGGACTTCGGACGGCCCCAGATGTTTTCGCCCATGCGGCGGTCAATTTTGTACTTGGCAGACGTGCGTTTGGTCACGGCTGTTCTCCTTCGGCTGTGTCCCTGTGGGACGTGAAGGGCGTTGTCCTTTGGGCGAATGCCCCGACAGGAGTCCCCTTGCGGGGGCCACCAACACCAATGAAGGGGGCGGATAGGGGATCGAACCGGGGCTGTCAATGGGTAAGGCGGATGCCTCTGGCACGCGTTTGCCTGTTGCTATGATCGCAGCATCAATCCACTTCGGCATAGGTCAATGTGGCCTGCACGGCACGGGTCCACTGATGGTATTTTTTGGCACGGGTCGTTGCTGGCATGTCGGGCGTGAATGTCCGATCCAGCGCCCATTTTTTGGCAAAGCCTACCTGATCGGGATACAGGCCAGCGCGGTAGCCCGCGAGCCATGCCACGCCAAGGGCTGTCGTTTCCAGCACTATCGGGCGGTCGACGGGGGCGTCAATGATGTCGGCTAGAAACTGCATGGCATAATCTGACGCGCTCATGCCGCCGTCGACGCGAAGCGAGGCATCGCCAGCATGCCCGGCCCAATCGGCACGCATAGCGTCCAGCAGATCACGGGTTTGATAGCCAACCGACTCCAAAGCGGCGCGCGCCAATTCGGCGGGGCCGGAATTGCGTGACAGGCCATAGATCGCGCCCCGGCAGTCCGCATTCCAGTAGGGCGCACCAAGACCCGTGAAGGCGGGCACAAGGATGACAGGCTGTTCAGCGTCAGAGGATTCGGCAAGTGGTTGCGTTTCCTTAGCGTCGCGAATGATCTTAAGACCGTCGCGCAGCCACTGGACCACCGCACCCGCAATAAAGATGGACCCTTCCAACGCGTAGGTCGGCTTGCCGTCCAACTGGTAAGCGATCGTGGTCAGCAACCGCGAAGTAGAGGCGACAGGGGTATCCCCAGTGTTCAGCAACGCAAAGCAACCCGTACCGTAAGTGGACTTTAGCATGCCCGGCTTAAAGCAAGCCTGTCCCAGCGTCGCCGCCTGCTGGTCGCCAGCAACCCCCAGGATCGGGATCGGGCGACCAAACAGGTCAGGGCGGGTCATGCCAAAGTCAGCGGCGCAGTCCTTGACCTCTGGCAGCATTTCCATCGGAACGTCGAGCAGTTCGCAGATGGTCGAGGACCAGCGGCCCTTGTGGATATCGTAAAGCATCGTACGACACGCGTTAGTGGCGTCCGTGACATGGGCAGTGCCGCCTGTCAGGTTCCAGATCAGCCACGTGTCCACGGTCCCAAAGGCGAGTTCACCGTTCGCAGCGCGTTCGCGAGCGCCTTCGACATGGTCGAGTATCCATTTGACCTTGGTTCCAGAGAAATAGGGATCAAGCAGAAGCCCCGTCTTGGCCGTGACGGTATCCGCATGTTCCGACAGATCGCGGCACACCTGTGCTGTGCGCCGGTCCTGCCAGACGATAGCATTGTGAATTGGCTGGCCGGTGGAACGGTCCCAGACTAGCGTAGTTTCGCGCTGGTTCGTGATCCCAATAGCGGCAATGTCGTCTGCCCCCAGCCCTGCCTTTTCGATGGCAGCACGACATGTAGCCGCCGTCGTAGACCATAAATCAGACGGATCGTGTTCAACCCAGCCGGACTGCGGAAAATATTGGGAAAATTCCTCTTGCGCGGTCGCTATTGGCGTCATCTCGGCGTCGAAGATGATCGCACGTGACGATGTGGTACCTTGGTCGATGGCAAGGATATGGGTCATAAGAGCCTCTGGCAAGCAACGCGGGGCAAAGATCGCCCCGCGCCAAGCATGGCTTATTTAGCGAAGGCCGGAAAGGCCGGTAGCTTTTCGATGTCGCGTGGATCATGTTGGATGATCAGCGTTGCACCAACGTTCCCGGCCAGTTTGTTCATCCGGTCAATTGAGGCAAGCGTGTCGCTTCGGTCGGTATTGAAAGTGGGCACACCTTCACTGCCAATCTGCTCTTCGAAATGGACCACGTCACCAGAAAGCAGCAGAGGTCCAGTCTCTGCCAGTTGCACCAAAAGTGCGGCACTGCCCGGCGTGTGGCCCGGCATGGTCAGCAGCGTGACGGACCCGTCGCCAAATATATCGGTGTCGCCGGTCGTAGTCGTCAGTTTGCCGCCATTCAGCCACGGCTTTACAAGATCGGGGTTGGCAAAACCTTCAGCAAAACTTGGCAGCGGGTCCGAAGACAGCACGTCCCAGTCACGCATATCGATGATTAATTCCGCATCGGGGAAAGTTGCGGCCTGCCCAGTGTGGTCAAAGTGGTAGTGGCTGATACCGACGCGTCCAATATCGGCAGGGGTCAGGTCAAGTTCGGCCAATTGCTCTTCCAGCGTGGCGTCAAGGGTCGGTGAGAGGGCGTCTGTGTCGTTCTGCGCGGCACCCTTCATGGCAGCAGGCAGGCCCGTATCCCAAATCATGTAGTCGCTGCCATGGCGGATTAAGTAGCACGATGCGGTCAGATCTCTTGTCTCGCCAGTATAGGCGCGGGTGTCAGAGAACATATTGAGGTCGTTAACTTTAACTGTCCCGCAATCAAGCCGCCATAGTGCGACATCAGGGTTATTAGATTGCGCCAAAGCTGGTAAAGCGGCGGTGGTCAATAAAGCTGCAAGGGTAATGGATTTCATCAAGGCCTCCGGTGGGGTGTATTTTGCGGAGTCAACAGACGGCAGGAGTGCATTGTTCCGCCCTGCCCCGTCGTCATTTTCATAAGAAGCGGGGACGGTCGTAAGCTATGCTACCAGCGTCGCGGGTGCCTTAGTCGTTCGCGATCATATCACAAATGTGCCGGACGGCAGCGGCGTAGCCATTAATCCCAAGCCCCACAATCACACCATCGGCGCGGGCAGAGATATAGGAGTGGTGGCGGAAGGCTTCGCGCTTATGGACGTTAGAGATGTGAACCTCGATCACCGGGCCGTCGAAGGCATTCAATGCATCAAAGATCGCGACAGAGGTATGGGTGTAGGCCCCTGCATTAATGACGATACCCGCATGGGCTGTCCGGGCCTCGTGGATCCAATCGATTAACTGACCTTCGTGGTTGGACTGTTCCAACCGGATAGCGACATCACCAGCAGCGGCGCGACACACGTCGGCAACGTCGTCTAAAGTGGCGTGACCGTAAATCTCTGGCTGGCGCTTACCAAGCAAGTTCAGGTTAGGGCCGTTAATGACAAGAATGCTTTTCATGACGCACCTTTAGCACGCGAGGCAGACGACGGTTAGGGCGGATTTTGCGCCACCGTTGCCGATATCAGCGGTAATGCAGGGATTGCCCGTTGTGAAAAATCTGCACCTTGTCGGGCTGGGCTGTCATTCGCACCGATGTGCCACGCAGTCCGGTATGAATGCCGGGCAGTTTGCCGATCACCGCGTCATTGTCGCCAACCCGGTCGAAGTAAAGTAACGTCACCTCACCCAAGGCCTCAGTGATATTGACCTTCCCCTCGAAGATATAAGGTGCGTCGTCATTCACGGCAGTCAGGTCTTCGGGGCGGACGCCAACGTTGACCTTCAGGCCTTTGTCGGCGGCTTGGGTCGGTACATTTGCCAAAGCAGTGCCACCGCCGATCAATTTAATCGTAGTTTGCGGACCAGTTTCGACGATTTCGCCGGCCAACAGATTCATCGCAGGGGAACCGATGAACTGTGCAACGAATTCGTTCTCTGGTCGTTCATAAAGCTGCAATGGCGTGCCGACCTGTGCGATGCCTTTGTTTGCCAGCACCACGATACGCGATGCGAGCGTCATCGCCTCTACCTGATCATGGGTCACGTAGATCATGGTGCTTTCAGGCATGGATTCCTTAAGCTGCGCAATCTCAATCCGGGTCGCGACCCGCAATGCGGCATCAAGGTTCGAAAGCGGTTCGTCGAAAAGGTAAACCTTGGGATCACGCACGATGGAACGCCCGATTGCAACCCGCTGGCGTTGACCGCCCGACAGCGCCTTCGGTAGACGGTCAAGGTAGGGTTCCAATTGCAGGATCTTGGCGGCTTTAGCGACGGCGGCGTCGATTTCTGCCTTGGATTTTTTCGCCAGCTTCAGGGCGAAGGTCATGTTATCTCGGACGGTCATGTGCGGGTACAGCGCGTAGGACTGGAACACCATGGCGATGCCGCGCTGGGCGGGGGGAATGTTGTTCACGACGCGCCCGTCGATCTGCAATTCACCGCCGCTGATTTTTTCAAGGCCCGCGATCATCCGCAACAAGGTCGACTTGCCGCAGCCAGAAGGCCCGACGAAGACGATAAGTTCGCCCGTTTTGATGTCGAGATTGATATTTTTCAATACGTCGATGGTTCCGCCATACGTTTTTGCGACGTCGGTCAGCTTGAGGGTGGCCATGACAGGACTCCTTTATTTCACGGAACCGGCCAGCAGGCCGCGGACGAGGAAGCGTTGCAGAGAAAAGAAAACAAGCAGCGGGACCGCGATCGACACAAAGGCCGAAGTCGCAAGAATTTCCCAGTTGCCGCCACGGGTGCCCAGCAGTTCGACGATCTGCTTGGTCATCACGGTGGTATCGCCAGAACTATCGATCAGAAACACAAGCGCGACCAACAGGTCGTTCCACGTCCAAAGAAACTGGAAAATCGCAAAGGACGCGAGGGCTGGATAGGACAGCGGCAAGATGATTTTGGTAAATATCTGAAAATCGGTCGCGCCATCGACGCGGGCGTTTTCGATGATGTCGCGCGGCAGGCCAACCATGTAATTTCGTAAGAGATAGATCGCGAGTGGTAGGCCGAACCCAGTATGCGCTAACCAGACACCTAGGTAACCTTTACCGATCCCAATCTCGTTATGAAGCCGAAGGAGCGGGATCAGAGCGAGTTGGAGCGGCACCACCAGCAAGCCGACGACGGCGGCAATCAGCAAGGCGCGACCCGGAAAATCCATCCACGCCAGAGCATAAGCCGCGAAGGCGGCGATCAGGATCGGGATAATCGTCGCGGGAATCGTGACCGTAAGGGTGTTAAAGAACGCCTTGGCCATGCCTTCCCTGTTGTTAGGATTGAACAACACGTTGCGATAGTTATCCAAGGTGAACTCTGGCGGCGTCACGGCCGTGGTAAACACGCGCTGCCCTCTGCCCGATTGCGGCTCTGCGCTGGTCCAGACGTAGTCGCCGTTGGACTGCACCGTGATCGCTTCACCATCCCCCAAATCCGCGGTGTCACCGGGCTGGTAGGCATCGATATTGCGGGATCCGGTACCCCAGACGCTGATTGTGGCCTGTACAGATTCCACATCGGGCGCCTGCCCTTCGGCCACAAAAAGATTGCCGTCGATAGTGTATACGTCATCGATCTGCGGGATGTCTGCAGGGTCACCGGGGGTGTCGGTGCGCAACGTCTGGTTCTGTTCTTGCGGGAACATAGAGGCCCACCAGCCCGAAGTAGATATCTGGTCCGCCGTCCGGAAGGACGAGATGAACAGACCCGCCGTCGGGAACAGCCAAAGCGCCACGAGTAGCACCACCGAGATATTTACGACCCATGAAAGGGATGTCTTGCCGCCAGCCATACCATCCATCAGCGCATCTCCTTCCGGGCGTTATAGACGTTCCAAACGAGGATTGGGGTGACGAGCAGCATGATGACCATTGCCGCCGCCGATCCGACGCCCCAGTCGTTGGCGCGGAACAGCTTGTCGTACATGTAATTCGCCAAAACCTGCGTCTGCCATTGGCCGTTGGTCATGGCATAGACGATGTCGAAAACCTTAAGCACGACAATGGTGATCGTGGTCCAGACAACGACAATGGTAGAGGCGATCTGCGGCATCTTGATGGAAAAGAAAATCTGCAGCGGGTTTGCCCCGTCAATAATCGCGGCCTCAATCGTTTCCTCGGGTATCCCGCGCAAGGCGGCAGACAGAATAACCATGGCAAAGCCTGTCTGAATCCAAATCAGGACGATCATCAGAAAAAAGCTGTTCCAGAACGGGATCGTCAGCCACTGCTGTGCCTCTCCGTAGGGATAGGTCCCGGTAACGGCCCCCACAAGCCCACGCAAACAAGCGATCACGACAAAGGCCGCGGCAAGCGCCGCAACAATGCGGACGACTGACACGAGTGGACCGGGCCGCTCTCTCTCTGGTTGGAAGACAGGTTGGGCAACAACCCAGACAAGCCACGCTGACAGGGCCGCGATAGCCAGCATGATGACAACTGGCAGTACCCTCAGGATGACGATCGACCAAAAGCCGCCGTCAAATTGCAGCCATATCGCATTCAGGATGCCGATCTGGTTCGTGCCTTCGGGACGCGCATCATAGACAAGTTTGAAAATGACGGCCGCACCGACGAAGGAAATCGCCATCGGCATAAAGATGATGGATTTTGCAAAGCTGCCCCAGCTGATGCGGTCAGTTAGCTGTGCGGCCAGCAGGCCGAAGCCAGTGGAAGCGGCTGGAACCACGATCAGCCATAGCATGTTATTGCTCAAGGCTTCCCAGAACTTGGGATCGAGCCCCATCTGGCGGTAATTTGCAAGGCCAACAAAGGCGTTACCTTGGCTACGGTCCGTCAGCGACAGCCAAATAGTAGCAAACACCGGATAGGCGAGGTAGAGGCCCAACGCGATGATGGCAGGGGCAAGGAACAGCCACGGGCGGACCTTTTCAGCCCGATTGATGTTCCGGCCGGCATTTTTGCCGGTAGCCGGAAAAATCACTTTATCAAGCAGGATGTTTGAAAAGTAAAAATATCCAAGGCAACCGCCCACGCCGATTATAATGGTGAACAAGCCGAGTAAGGCCGGATTCATGGACGTCCCCCCAGAAGAATTGCGTCGTACCGGACCCCTCCGTCCGGGGTGGATTGGCCCAGTTATCGCCGGGCCAATCCTGTGTCACCGCGCGCTGTCGTCCGAGCGCATCAGACCAATTACTTCAATGCGTCCCAGGACGCTTGAATCTTGTCAGCCACAGACTGGGCCTCTTCTCCACCGACATAATCGACCATGCCAGTCCAGAATGAACCAGCACCCACGCCGCCGGGCATCAGGTCAGATGCATCGAAACGGAATGTGGTGGCAGACGTCAGGATTTCGCCCAGCGCACGACGGGTATCGTTTTCATAGGTATCGCCGTTGGCGGTGGTCAATGGTGTCAAAAAGCCCTGACCCGGGATCGCCATCCAGATTTCATGCGCAATCGGGGTCTGAAGGAAGTTGATCAGCGATTGTGCCGCTGGGCTATCCTTTGTGACCGCGAAAAGGGTTCCTGCGCCCAGCACGGGCTGACCCAAATCCTTGTCCGCATAGGCGGGCATGTAGAAGAAGTTGGCGTCGCCGTTTTCGCCTACGACAGTGTTTTCCGGGAAGAAGGCTGGAATAAACGAGGCTTGGTGATGCAAGTAGCACTGCGGTGGGCTGTCAAAAAGACCCTTCGGGCTGTCGCGGAAGTCGGTCGAGCCAACGGCCGATGCGCCACCGGCGACGAAATCGTCGTTCTTGGCAAAGTAACCAAATTCCTCAATCGCACCGACGACTTCGGGCGAGTTGAAGGGTAGTTCATTGGTGACCCACTTGTCGTAGGTTTCCGGCGATTGCGTGCGCAGCATCATGTCTTCAACCCAGTCGGTTGCAGGCCAGCCCGTCGCGCCGCCCGATCCCAGACCGATACACCACGGCGTGGCGCCATCTGCCGCGATCTGGTCGGTCAGAGCCTTCAGTTCTTCCATTGACTGAGGCACTTCGTAGCCAGCGTCTTGGAAGTTTTCGGGCACATACCAAACCAACGACTTTACGTCGGCCTTATAGGGGAAGGCATAGAATGCGTCGGTGCCATCAGCGCCGGCATATGTGCCCAGATCAACCCAAGACTGGCCAGCGGCATAGTTGGATGCCATCCAATCGGCGGCCTCTGCACCCAGCGGCGTAAGGAAACCACGGCTGGCCATGCCAGCTGCCAGACCCGGCTGCGGAAAGACTGCGACGTTAGCAGACGACCCCGCCTCGGCGTCGATCATGACCTGCTGTTCAAAGCTATCAGAGCCAGTGTAACGGACGTCGGCGCCAGTCGCCTCGGCGAAGTAGGCCAGCACGGCTTCGATCGCTGCCTGATCCGGGCCAAGCCAAGGACCAAATACAGTAACCTGCTCGCCAGCCAGATCATTGCTGTCGGCAAAAGCCTGCAGGCTGTCCCAGTTAAAGGCGCCTTCGCCCCTGGGAAACATCAGGTCCTGTGCGGACACGGAGCTTGCGGATACGGCAAGCAGCGCGATGGCACTGACGCCGGAAAGTGTGCGGATCATTGGTTGTCTCCTCCCAGAGTATGGCTTCGTTCGGTTGCGTCCGAAACGTTTCGGAATTAGCGCTAACAGGCCTTCGCGAGTCAACCTAAATTGCACAGGCGGACAGCCCTTTCGTAAAGGTTAGGTCAAGAACTCGAGTATGGAAAGGGTCATCCTGACCCGCGATGATCTGTTTTAGATCAGCAGACAGAGTCACCCAAGCGGTCGTCAGGTGGGCCACCGTACCCCCTAATGGCGGATCGAAGCTTTCGCTTGCAAACAGCTCTAGCCCGTCGTCGTGGGCCAGAATGGACAGGTCGCGTGGCACATTCAGGCCGCGACTTTCTGTAGCTTGATAAACGCCGCGCGCCAGCATCGTGTTGCCCGCGATGATCGCCGTCGGCGGACGGGCCGCATCTAATAGTCTCAGCGTGTTTGTGCGACCATTCGGTTCCGTCATGGGGATTGAGAGGGTGAGAGCGGGATCTGGCGTTACGCCATGCTTGGCAAAGGCTGCTGCAACACCGCGCCTACGTTCCAAGGCGAAGAACTCTGACTCTGGCCCGTTCAGGAAAGCTATGTCGCGATGACCGAGATGCAGAAGATGGTCGGCCATCGTCTCGCCTACCGCAAAATTGTCGATGTCGACGAAAGCATGAGACTGGGCCGGATCACGGCCATGCACGATGAAAGGCGCGCCCAGTCGCAACAGGCATGCGATGCGTGGATCGTCCGGCGCGGGGCCAATCAGCACAAAGCCGTCGATGCCGCCGCTACGGTACAAGTCTGCATGCAGCTGCGTTGTATCCGCGCCCGTTTGGCCGACATGCAGCACGAATTGCAGACCAAGGGCCGAAATTTCGGCTGAGAGGCCCATGACAATTTCGAACAGATGGGCATTCGCTTGCGGATCGCGCGACCCGGCGACGATCATAGCAATGATACCCGACCGGCCTGTCTTAAGACTGCGGGCGATAGCGTTCGGTCGATACCCCAACCGCGTTGCCATCCGTTGTACCTTGTCGCGTGTGTCGCGATTTACGTCCGCATGCCCGCCCAGCGCACGACTGACCTGAGTGACTGACAGGCCGACTTCTCGGCTAATATCTTTGAGTGTTACCATGGCCGCAGTCTGGGTCGAAAACGACGGCGCTTGCAAGTGTTTCAGGCCACACCTAGCGTCCGCGCGGACAGATGGGGGCGCAGAGCGTGACGGCAAAAAGCGACAAAGACGCGGCATCAGAAGTCATCGTGATCGGCGCAGGATTGGCCGGGCTGACGGCAGCAGCCTGCCTGACAGACGCGGGCGTGCGCGTGAAAGTGCTGGAAGGCGCTACACGGATCGGTGGTCGGATTGGATCGCGTGCAGGTTGCGATCTGGGGCCAACATGGGTCTGGCCCACTTGGCAGCCAGTGGTGGGTGAATGGCTTGATCGGCTAGGGCTAGAGACCTTCGCGCAATATGATGCGGGGGACGGGATACTAGATGGCTTCGGCGGTCCGGTACGGCGGCACCCGCTTCCCGGTCAGGATGGGATCGCCCGCATCGTCGGCGGTCCGGTGGCGTTGGTGGATGCTTTGGCCGCGCGGTTGCCGCCGGGGGCATTGCACTTAAATGCGCCGGTCAACGCCATCGCAACGGGGCGGTACCTGACGGTCACGACATCGCTGCAGGTTTTCAATGCCAAACGCGTCATCCTTGCAACGCCACCGCGGGTCACAGTAGAACAAATTGCTCTACCAGAACTTTCCGGTGCTGTTACTGCGAGCTTGATGGCCCGTCCGACTTGGATGGCACAGCAGGCTAGGGCTGTCGCAACATACACCCGCCCCTTCTGGCGGGACGCAGGGCTGTCGGGCCGTGTCGCCAGCCGAACCGGACCACTCTTTGAAATTCACGACCACAGCCCGGCAAAGGGTAAGACCGGGGCGCTGTTCGGCTTCGTCGGATGGGACGCTCAGACGCGGGCAGCCAGTCCTGAGGATTTAAAGAAAAGCATTCTGACGCAACTGGAACGCTGTTTTGGGCCAGAGGCAGGGCGTCCAGATGATTTGTTCATCACGGACTGGGCTACGGCACCGCTAATCTGCGCGAAGGCGGATTTGCAAGGCCCGGCGCAGCATCCAGAGGTCGGCCCAACCGTGCTGCGGCAAAGTCATCTAAATGGCACGCTATGGTTCGCTGCGGCTGAGACGGCAGAGGATCATCCCGGTCTGATTGCGGGCGCACTGACTGCTGGTCAGGCCGCCGCGGCACAGGTGATCGTCAGCATGTAGGGCGTCGCGACCCTTTTGGCCGCGACGCCGCTTTGCTTATTTTACGTCGAAACGGTCAAGGTCCATGACCTTGGCCCATGCGGCGACGAAGGCATCGACAAAACGATGCTCTGCGACTTCACCGGCATAGGCCTCTGCCAGACCGCGCAACTGGCTGTTAGAGCCAAAGATCAGGTCGGTCTGAGTCGCGGTCCAGCGCAACTCCCCTGTCTTGCGATCACGACCTTCGAACTGACGGTCGTTCTCGTCTATCGCCCGCCACTCTGTCGCCATCGACAATAAGTTGTTGAAGAAGTCGTTGGTCAACAGGCCCGGACGGTCAGTGAAAACACCATGCGCAGTATCGTCCGCGTTAGTTTCTAGCACACGCATGCCACCGATCAGGGCCGTCATCTCTGCTGCGGTCAGCGTCAATAGCTGGGCCTTGTCGATCAGCAGTTCCGCGGGCGAAACGGTGTAATCCGCCTTTTGGTAGTTGCGGAAACCATCAGAGGCAGGCTGCAGCATGTCGACAGATTCCACGTCCGTCTGCTCTTGCGTGGCGTCCATTCGACCCGGCGTGAAGGGCACGGTCACATCGTGACCTGCATCCCGAGCTGCCTTTTCGACCGCTGCCACGCCGCCCAGTACGATGAGATCAGCGAGGGACACGCGTTTGCCACCGGTTTGATCGTCGTTGAACGCACGCCCGACATCGCGCAAGAGTCGCAGGGTGTCGTCAAGCTGCGCAGGCTGGTTGACCTCCCAGTCCTTTTGCGGCGCAAGTTGGATACGCGCACCATTGGCCCCACCCCGCTTATCACTACCCCGAAAGGTAGATGCCGACGCCCACGCAGTACTGACGAGGTGCGAAACCGGCAAGCCAGTCTTTAGGATCGCGGCCTTCAATGTAGCGATATCAACGTCGTCGATCAGATCGTGGTCGCGCGCCGGGATCGGATCCTGCCAAAGCAGTTCCTCTTGCGGGACCCATGGGCCAAGGTAGCGATCGACTGGGCCCATGTCGCGGTGGGTCAGCTTGTACCATGCACGGCCAAAGGCATCAGCGAACATGTCAGGATTTGCATGAAACCGCTCGCTAATTTCGCGATAGATCGGATCCTCTTTCAAAGCGAGGTCCGACGTAAACATCATCGGTGCGTGGCGTTTGTTAGGATCGAAGGCGTCAGGCACTAGATTATCTGCACTGCGATCCGTCGGCTGCCATTGGTGCGCGCCGGCGGGGCTTTTGGTCAGTTCCCACTCGAACCCGAACAGCATGTCAAAATAGCTCATGTCCCATGATGTGGGTGCAGGCGACCATGCGCCTTCCAGACCACTTGTAATGGCATGTGTTCCGCGGCCCGTCTCGTAGGTACTTGTCCAACCAAAGCCCTGTTCAGCTATGGTCGATCCTTCTGGCTCTGCGCCCACGTGGGCCGCGTCGCCTGCGCCGTGTGCCTTACCAAAGGTATGGCCGCCTGCGATCAGCGCGACGGTTTCCTCGTCGTTCATGGCCATGCGACCAAAGGTATCGCGGATGTCACGGGCTGATTGCAGCGGGTCAGGGTTTCCGTTTGGACCCTCTGGATTGACGTAGATCAGGCCCATCTGCACGGCCGCCAGCGGATTCTCCAACGCGCGGTCGCCGCTATAACGCTTGTCGTCTAGCCAAGTATCCTCTGCACCCCAATAGATATCCTCTTCGGGTTCCCAGTTGTCCTCGCGCCCACCGGCAAAGCCGAAGGGGGCAAGACCCATCGATTCGATGGCCGTCGTGCCTGCTAGGATCATCAGGTCACCCCAGCTGATCGCGTTGCCGTATTTTTGCTTGATCGGCCACAACAGACGACGGGCCTTGTCGAGGTTGCCATTGTCAGGCCAGCTGTTCAGCGGTGCAAAGCGCTGGGTGCCGGACGACGAACCACCGCGGCCGTCAGCGGTACGATAGGTGCCGGCAGAGTGCCACGCCATACGAACAAAGAAGGGACCGTAGTGGCCATAGTCGGCGGGCCACCAGTCCTGACTGTCAGTCATCAAGGCAAACAAATCTGCCTTCAACGCTTCCAGATCCAATGTCTTAAACGCCGCAGCGTAGTCGAAATCGGGACCGAGCGGGTTCGATCCGGGCAAATTCTGCGACAGAATCTTAAGGTTCAATTGGTTCGGCCACCAGTCACGGTTCGACCGTGCGCTATTGGTCGTATTGGGGCGGGTGTGGCCCATCGGGCATTGGCCCAACTTGCCTGCGTCATTGCCGTCCATAAGAGTCTCCTTCGATATTCTGAGGTGTTGCCGACGAACCTAACGCCGATAAGCGATTAGAGGAACTTGTATCTGCTGATACCTGCGATAAGTTTACCTTATGAAAAACCTCACTTTGAAACATCTACGTTACGCCTGCGCCGTAGCGGATCACGGCCATTTCGGCAACGCCGCAGAGGCGAGTGCCATTAGCCAACCGGCCCTGTCGATGCAGGTCCGCGATCTGGAAAACCGCTTGGGCCTGCCCGTATTCGAGCGCGGGCCGCGAGTCGTGCAGCTGACCACATTTGGCGCGGATTTCATCGCCCGCGCCCGCGCCATCTTACAATCCGTCGATGAACTCGGCGATCTGGTACAATTGTCGCAGGGTAGCATGATCGGGCGGCTAAGGCTGGGAATTATTCCAACGGTAGCCCCCTATCTTCTACCACGACTGATCGGTGACTTAACGCAAACCTATCCCGGCCTTGACCTGCACGTTCGTGAAACGATGACGCCTCGCCTGATCGCCGAGCTCTCTGCCGGGCAGTTGGACGCGGCCATCGTTGCCCTGCCAGTGTCCGAACCGTCCCTGACCGAGGTGCCGCTTCTGAAGGAAGACTTCGTACTGGTTCGGCCAATCGCTGACGCCGATAAGCCAGTGCCAGATGCACGGCAACTGCGCGAAATGCGCCTGCTATTACTAGAAGAAGGCCATTGTTTTCGCGATCAGGCGTTAGCGTTTTGCAAGATGGGCGCAGCCCATCCGCGCGAGTGGCTGGACGGCAGCGCGCTCGCGACACTCGTCCAGATGGTGGGTGCGGGGATCGGTGTGACACTGATCCCCGATATGGCGGTGCCGGTCGAAACCCGCGCAGCGCCAGTATGCGTCACTCGTTTCAGCGGCACGCCCCCATCACGAACGATCGGTATGGTCTGGCGCCGCAGCACGCCACTGGCGGCACAAATGCAGCGGATAAGTGATGAAATTAGACACCTATTGCAGTCGCCCGCCGGCGCCCCGGATCACTTGACTGCTGTTGACGTGGCGAGTGAAACTTAGAACACTGCTAAATCACCTTCGGACCAATCATCATCGGACACCCCGCTAGAACATCCAAGGCAGGCGGCCACCCCACGCAGGGTAAGTTGCTGCAGGGCTGTTGATGGGTCAACCAACACCACTGGCAAATCGGAATTCAACACATGCGTGAAACGCACCAGATCCGCGAGCGTTTGCGTCAATAGGTCAAGGTTCTGTAGACTTCGCAAATCAGGTCCCCGACCGAAACTACTGTGTTCCAATGTCGCTTCAATCTGCGTAGCCAAGTTGGTCGCGCGGCCCAGTTCGACCGACAGCCGTGCAAAAAGTTCACCACTAAGGACGGTCATAATGGGCCGACCACAGCTTCGATGCATTTGCGCATCTGCTGGGTATTGAAGGGTTTTGCGATAAAGTTGTTCATACCTAGTGTTCGCCGCCTGACAGAAGATTCCCAGTGTCGGCTCGATGTGCGATATTCGTGGGATGAGACGCGATGACATCTGCCTTTACCTTGGCCCCGCCGACCGATCTGAGCTTCAAGCCCTGATCAGCAACCGCAACACG
>JAGXIQ010000171.1 GCA_024635625.1 Loktanella sp. | reverse complement strand
CCCCGACCGCACCAGGCCTTTCATAAAAATTTGAATTTTTTTTGAAATGGATAGTGCCTGTCTTTAGAGGATTTTCTATTTGTGAAAACCCGAATTTAAAGTCTGTCCCCTCATATCCACTGCAATAGGCGCGGCAAAAGCCCGCCGCAGGTCTGCACTTCACCGACTTTTAGCGCAGACAAAGTTTGCAGGTACCAAGGCGTGAAATGCCATGGAATCTGGGGTTTTGGTTATGGCTACGTCGTTCGACGTTCTTTATCTTGGCGTTCAGGCCATCATTGACCCCACCGAGGGCAATGCGCTGGCAGAGAGGGCCGCGAGCCTGATTGGCCTGACCTTTGGAAATCGCGCGCAACCCTTAGCTGAAGAGGTGCAATTCTTCGCCTACATGGGCGCTGGCATCCAATATGAAAATAACTCTGATGGCAGCGATACGTTTTCGATAGACGGTGGACCAAATCAAAGTTTCGACGCCGCGGTTCTTTATCAGGGTACCCTGACTTACACCGACGGCACGACGGCGACCAATGCATTCCTGATTGTGCAGGATACAGCGGGTCGCACTTATCTTTTTCCAAGCACCACTCAGGCTGCGACTCAGGCTGCGTTAGAGGCAAAGCCTATCCTGTCGTTGACCATCAATAGCGTCCAACAGGCCACGAATGACATCGCAACTGATCGGGATCCCGCGATATTTGACGACGGCAGCATAATTCAGGGATCAACAAGCGCCGATACGATGGGCCCCGGCTATATTGATAGCGACGGTGACCAGATCGATGGAAACAATAATACGATTTCGGCGA
Source organism: Loktanella sp. (assembly GCA_024635625.1). Taxonomy (GTDB): domain Bacteria; phylum Pseudomonadota; class Alphaproteobacteria; order Rhodobacterales; family Rhodobacteraceae; genus Loktanella. The sequence continues at coordinate 15,508 of JAGXIQ010000171.1, read as the reverse complement.
TGCAGGTAACGCCAGCATCGACGGTGGTGGTGGTAACGATCATATTTCAGGCGGTGCTGGCGACGACAGTGTTTCAGGCGGCACGGGCGACGACATGCTTTGGGGTGCCACTGGAAATGACGTACTTTTTGGCGGGGTAGGCAACGACGTCGCCAATGGGGATGCGGGCAACGATACGGTCTGTGGCGGGCTTGGCGACGATACTCTGTCTGGCTTTACTGGCAATGACACGGTTTTTGGTGAAGACGGCAATGATTATGTCGGCGGCGGCGACGGCCGCGACAGCCTTTACGGCGGAATTGGCAATGACCTGATCGTCGGCGACGGCAACGCCCTTGTTCTAACGCATTTTGCCTCTTCCGCCGGTGGGGTGCCAACAAAGCTAAAAATCGTGAATGCGGCAGATGGCCCCGTGGACCTTTACCGCATTGACCAAGCGGGAGCATCGGTGTTCGTCCGCACCATCGCCGCGGGCGAAGCAGTTGTCATTACGACAGACACTGGCACTAATTTTGCGCTGCGTGACCCAGTAGCAAATTATTATGTCAGCACGATCCGCGCGGCAGCCGATCAAACCGTAATCTTCGGGGCCGAGACGCAGGACAGCATTGTTGCGGGCGATGGCAACGTTACTGTTCATGGACAATTCGGGGCTGACAGTATCGACGGCGGCGCCGGCGATGACATACTTTACGGTGGTAGTGGCGATGACCGCATAGCGGGCGGTGCCGGGTCCGACACGATTTACGGTGGTGCGGGAAATGACACCCTGACTGGCGGGATCGGCAACGATACTTTCGCGGTCGACGACGCAGGTGGCGTCGATACCGTGACGGACTTCGATCTTGGCGATGACAACGGCGATACATTTTTCAACGACCAACTCGACGTCAGCGCGTTGCGCACGGCGGGCGGCGCACCCGTGACCGCATGGGATGTTACCGTCGTCGACGATGGATTCGGCAACGCCAAACTGATTTTTCCAGAGGGCGAAACCATCGTTCTGCAAGGTGTCGATCCCCGATCGATGTCAAGCGTGGGACAGTTATTCCGCGCTGGTATTCCATGCTTCACGCCCAGCACTCAAATTCTTAGCGCATTTGGCGAACGTCCGGTCGAGGCGCTGCGTCCCGGGGATCTGGTTCAGACGCGTGATAACGGTCTGCAACCGATCGCTTGGGTTGGGATGCGGCGACTGGATCGATTCGAATTAGCCGCCCAACTGAATCTGCGGCCAATTCGCATCGCCGCCAGAGCTTTTGGGAACGCGTTACCTTTGATTGTATCGCCGCAGCATGGCGTGCTTTTAACCGCGGGGGACGGGCAGGAGACGCAACTGGTCCGGGCGAAACATCTGGCACTTATGCAAGGGGGGCAGGCGCGCGTTATGCAGGGGGTAAGGTGCGTGACCTATGTGCATTTGATGTTCGAGGCGCATCAGATCATCTTTTCGAATGGCATACCGACAGAAAGTTTTTATCCCGGCCCACAGGCGTTGGCCATGATGCAGCCGCCGAGTTGAAAAAGCTTTTGACCCTATTCCCTGACCTGTCGCGAGGTGCAATTGCGGCTATCGGCAACCGTGCGCGAGGGGTCGCGCGCTGGTCTGGACTACCGCGCCACCTTCATGCGCTTCGTTCCGCGCCGCTTTGAGTGGCAGATCGCCGGTCCAATTGACTGCAATGTTGGCTTCGAACAGTACATTTCACTGCAATGGCACTGTTTTTGGCGCTGACCGGGAAACCGGTTGCATCTTGAACACGCGGTTGCTTTATTTCCGAGCGAAGAGTGCGGGATAACCCGCCGGACACAACGGGGAGACTAGCGTGGCGCAAGGCGACGACGCTTTCGTGGAATTCGACCGCGTTCAAAAGAGCTATGATGGGGAAAATCTGGTTGTCAAAGACCTGAACCTGTCGATGCCAAAGGGCGAATTCCTGACGATGCTAGGGCCATCGGGATCCGGCAAGACAACTTGCCTGATGATGCTGGCTGGCTTCGAGACTGCCACGCATGGCGACATTCGCCTTGCGGGTAAGCCGATCAATGACATCCCACCGCATAAGCGCGGAATAGGCATGGTCTTTCAAAACTATGCGCTTTTCCCGCATATGACCGTGGCTGAAAACCTCGCATTTCCGCTGCAAGTGCGGAAGATGTCCAAGGACGTTCAAAGGGAAAAGGTGATGCGCGCGCTGGACATGGTCCAGATGGGCAGCTTTGCCGGACGGCGTCCGTCCCAACTTTCAGGTGGTCAGCAGCAGCGAATCGCACTTTCCCGCGCATTGGTTTTCGAACCAGAACTTGTGCTGATGGATGAACCGCTAGGGGCGCTCGACAAGCAGTTGCGCGAAACGCTGCAGTTTGAGATCACGCACCTTGCCCACAAGCTGGGTATTACCGTGGTTTACGTGACGCACGACCAAACCGAAGCGTTGACCATGTCTGACCGCGTTGCAGTATTTGAAAACGGTCGCATCCAGCAATTGGCCACACCAGATCAGTTGTATGAGCAGCCGCAGAATAGTTTCGTTGCGCAGTTTATCGGCGAAAACAATACGCTAGATGGCGTTATTGCTGAAATCAAAGGTGACACATGCGTCGTCAAGCTGGACAGCGGTGAAACCATCGACGCTGTTCCGGTGAACGTGTCCAAAGTTGGGGAACGCACCAAGGTTTCGATCCGGCCGGAACGGGTCGAAGTCGATACAGCGAAACTAGGGCCCAACGCCCATACGCTCAAAGCTGAAGTGTTGGAGTTCATTTATATGGGCGACATCTTCCGAACACGCCTGAGGGTCGCTGGGATTGATAACTTTGTCATCAAGACACGCAATTCGCCTGATCAGACTAAACTGACACCGGGCACAACAATCGACATCGGCTGGTTGCCGCGCGACTGCCGCGCGCTGGACGCCTGATGTGAAACAGGGCGGTACCGCGCCCGGCGGCACCGACCGATAAGATCAAGACCGGGTAACCTTACGGGAGCAAACGAATGACTTTAAAGACAACTCTTGCCGCGACGACTGCGCTAACGCTGGCCGCAACCGGCGCATTTGCCGAGTCGCACACAACTATGTCCAACGATATGACGATCGTATCTTGGGGTGGCGCCTATCAGAACAGCCAACTGAAGGCCTACGTCGAGCCCTATGTCGCGCTGCACCCTGAAGTGAACGTCGTCTGGGACGAATCCTCGAACGAGGCCGTTGCCAAGCTGCGCGCGATGAACGAAGCCAATAACATCACATGGGATTTGGTCGACGTAGAAGCTGCCGACGCCATCCGTCTGTGTGACGAGGGCCTCGCGATGGAAATCGACATTGATGAGGCGCTTGCGCCCGGCGATGACGGCTCTACCGCGACCGAAGACTTTGGTGACAGCCTGATTTCCGACTGCTTCATTCCGCAGATCGTGTTCTCGACGACCGTTGGTTACCGCACGGACATGGTTGGCGACACGCCTCCAACTGACATCTGCGCCATCTTCGACACAGAGACCTATCCTGGCAAACGCGCGCTGAACAAGCGTCCGCTGGCAAACGTCGAATGGGCACTGCTTTGTGATGGCGTCGCCAAGGACGACATCTACGACGTGCTGGCGACTGACGAAGGCCAGGCGCAAGCTTTTGCCAAACTCGACACCATCAAGAGTGATGTTGTCTGGTGGTCCGCTGGTGCAGAAACTCCGCAGCTGCTGGCTGACGGCGAAGTCGTCATGGGTTCGACCTATAACGGTCGTCTGTTTTCGGCAATCGCCGAGCAGGACCAACCCATCGGCATGCTTTGGGACGCAGAAATGCTGGACTTTGACGGCTGGGTTGTTCCCGATGGTCTGCCCGAAGACCGTCTGGCCCGCGTCATGGACTTCCTGATGTTCGCGACTGACACCCAGCGTTTGGCCGATCAAGCGAAGTACATCGCTTACGGTCCAGCTCGCGCATCTTCTGCCCCGCTGGTCAGCAACCACGCTGATCTGGGTATCCCAATGGCAGAGCATATGCCGACCGATCCGGCTAACGCCACGAACGTCTTTGTCACCCAGTACGCCTTCTGGTCCGACTACCGTGACGATCTGGACGCCAAGTTCCAAGCGTGGCTGGCTCAATAAGCCGGGCTATCGCCTGATCTGACGACGAGAGTGGGCCTTTCGGGGCCCGCTCCACCCCAAAAAAAGAGACGACAGGGATAGGATACGCGCGATGCCAAAAGGTTATATCATCGGACATATCAAGGTGACCGACCCGGACGGGTATCCTGAATACGTCCGTCGCGACACGCCGATCTTAAAATCCCATGGGGGCCGCTTTATCGTACGCGGTGGCCAGTCCGAGACGCCGGAAGGCGAGGAAATGGGGCGCCACGTCGTCCTCGAGTTCGACAGCTACGAGGCCGCGAAAGCCGCCTACAACGACCCGGCCTATCAAGAGGTCGCAGATATTCGCCGACGCTGTGCCATCAGCACCCTTATCCTTGTCGAAGGAGTCTAGGATGTCAGACGCAACCCACGGTCCCGACAACCTGACGGGCGTCACTCCGGACACGGGCCTGAAATTGGGCCATTCCGAAAATAGCGGCCCTATGCTGGCTGCCGACGGCACGCCGTTAAAGGCGTCCCTTCACCGCGCTTTGCGCAAACAGAAACGTCGCGCACTATTTCTGATTGCGCCCCTGCTATTTTTCATCCTAGTGACCTTCATTTATCCGATTGGAGAGATGTTGTTCCGGTCCGTCGAAAACCAGATTGTTGGCGATACACTACCGCGAACGGTCCGCGTGTTGGGCGACTGGAATGCCGACGTAACCGATATTCCCGGCCCAGTCGTTTTTTCGGCATTGGCCAAAGACTTGATGATCGCGGCAGAGGAAAAGAACCACACTCGCCTTGGCTCACGTCTAAACTACGAAGTCTCGGGCATCTCGTCCTTGTTTCGTAAAACCGGGCGCGACATTGACGAAATTGGCCAAGTCTACACTGATCAATTCGTGGGCCTAGATCCCGCATGGGAAGATCCGCAGACGTTCATTGATATTTTCGCCGGCCCCCGGTGGTTGGAAGCAAACTCAAATTATGACGGCGAGGGCCGCCGCCCAACTTTCCGCCTAGCTGACGGCGTGGGCGCAGTTTTGCCGCAGACCGCCAGTATTTACAGGGACTTCGCGCGCGTTGTTCAAGTAGAAGATGATGATAACCCGGCAGAAGAACAGCCCTGGAACAGCGTCTACCTCGCGCTTTACGAAGACCTCGCCAATGGTGCGGCTATCCCTGCCGATTTTCCACATGCGGCTTTGCTGACATCGGCGCAAACTGCCGTTTCAACGTTCGCACCAGAGGACTTGCAGGCCGAATTTGTCGCTATGGACAAGGATTGGACCGACCGCGAGGTTTGGCGCACGGTTCAAACTTATTCCGCACCTTACACCACAGGCTATTTTCTGAACGCTGCCGATCTTCAACTGACACCGGATGGTGTCGCGTGGCGGCCAGAGAATGAGCAGGTTTATATCACGCTCTTCATTCGCACGCTGATCATGTCGACTGCGATAACCGTGTCCTGCATCTTGTTGGGCTATCCCATCGGCTGGTTGCTTGCCAATCTCCCGAACCGTCAAGCGAACTTGCTGATGATCCTCGTGCTACTGCCGTTTTGGACATCGTTGCTGGTTCGGACCTCTGCGTGGAAAATTTTGCTGCAGGATCAGGGGGTCATCAACGACCTACTAGTCTGGATCGGGATCGTCGCTGACGACAATCGGCTGACGCTGATAAACAATGCAACTGGGACAGTCATTGCGATGACGCATATCCTGCTGCCTTTCATGATCCTGCCGCTATACTCGGTGATGAAGACAATCCCGCCGTCCTATCTGCGTGCAGCCAAGTCGCTGGGCGCTACGAATTGGACCGCATTCTGGCGTGTCTACTTCCCGCAGAGTGTGCCGGGCATCGGCGCGGGCTCGATCCTCGTGTTTATCTTAGCCATCGGCTACTACATCACACCGGAAATCGTGGGCGGCACAAAGGGTGTCTTTATCTCGAACCGGATCGCTTATCACATTTCGACTTCGCTGAACTGGGGCCTCGCCGCAGCATTGGGGGCCATACTGCTGGTTATCGTGCTGGCGTTCTATTGGGCCTACGACCGCATCGTCGGTATCGACAACGTCAAGCTGGGAGGCTGATCAATGTCCTCTGTCACATTCAACCCTGAACAGGGCAAACCGCTGCATCCCTTCACGACCTTCACCTTACCGCTGGTGGCCATATTCGGCGGAGCACTGGGGTTTATCGGCGGGGAAGCCGCAGGCCTTGGCCCATACGAAGGCGCGGTTTTTGGTGCTGTCATCGCGGTCGCTTTGGCATTCGTCCTGACACGTTTCATGTCCCGCACGATGGGGCGTTGGCTTGCAATCGGCGTTTGCGTCGCTTTGGGGTTTGTCGGCGGCGGCTTTTCGGGCGCTGTCGGGGGCCTGATCTTGGGCGCATTGCTTGGGTGGGCGATCTATTGGCTCGACACTGGCGACTACCGCCGCGGCGTGCCGCCGTATGCAACGACGGGGCAGGTCCTTTGGCATAACAGCTTTAAGTTCATCTGCGGCGCGATCTTCTTTTTTCTCATCGCGCCGATCATCACGATCATCCCTCTGTCCTTTAATGCGCAGAACTTCTTTACATTCACGCCTGAAATGTTGGCCCTTGATCCGGCTGGCTATAGCCTGAAGCATTATAAGGATTTCTTTACCAACGATGCGTGGCTGCAGCCGTTGAAGAATTCATTGATCATCGCACCCTTCGCGACGATTATTTCTGTGACACTGGGGACACTGGCCGCGATTGGTCTGTCGCAATCCCATGTACCGGGACGGCGGGCGATTATGGCCATCCTGATCTCTCCGATGATCGTCCCTTTGATCATTTCGGCCACGGGTATGTTCTTTTTCTACAGCCAGTTGGGTCTGCTGATGGAGGAATACCTAGGTATGTCCAAGTCGCTGACGGGCTATGTCAAAGTTATCCTTGCACATGCTGCCTTAGGTGTTCCTTTTGTGATAATCACGGTGACGGCAACGTTGGTTAGTTTTGACCAGTCCCTGACCCGTGCTGCGGCGAACATGGGTGCCAATCCGGTCACCACGTTCTTCAAAATCCAGATGCCGCTGATCCTGCCTGGGGTCATTTCAGGCGGACTTTTCGCGTTCATCACGTCCTTCGACGAAGTTGTGGTGGTGCTTTTTGTCGGCGCAGCAGCCCAAAAAACGCTGCCTTGGCAAATGTTCACTGGCCTGCGTGAACAAATCAGCCCGACCATTCTTGCTGTGGCGACAATCCTCGTCATTGTCTCAATTGCTCTGCTTACAGTCGTCGAACTGCTTCGCCGTCGGTCAGAGCGTTTGCGCGGCATGTCCCCCGGCTAATGGTCTGGTCCCTAAGGCTTTGATGAAAAGCTTTGGGGACCGCCCGTAGGTTTTTAGGTAAGAACCGTTGTCCCTCATGGCAGAACGGCCAGCCAAGCCCAGACTGTCAAGATTGAAGCACCCGTTCCTATCAACACGGCACTGGCCGCAACTCGTCTGGCCCTGCCGTACATATTAGCAAAGACATAGGCATTCACGCCGGGTGCCATGGCTGAAGTCAGGATCGCTGACCGCAGTTCGGGCACACTAAGATGTGCTATGCCTGCCAAGCCCCATACGATGGCGGGATGCAGTACTAAACTGATCGCCACGACGAATAGGATCGCGCGCATGTCGCCCTCTGGTCGATAGCGGTACAGAACGCCACCCAAACCGAATAAGGCTGCAGGCAACGCTGCACGAACCATAAGGTCGATCGCATCGGTCAACACGCCGGGCAGGGGTAGTCCGGTCAGGTTAACGACCAGTCCGAGTGAAATACCGATGATCAGCCCGTTCTGAAACATCGCTTTCATGACTTTGCCGGGTAGCGCACGGGCAGAGTTGCCACGATTGCGCATGATCTCCATCGCGGTAATCCCCAGCATGTAGCCGAAAGGCGAGTGGATCGCGATAATTGCGTAATTGTACCGCAGCGCGTCTGTGCCGTAGGCCCGTTCGGTAATGGGCAGGCCCAGAAGAAGTGTGTTTGAAAACAGCGCGCAGAATCCAATGGCGACTGCGTCTTCCCAATCGCGCTTAAACAAGACCCGCGCGCCGATCATGCCTGTAAAGAAGCAGATCGTAGCCCCGGTATAGAATGTCGCCAGCAGTGCGAAGTCGAAGTTTTGGCCCAGATCAAGGCCGCTGATGGCACGGAACAGAAGGCATGGAATAGCAAACGTCTGGGTGAACCGCATTAACCCGTCAACGCCACTATCGCTGAAAAGCCCCTTCCAGACAGCAGCATAACCAAAACCGATCACCAAAAAGACCGGCAGGATAACGTCGAGCAGATCGCTCATACAGGCAGCTTTCGCGGGGGGCCGGGGCGGATGCGTCCGGCCGGGGGACAATTAAGCCATATGAAAGGTCAGCGCGGCAGCGTCAGCGCCATACCATCGTAGGCCGGTATCACGCCGTTTGGCAGTTCATCAAGCAAGGTGTCATAGTCAAGGTCGATGTGCATGTTCGTCAGCACGGCCTGACGCGGCTTTGCGCGCACGATCCAGTCAAGGGTCTGTGCGAGATGACTATGGCTGGGATGCGGCGTCCGGCGCAGGGCGTCTACGATCCAGATGTCGAGTGTCTGAAGAACATCCCATGCGACGCGGGGGATATCCGAAACGTCTGGAAGATAAGCGACATTATTGATGCGAAAACCCAACGCGGGGATGGTGCCATGAACGACCTCGAAGGGGGTCAGTACAATCGTACCACCGGGGCCGTGTACGATGACATCGCCGCGGATCGGACGCAGGTCGCAAATCGGAGGATAGGCAGACCCCGGTGGAGTTTCGAAGGCGTAGCCAAATCTGTCGCGCAGCGCCTCTGCGGTTGGTCCGTCAGCCCAGATATCCAAACGCTTGCGCATGTTGAACACGATCATGCGCAGGTCGTCGATACCGTGAACATGGTCCGCGTGGGGGTGCGTATAGACCACCGCGTCCAGCGTTCCGATGCCCGCATCAAGAAGTTGCGCCCGCAGGTCCGGCGAGGTGTCGATCAGAACCCGTGTTGTGCCGTCAGGGCCGTCGCGTTCGACCAGCAACGAACAACGGCGACGATAATTCTTCGGATTGTTCGGGTCGCAGTCGCCCCACTGCCCACCAAGGCGCGGCACGCCGCCGGACGATCCGCAACCCAGAATAGTGAAGCGGTAGGTCATGCTGCCTTCCAGAAGAGGCGTTCGAAATTGGCAGTGGTTGCATTGGCAAATTCGTCCAGCGACAGATTGAATGTCTCAGCGCCGATTTGTGCAGTATGGGCAGTATAAGCGGGCTCGTTCCGACGGCCGCGGTTTGGCGGCGGCGCAAGGTAAGGGCTGTCGGTTTCCACGAGGATGCGATCAAGCGGTGCATCCGCAAAGATCGCGCGTAATTCCTTGGATTTTGGGAATGCGGCGATGCCTGACATCGACAGGTAGAAATCCAACGCCAAGGCGGCCTCGGCTAATGCGCGCGAGGAGGAGAAGCAGTGCATCATGCAAGTATAAGCGCCAGCGGCATATTCTTCGGTCAGGATACGGGCCATGTCATCGTCGGCGTCGCGGGCGTGGATGATCAACGGCAGTTTTGTTCGGCGGCACGCCTCGATATGCAGACGCAGGCTGTCTTGCTGCTGTGCCTTTGTTTCTGCTGTGTAGTGATAGTCTAGGCCTGTCTCGCCAATGCCGACGAACTTTGGATGCTGAGAGAGGGTGACCAGGTCTTCAACTGTAACAGGTGCATGTTCGGCCACGCTCATCGGGTGCACGCCAGCAGCCCAGAATACACCGTCATGCGCCTCGGCAATTGCGGCGACGCGCGGCGCGTTGGGTAGTTTGGTGCAAATCGTGACCATGCGTGTGACGCCGGCGGCGCGTGCGCGGTCAATCACCGCGTCGCGTTCATCATCGAAATCGGGAAAATCCAGATGACAGTGGGCGTCGACGAGGGTGGGCAATATCATGAGGGGCGTGCCTTAGGGGGAGGCGCTGGCTTGCGCCGTCTGTTCGATGCTTAGGACCATATCAAGGATCAGCGCCGCAGGGTCAAGGTTGACCGCCCGCCCGTGCCGCGCCCGAGCAGATGCCCTTTGTTGTAGATCGGCCCATGCGCGGGCAGCAAAGTCGTGGGGGGCGAGTCGCGCTAGCAAACGCGCCTCTCCCGCCGCTCCTTGAGTCTGCGGTTCGCCCAGCAGACCGGCGCGGGCGGTACGCGCCATAAAGCGGTCAAGCAGGTCAAGAACGAGGGCAAATCGTGCGTCGTTCACCTTGCCGGCGCAGCTTTCGGCCAGCTTGATCGCAGCGTTGCGGTCCAAATGCGGCAGCCCGGTCATCAGGCCAATGAGTTGCGCGTATAACTGCAAGCCATCCTGCGTCAGTAGGCGCACCGCGTCCCCGGCAGACCCCGCAGACAACGTCGCGAGGGCCTCGGTCGCGTCAGTTTCAAGTCCCGCTTGGTCGAGTGCAGCGCCTAGGTCTGCGGCGGACAGAGGTGCGCAGCGCAGGACACGGCAGCGCGACCGGATCGTTGGTAAGAGGCGCGACGGCTGATGGGCGATCAACAGTAAAGACGTACGGGCAGGCGGCTCTTCCAGCTCTTTCAAGATCGCATTGGCGGCAGAACGGTTCATCTCGTCCGCCGCGTCCACGATTACCACCCGGCGACCACCATCAGATGCCGACATGTGGAAAAAGTCACGCATACCACGTACGGCATCAACGGTGATTTCCGATTTCAGCACGCCAGTCTTTTCATCGGCGGGGCGGCGCACGACATAAAGTCGTGGATGTGCGCCAGAGTGGATCAGCCGCGCGTCAGGATTTTCAGGATCGATATCTAGCGACGTTACGGGGGGCGGGTCGCCGAATAGGCCACCCTCTGCCGGGCGGTCGGCTAGAAGAAAGCTAGCAATCTTCCACGCCAGTGTCGCTTTGCCCACACCACGCGGGCCTGTGATAAGCCAGCCAGAATGCATGCGACCCACGTTCCATGCATCAAGGAAATCAGCAACGGCGGAATCCTGACCGAATAGGACGGGTGTGTCGCGTGGATGTGGCGCGCCAGCGATGCAGTCAGGTTCTGGCGCGTCAGTCACAGGTGCGCCCGGATTTCAGAGGCCACGGCGGCGGCATCGCGGTCGCCATCGATAACGATGCAGCGGTCCGTATGGCCCCGGGCTAGAGTCAGAAAGCCATGGCGTAGCGTTTCCTGAAAACCTAGGCCCATGTCCTCGAAACGATCTTCGCCACTTGATCGTGCCAAGCCACGACGAAGCGCTTTGGCCGGGTCCATATCTATGATGAAAGTCAGATCAGGTTCGCGGCCAATCATCAATGTATGCAATTGGTCGACCAGATGCCTTAGATCACCACGGGTAGCGCCTTGATAGACACGGGTACTATCGGCAAAACGATCGGAAATCACAGTCTTTCCAGCGTCCAAGGCCGGCTGCACGGTTTTTTCCAGATGATCGCGGCGGGCGGCAGTAAAAAGAAGGATTTCTGTTTGCGCGCTCCACCGCTCCGGATCGCCGGTCAGTAGCAGGGCACGAATTTCCTCGGCCCCCGGGCTGCCGCCAGGTTCGCGGGTCAGAACCACATCTGTTCCGGTCTCGCGGAGGTAATCTGCCAACAGACGTGTCTGTGTCGACTTGCCGGACCCGTCGATGCCTTCAAACGTGATGAACCGTGCCGCTAAAGTCATGCGGGCGGTGCAGCCTCTGTCGCGGGCATTGCATCTTCGGCTGTGGCGTCTGTGATCTTGCCCAGAATGACCTGCGCCGCGGTGCGCATGCGAGGCATGAAGCCACCGCGCGCGACACTGCGGTCCGCGACTAACGGTACCCGCTTTTCGGGCATACCTTCCAGAGTGATCACAAGCTCTCCGAGTTGTTCACCGGCACTGACAGGGGCCTGCACCGGGTTATCAAAGACGACGTTTGCGTCGATATTGTCTTGTTCTAGTACAGGGATCAGCAGCGATAAATCTTGCGCGACCGTCAGGCCAACCTGCGGCATGTCGCCCATCCAAACGTCCGCATCGGCGATGCGTGTGCCGGCCTTGGCCACGTCTTTCTGCGCGAACTGCCGAAAAGCCCAATTGACGATTTTTTCGGCTTCTTCGCGCCGCTCTGCCGTGCTGTCCATACCGGACAAGACAAAGATGATCCTGCGTCCATCCTGCTTGGCCGATCCGACAAGGCCATATCCCGCTTCTGTCGTGTGGCCGGTTTTAAGGCCATCAGCACCAATGCCAAGACCAAGGATCGGGTTGCGGTTTTGGCTATTGGATGGCACGCGCCCGTCGAACAGGAATTCCTGTTCGGAAAAGATGGGGTAGAATGTCGGAAAATCGGTGATCAGATGGTCGGCTAGTGTACCAAGATCGCGCATCGACATTTCATGTCCGGCGGCGGGCCAGCCATTCGCGTTCATGAAAGTCGAATTATTCATACCCATTTTACGCGCGCGATCGGTCATCATCCTGGCGAAACCGGATTCGGTACCGTCGGGCGACAGCGCCTCTGCCAGAACCACAGACGCGTCGTTGCCCGACAAGACGATCACGCCGCGCAGCAGATCCTCGACCTTTACGCGGTCAGTAGTGTCCAGAAACATGCTTGATCCGTCGTAGGACGCAGCGTGTTCAGAAACGGGCAATTCCTCGTCAATACGCAACCGACCGTCTGCGATGGCCTCGAACGCCATGTAGATGGTCATCAGTTTGGACATCGATGCAGGCGGCAGGGGTGTATCTGCGTTTTTATCCAGCAGTACCGTGCCAGTCGTTTCATCCAACACATAGGCCGCGCGGGCTGTGGTATTGAAAGCTTGTGCGAATGCGCTGTCTGCGCCAACGCAGATCAACAAGGTGGCGACAAGGGGACGTATCAGGGCAATCATCGCGGAACGCTCCGGGGTAGGCATCAGTTTGTTACGGCATAGGCGTCGGGAAAGCCCAGACCTTTGATCTTGTCCAGCACGATGCTGCGGTCAGCGGCGCTTGGCGCCGGGCCCACGATAACGCGCCAGAAAGGTTTTCCCTGGCTGGACTGGGCCAAAACCTTTGCTGATAGACCATCGCCACGCAACCGATCAGCCGTTGCATTGGCGTTGGCTTCAACGCTGAATATACCGATCTGGATAAAAGGCTTATCAAGGTCAGATGTCACTGCAGTCGGTGTGGCAGGCGCCACCGCAGCAACGGTGACTTCTGCGGGTGCGACAGCTTCGACCGGTGCCGGATCAAGCGGCGCGGCGGTAATAACTTCCGGAGCATCAAAGTCTGTGATGGCTGTCTGCGTAGGGGCGGGGCCTTCCTCGCGCCGTAGTGCTATCACACTAAGTGTCGCGGGCGATCCTGCCAGCATTCCCAACGTCTCTGCCGCATCAGAGGAAACTTGAAGCGACGGGCCGGGATTTTCAAGCTCGCGCCGAAACAAGGCGCCTATGACGAATTTGCCGTTTGCAGTATTGCGGATAATAACGCGTTCGGGATCGGTCACACTGGGATGCGCAACCCACACACCACCCAGCGATGGACGGCCGTCCCACAGACCCGATTCGGTAAGCGAGAAGACTTCTGGTGCCTCGATATCGCGTTCCACTAGCGCCAAGCCGTCTGTGGCCATTGCGTCCGCCGCACCGGTGCCATCTGCACCTCCACCGAGCTGCGGCAGGCTGTCGCACCCGGCCATTGCCAGTGTCGCAACAAGCGCCACGAGGCACTTCGTCCGCAAGGTAAAGCCCGCCCGTGCTGTGTTCCGCAGATTGTCCGCCATAGCTCGCCCTCGTCGTTTCAGGGTGCTTTCAACCGTTTGACACGGCCTTGATCATCACGCACCCGGCTGTGCGGACCAGCCAAGGCTGTCCGCCGTTCGCCGCACCCTAGCGCCAAGGGAGTGCATTTGAAAGGCCACGCCGTGCGACCTGCGCGGATTTCCCCAATGCGTAAACCCACTTTACCTGACGCTCGCGTCGCAGTATCAGGCCCTCGTTGCGGAGGCTTGGCAGAGTGGTCGAATGCACCGGTCTTGAAAACCGGCGAGGGTGTGAGCCCTCCCAGGGTTCGAATCCCTGAGCCTCCGCCATATACCATTGTAATCGTTAGTGTTTCTCATGGCGCCGGACTTCATCCCACCGTTGCTCCCACCTTTGTGGTCGAGCAATTTTTTTTCCGAAATCGTCCGCAATCCGTGACGGCCCGCCGTATACTGTAGTCATCCACCCAGTCTTGCCTCACACAAAGGATTGCCCAGCCGTGACCTCACCCATCTACATGACCGTGGTTCAGGTCGCCGAACGACTAAGTGTTTCGACCGACAGCATCTACCGCTGGAAGCGTCAGGGAGATTTTCCTATGGCAATAAAGTTGGGAGCCGCGGCCACGCGTTGGCGGTTAGCAGATATCGAAGCTTGGGAGCAGAGTCGTCAGACATGTTTCGCGACAGATTTAGTCGGCTTCGACTGATACGTCTTAATGCTCGTCGGGGGCGCGGATCACACAGATAGTCGCGCCTGCCCCCTGCAATTGGTCACCTCAGAAACCCCTGCATCCAAAAAAAATCTCTACATGCATTTGTGTTGATAGCACCGATGCAGTTGGCAAGGCTGACCTACGGTGACGACCAGCGCAAAAATGACGTTCCGCCTTATTCGTTGTCGCTTGGATCGGCGGCATCGAGTGGTGGGTCAGAATGCTAACGATACGTCCTACTTCCGAAGCCCGCGCTGCCCCACAAATGCTCCGGCAGAAAAGTATATTTAAGAGGCGCTTCTGGCTGCTTTCCGGTCGGAGCATTTGTAATTAAAGAAGTTGTTTTCGCTCTACCCGCTCCAAATGCTCACCCTCACTCCACTTGCCACATGACCCTAGTGCAGATGGCACCATCAAGCCCCTCAACAGAGAGACAGGCCCATGACCAACGACCGCGCGTGCGCCGCAGCCACTCCTCGACGAGCGATTGCATACGTCCGTGTTTCCACCCAGCAGCAGGCTGACGAAGGCGCCCTCGGCGTTCAGTTCGACAAAGTGCATCGCTGGGCGCACGACAATGGCTATCAGATCGTCCACGCAGCTCAGGAGGTGCAACGCGGCACATTGACGTCGCAGGCCGACCGTCCCGTTTTGCACGACTGCCTGCGGATCGCCGAAGAAGACGACCTCGTGATTATCACGCTCAACCCGTCTCGCATTTCACGAAATTCTAAGCATGCTAGGAAACTTGAGCAAGGGAACCCCGGACGGTTCGTGTCTGTCGAGCAAGTGGCTGGATATGAGGACCGGCCCTGGTCAGATGAAGTGGTTGATATTCATGAGCGTCTCCCTTCCACGATCGCAGACGGCACAGCAGTCGCGATGCACACCCTGCAGCGGAAAGGCCTACTGCGCGGAGCACCAGATGG
>JAGXIQ010000170.1 GCA_024635625.1 Loktanella sp. | reverse complement strand
GGAGATCACGCTGTTCCAGCCTTTTCGCGACTTTGAAGGCCTACCAGAGCCTCTGCGTGCCCGCGCCTTTGACCGGATTGAGCGTAAATTTGATTTAATGCAGGAACTTGGGACCGATCTGGTTCTGGTGTGTTCATCGGTCCATCCCGAGGCGTTAGGCGGCATCGACCGGATGGCTGCTGACTTCGCGGAGCTGGGCGAGCGGGCAGCATCCCGCGATCTGCGTGTGGGGTTCGAGGCACTGGCCTGGGGCCGGCACGTTTGGGATCATCGTGACGCATGGGAAGTCGTTCGCCGCGCGGATCATAAGAATGTCGGTCTGATCCTCGACAGCTTTCACACGCTCGCGCGCAAGATCGCGCCTGACACGATCCGGAGCATTCCCGGCGACAAGATCTTCTTCGTCCAGCTGGCCGACGCGCCGCAGATCGAGATGGACCTGCTGTATTGGTCGCGCCACTTCCGCAACATGCCCGGCGAAGGCGATCTTGACGTTCAGGGCTTCATGCGGGCCGTGGCCGCGACGGGTTATGACGGACCGCTGAGCCTTGAGGTGTTCAACGACCAGTTCCGCGGTGGCAGTCCGCGCACGATCGCCGTGGACGGGCACCGGTCGCTGGTGTTCCTGATGGATCAGGTGGCGCGGCACGAGCCGGGGATCAAGCTGACCTCGCTACCGATGCCGGACCGGATCCACAGTGATGGGGTGGCCTTCGTCGAATTCGCGGCAAGCGAAAGTGAAGCCAAGGCCGTTGCCCGGGTGTTACACAGTATGGGATTTAGCCGCGTGGGTCGGCATATTTCCAAGGCGGTGGAGTTGTGGCAACAGGGCGATATCCGCATCGTCATCAATACCGAAGCTGAAGGTTTTGCCCAGTCCGCCCATATCGCCCACGGGCTGAATATCTGCGACGTGGGGCTATCGGTGGACGACGCGGACGCAACTGTGGCGCGGGCTAAGGCTCTAGGGGCCAGCACCTTTTCGCAGCCTGTCGGACCGGGAGAACACGACATCCCGGCAATCCGCGGCGTGGGTGGCGGTATTTTGCATTTCATCGACCGCAAAAGCGCGCTGTCCGACCTGTGGCAGACGGAGTTCGTGCCAATTGCTGACGACGCCGCACCGAGCCCGGCGGGCCTGAGCCGGATTGACCATATCGCCCAGACGATGAACTACGAAGAGATGCTAACATGGTCGCTGTTCTATGTGTCCCTGTTCGACGTCGAAAAGCAGCCGGTGGTGGATGTTGTGGACCCGCACGGACTGGTGCGGTCGCAAGCCATCGAGGGGCCTGACGGTGCGTTGCGCCTGACGCTGAACGGGGCGGAAACGCACCGGACCTTTGCCGGGCGATTCATCGCGGACAGCTTTGGGTCGTCGGTGCAGCACGTCGCCTTCGAGACGCACGATATCGTGGCTGCGGCCCATGCGCTGGCGGCAAACGGCTTTGCCGCGCTGCAAATCCCCGGCAACTACTATGACGACGTTGCCGCCCGTTTCGGTCTGGGCGCGGATGAGGTCTCAGAACTGCGGGCGCTGAACCTGTTGTATGACCGGGTCGATGACACCAGCTTTTTACAGCTATATTCCAAGCCCTTCGGCGACGGCATCTTTTTCGAGATCGTCGAGCGCCGGGACGGCTACACCGGCTATGGCGGCCCCAATGCCCCCTACCGCGTCGCGGCGCAGGCGCGGCTGATGCGGTCGGCGGATATGCCGCGCACCTGAATTTACGGATCATCAAGGAGGAGACAATGATGAAGACGACACGCAGAACCGCCCTCGGGCTTTTAACGGCAAGCGCCGTGGCGCTGACCGCAGGACTGCCCGCATGGGCGCAAGACAAGCCGAAGCTGCGCTTTTCGGCGGTGTTTTCCGAGCAAGACATCCGCGCAGAAATGATGCAGCAGTTTCAGACCGCCGTCGGCGACATCGCTGAAGTCGAGATGTTTTACGGCGGCAACCTGTTCAAGCAAGGGACCGAGATCATCTCGATCCAGCGCGGTAACCTAGAGATGGGTAATGTCGCCCCGCAGGATATTGCCAACCAGATTCCGGCATTCTCGATCCTGACTTCGGCCTACCTGTTCCGTGACGCCGCTCACCTTCAGACGTTCTTCGAGAGCGACGCAGGTGCCGAAATGAAGAAGCTGGCCGAAGATCAGTTGGGCATCCATATCCTTGGGCCAACTTATTTTGGCACACGTCAGGTCGGTCTGCGCATCGACAAAGAGATCAACACCCCCGCGGACATGGACGGCATCAAATTGCGGATGCCCGGGGGCGATTCCTGGCAGTTCCTAGGCGAGGCGCTGGGGGCGAACCCGACCCCGATGGCCTATGCAGAAGTCTATACCGGTTTGCAGACAGGTGCCATCGACGGGCAGGACAATCCCTATCCGAACATCGAGAACATGAAGTTCTATGAAGTAATGACCCAGATTGTGCGCACGTCGCATCTGGTTGGCTACGACCTACTGGTGATCTCGAAGGCAGCCTATGACGCGATGACCGAAGAGCAGCGCACCGCTTTCGACGCAGCCGCAGACGAGGCGATCGCCTGGAGCACAGAACAGCATCTTGCCCGCGAGGAGGAGCTTGGTGCGTTTTTTGAAGAACAAGGGCTGAAGATCTCAACACCTGACGTCGACGCCTTCCGGGCCAATGCGCAGCAGTTGTATCTTGACTCTGACATTTCGAACGACTGGCCAGCAGGTATGCTTGAACGCATCAATGCGCTGTAAAAGCACGCTGTAAAAACGTTCTGCCATGTCCGGTCAAACAGTACTGGGCATGGCGCACATTAAGACGGGGGAATGCGGGCATGGAACGGCTGAGGACGGTTGGTGGCTGGTTGCACCGGCGCGCTGACGATATTGCATCCATAATGTTGGCGGTGATGTTCATCGCATTTATCTGTCAGGTGGTGTTCCGTTATCTGCTGAACTGGCCCGTCGGTTGGGCATCGGAACTGTCTATCGTCATGTGGTTGTGGGTTGTCTTGTGGGGCGCCGCATTCGTTGTGACAGAGAAGGACGAAATCCGTTTTGACATCCTTTATTCCTCTGTCCGCCCCGGCGTGCGTCGGATCATGGTGATCGTTTCATCATTGGCCCTGTTATTGCTTTATGGATATTCCCTGCCTGCGACGTGGGATTTTGTCACCTTTATGAAAGTGACGAAAACGTCATACCTCGACATCCGCTATGACCATTTGTTTGCCATCTTCGTGGTGTTCGTCGTCGCCGTCCTGGTCCGCTACACCTATTTGCTGGTGCAAGCGATCCGGGGTCGTGTTCCGGACACTGCCGTCCACTTGGAAGAAAACTGATGTTCGATCCCTTTACACTTAGCGTCGTATCCATCGTCATGCTGGCCCTGCTGGGATTGCCCATTGGGCACGCGATGATCGCATCGTCCATCCTATATCTGCTGCTGGCAGGGCAGGACATGGGCATCGCGGCAGAGCAGATCCTGAACGGTTTATACACCAGTTACATCTTGCTGGCGGTGCCGCTGTTCATTCTGGCGGCAGAGCTTATGAACTCCGGTTCCATGACGCTGCGGCTGCTGGCTTTCTGCAACGCCTTTGTCGGGCGGTTCCGAGGTGGGCTGGCGCTGGTCAACGTCGTGCAATCAGTGATCTTTGCCGGCATGTCTGGTTCCGCCATCGCTGATGCCGCAGGCACCGGCAAGATGATGCAGAAAATGATGACCGAAGGCGGCAAATACCCGCCCGCCTTTGCGGCCGCCCTGACTGCCAGTTCCGCTGTCATCGGACCGATCATTCCGCCGTCGATTCCGGTCGTCGTTTATGCGCTGGTTTCAGACGCCTCTATAGGGTTTTTGTTCCTTGCCGGTGTGGTGCCCGGCTTGCTGATGGGGCTGGCACAGGCCGGCATAATTGTTGGCACGGCGCGCAGGCGGAATTTCCCGGTCGAGCCCCCAGTGCCGCTGCGCGACCTGCTTGGCGTTACGTTCCGCGCCTTGCCCGCGCTGATGATGCCGGTCGTCCTGCTCGGCGGTATCTATGGCGGTGCAACCACGCCGACCGAGGCGGCCGCGGTTGCGGCCCTTTACGCACTGCTGGTGTCGGCTTTTCTGTATCGCAGCGTGACGTTTGCATCGCTGCGGGAATCTTTGTCGGGGTCCGCCCGCACCACCGCCTCTATCGGTATGCTGATCGCGGGCGCGCTGGTTTTCAACTACGTTGTTACGGTCGAAAATATACCCGCCAGCCTCAGCACCTTCCTCGCAGGGTTCAACATGACTCCCGTGCAGTTTTTGTTGATGGTCAACGTGATCTTGCTGACCCTTGGCTGCTTGCTTGAAGGTACGACCATCCTACTAGTGGTTGTGCCGGTGTTCATCCCGACGGCCAATGCGCTGGGGATTGACCTTGTGCATTTTGGGATCGTCTGCGTCGTCAACATCATGCTGGGCCTGATTACGCCGCCCTACGGGTTGTTGCTGTTCGTGATGACGACGATTTCGGGCCAGCCATTGGGTCGCATCGTGCGCGAGGTGATGCCGTTCCTGTTGGTGCTGATCGCGGCGCTTGCGCTGATTACACTGGTGCCGGGCATATCGCTTTGGCTGCCGCGCCTCTTTGGTTACACCGGATGACCGCTATGAAACCGATCTATGTCCTGAACGGACCGAACCTGAACCGCCTCGGCCAACGCGAGCCCGAGATATACGGCCATACGACACTGGCCGAGGTCGAGGCGATCTGCCGCGCGGCCGCGGGCGACTGGCCCCTGGAATTCCGGCAAAGCAATTCGGAATCAGAGTTGATCGACTGGATTCACGAGGCGACGGACAATGGTGCGGGGATCATCATTAACCCGGCCGCCTTCACCTTCTATTCGATGGCGATCATGGATGCGCTCAAGATGTTTCCCGGCCCGCTGATCGAGTTTCATATCTCTAATATTCACAAGCGGGAAGAAATGTACCACCACTCGCTCGTTTCTGGCGTCGCCACCGCCGTCATGGCCGGACTGGGTGCACAAGGCTATCGCGTAGCGGTGCAGGAACTGATCCGGTTAATTGAGACCAAAACGTAGAGCTGTCGTTGCGACAGGCATGAGGAAACCCCCGCGAGGTGTCGACGTCGCGGGGGGCATTTTAATGAAGGCAATCAGCTGCGTTCCAGCGCGATGGCGATGCCTTGCCCCACGCCGATACACATCGTCGCAAGGGCACGCTTGCCACCATTGAGTGCAAGCTCCATTGCCGCTGTGCCGGTGATCCGGGCACCTGACATGCCCAGCGGATGACCCAGCGCAATCGCGCCGCCATTGGGATTCACGCGAAGGTCGTCGTCGGCGATGCCAAGGCCGCGCAGAACGGCGAGGCCCTGGGACGCGAAGGCTTCGTTTAGTTCGAACACGTCAAAGTCGGCCTCGGTTAGTCCAAGGCGCGCCATCAACTTTTGCGACGCAGGCAGGGGGCCCATGCCCATGATGCGCGGCGGCACGCCCGCGGTTGCACCGCCCATGATGCGGGCGATCGGGGTTAGGCCGTGCTGTTTGACGGCATCGGCAGAGGCGATCAGAAGCGCCGCCGCCCCATCGTTCACGCCGCTGGCGTTACCAGCAGTGACGGTGCCATCCTTGCGGAAGGGGGTCGGTAGCTTGGCCAGTTGTTCGGCTGTCGTTGTGGGGCGCGGGTGTTCGTCGGTGTCCACGACGATGGGATCGCCCTTGCGCTGCGGGATGCTGACCGGCGTGATTTCACGGGCCAGACGCCCGCTTTCAATCGCCGCACCCGCCTTGGCTTGCGAGCGCGCGGCAAAGGCGTCCTGATCGGCGCGGCTGATGCTGTAGTCTTCAGCGACGTTCTCACCTGTTTCAGGCATGGAATCGACGCCGTATTGGGATTTCATCAGTGGGTTGACGAAGCGCCATCCGATGGTGGTGTCAAAGATTTCGGCGCTGCGGGAAAAGGCGCTGGTGGCCTTGGGCATCACGAAGGGCGCGCGGGACATAGATTCCACGCCGCCTGCGATGACCAAATCCATCTCTCCGGCCATGATGGCGCGGGCGGCGGTAATGATGGCGTCCATGCCCGATCCGCAAAGGCGGTTCATCGTTGTGCCGGGCACAGTTTCGGGCAGGCCCGCCAGCAGGGCGGACATGCGGGCAACGTTGCGGTTGTCTTCGCCCGCTTGGTTCGCGCAGCCAAAGATAACCTCGTCCACGGCTGCCCAATCCAGATCGTGCGCACCCATCAAGGCGCGGATTGGGACAGCGCCCAGATCGTCAGCTCGGACAGAGCTGAGTGCGCCGCCAAAGCGGCCGATAGGGGTGCGGGTGTAGGCGCAGATATAAGCGTCGGTCATGTCAAATCCTTTGGGCAGATCAGGTCGGCCACAGGGCCGTCGGTGTGCAGCGGCGCGCCGGTGACGGCTTGCAATGCGTCGAACGTGAGGCCGGGCACCTTCTCGCGCAACACGAAGTGGCCGTCCACAATGTCGACGACGGCAAGCGAGGTATAGACGCGGGTCACACAGGCGAGCCCGGTCAGGGGCAGGGTGCAAGCCTCGACCAGTTTTGGCCCGCCTTTCTTGGTCACATGGTCCGTTACAACTGCGACGCGTTTGGCGCTTTGGACCAGATCCATCGCGCCGCCCACGGCCGGTACGCCGCCGCGCCCTGTGGACCAGTTCGCCAGATCGCCGTTCTGCGCGACCTCGTAGGCCCCCAGAATGGCGACGTCCAGATGACCGCCGCGCACCATGGCAAAGCTGTCGGCATGGTCGAAGAAGGCCGTGCCGGGCTTAATCGTGATCGCCTTTTTACCGGCGTTGATGCAATCCCAGTCCTCTGCGC
>JAGXIQ010000021.1 GCA_024635625.1 Loktanella sp. | reverse complement strand
TGCCTGACGGCAGAGCAGATGGAAGACGCGATCATGGATTTCGACTGGCTGCGCGAACAGCGGTCGGGTCTGGGGACGGCGGCGGTCATCGTGATGGACCAGTCGACCGACATGATCAAAGCGATCTGGCGTCTGTCCAAGTTTTATAAGCACGAATCCTGCGGCCAGTGCACGCCATGCCGTGAAGGTACGGGCTGGATGATGCGCGTGATGGAACGTCTGGTGCAGGGCAATGCCTCGGTTGATGAAATCGACATGCTGCTGGACGTGACCAAACAGGTCGAAGGCCACACAATTTGCGCCCTTGGCGACGCGGCGGCTTGGCCGATCCAAGGTCTGATCCGCAACTTCCGCGGAGAGATCGAAGACCGCATCCGCCACAAGCGCGGACCGATCGCAGCGGAATAAGCGACATTCTTGCAAACGCCGGCTTTCGGGCCGGCGTTTTGCGTTGCGGCGTAAAGCCGCCCAAGTGCCGCCCGCGGCGTGCTTTTTGCATGACAGGGCGTGATAAATCTATCGCGCGCCGTCTCGACTAAACTGCGGCCGCATCTATCGTGATCCGCGATGGTCGCTTTGACCGTTTGCGCCTTTGGCTTATCCCGTCCGCTGGATGTCGCATCGCATATAATCGGGTTATTGAGGATGCATCTAATGAAATACGCTTTGATCGCGACCGTCTTGCTTGCCGCTGCCTGTGCCAAACAGCCAGAGCCGATGTCCCCTGTGACGTTCACACCGCCAGCAGAACCGGTGTTTGACTCGAGCATGAAGTAAGCCCATCCGGGCCTGCGTTCGGTGCCGCGCACGTTGCACCGGACGCATGAAAACAAGGGGTTTGTCACCCACAATCATCCGGGCGATATTGCATAACACGCCCGCTGGCCCAATGTAGAACGTCAACGGGACATCACGTTCCCGCCCTACAGGAGCAGAGACATGCGCAATTTTCTGATGAGTACCGCCGTTTTGGCGATGGGTTTGACGGCTGCGGGCAGCGCGCAGGCCGCCCTGAAAGACGAGGCTGAAATCCGCAACGGTTTGCTGGTGGTCGGCATGGCCTATGAGATCAGCGAAAAATGCGGCAGCATTGATGCGCGGACCCTGCGCGGCATCACGACCTTGCTGAACCTGAAATCCCGCGCGCGCGAGCTGGGCTATTCCAACAGCGAAATCGACGCCTATGTCGACAACAAGCCCGAGAAGAAGCGCCTAGAGGGTATTGCCCGTGCGCAGCTGGTCCAACTGGGTGTGACCCCCGGCGTGGAAGAGACGTATTGCACCGTCGGACGCGACCAGATGGGCAAGAATACAGGCGTTGGCCGCTTGCTTCACTAAGACGCGGGCAAGCAGCGGCGAAAAAAGCGTCGCTGCGTCTGGCATACGCGTTCGCAACGGGTTAGAACGCCATCCAAACACCCGGCTTCTTGTGGCCGGGCTTGGGTCCGGAAGCCGGAGGCGTTCATGTCCGATCTGCGCAAAATCAACATTGATGGTCAAGTGATCGAGGTTGAAGGGGCGATGACGCTCATTCAAGCCTGCGAAATCGCGGGAATCGAAATCCCGCGTTTCTGCTATCACGAACGTCTGTCCATCGCTGGCAACTGCCGCATGTGTCTGGTCGAAGTCGTCGGCGGCCCGCCGAAGCCGACCGCATCCTGCGCCATGCAGGTCCGCGACCTGCGCCCCGGCAAAGACGGCGAGCCACCTGTGGTGAAGACCAATTCGCCGATGGTGAAGAAAGCCCGCGAGGGCGTGATGGAATTCCTGCTGATCAACCACCCGCTGGATTGCCCGATCTGCGATCAGGGCGGCGAATGCGACCTGCAGGATCAGGCGATGGCTTATGGCGTCGACTTTTCCCGCTTTCGCGAGCCGAAGCGCGCGACCGAGGATTTGAACCTTGGACCGCTGGTCGAAACCCATATGACGCGCTGCATTTCCTGCACCCGCTGCGTGCGTTTCACGACAGAAGTCGCTGGCATCCACCAGATGGGCCAGACCGGCCGCGGCGAAGATGCAGAGATCACGTCCTATTTGGGCGAAACGCTGGCGTCCAACATGCAGGGCAACATCATTGACCTGTGCCCGGTGGGCGCGCTGGTGTCGAAGCCTTATTCCTTTACCGCCCGTCCGTGGGAGCTGTCGAAGACCGAATCTGTCGACGTGATGGACGCGCTGGGATCGAACATCCGCGTGGACACCAAAGGCCGCGACGTGATGCGCATTCTGCCGCGCAACCATGACGGCGTGAACGAAGAGTGGATCAACGACAAATCCCGCTTTGTCTTTGACGGTCTGCGCAAGCAGCGTCTGGATACCCCTTACATCCGCGAAAACGGCAAGCTGCGCAAAGCCGACTGGCCAGAGGCGCTGGCCGCTGTTGCTGCTGCGATGACGGGCAAAAAGGTGGCCGGTCTGGTCGGCGATCTGGCCCCCGTTGAAGCTGCATTTGCGCTGAAGCAATTGGTTGAAGGTCTGGGCGGCAACGTCGAATGCCGCACCGATAACGCGCAGCTGCCTGCGGGCAACCGCGCGGCTTATGTCGGCACGGCGACGATTGCGGACATTGATACCGCGCAGAACATCGTTCTGATCGGTACCAACCCCCGCGTTGAAGCCCCTGTGCTGAACAGCCGCCTGCGCCGCGCTTGGTCGCGGGGCGGGGACGTGACGCGCTTTGGCACGCCAGTCGATCTGACCTACGAAGTTATCGAAGGCGGCACAGGCCGCGACGCGCTGACCGACTTTGCAAAGCAGGACCACGCTGGCAAAGGCACGCTTGTGATCGTAGGGCAGGGCGCATTGAACGGCTCTGACGGCGAGGCTGTTTTGGGCCATGCTGCAAAGATCGCCGCAAGCGCAGGCGGCAAAGTTCTGGTGCTGCACACTGCCGCTGGCCGTGTTGGCGCGATGGATGTGGGCGCTGTGACCGATGGCGGCATCACTGCGGCGATCGACGGTGCAGAGGTGATCTATAACCTTGGCGCGGACGAAGTCGAAATCGCCGCCGGTGCCTTTGTGATCTATCAGGGCAGCCATGGCGATCGCGGGGCGCACCGCGCTGATGTGATCCTGCCGGCTGCGGCCTACACCGAAGAAAACGGTCTGTTCGTGAACACCGAAGGGCGCCCGCAGCTTGCGATGCGCGCCAGCTTCCCTCCGGGGCAGGCTAAGGAAAACTGGGCGATTCTGCGGGCTTTGTCCGCAGAGCTGGGTGCCGTCCTGCCGTTTGATTCGCTGGCCGCGCTGCGCCGGACCTTGATTGCGGCGCACCCGCATCTGGGCCAGATCGACGTGGTCGCTGCGAACGAAGGCGCTGCGCTGGACGCGGGTACGCTGGGCAGCGGTGATTTCGGCTATGCGGTCAAGGACTTCTATCTGTCCAACCCGATCGCACGGGCATCGAGCCTGATGGCAGAGCTCAGCGCGAACGCAAAACTGCGCGGCGCGGAAAAGATCGCGGCCGAGTGAACATGATGCGGTCCGCCGTTGTTGCGGCCTTGCTGCTGGCGGGCTGCGTGCCACCGCAGGCAGCGCCAGGTGGGCCGACGTATTTGGGTGTCCGGACCAGCTTGCTGGACGGGGATCTTGTGAACTTTAACGTGGCCCTGACAGGGGCCGCGACACCGGATGCGGTGGAAAAATATGCGCAATGTGCTGCGGCGCAATATGCGTTAATCCGAGGTTACAGTTTTGCGCGTTTGGTGCGCACGAACGTCACCGAAGAGGGTGGCACTTGGGGCGCGGATGCTGTTTACACCATCTCGTCGGACCTGCCGCGCGGATTGGCGACGATTGACGCGGTAGTAACGGTTGCAGATTGCGGAACGTCGGGCATACCGACGGTCTGAAGGACGAAGGGTCAGAGGGAATTATGGTCAACTTCTTCACCACGACGAACACGGGCATCGTCCTGTTGATCTTGGGGCAGTGTTTGCTGCTGCTGATCCCGCTTTTGCTGGCGCTGGCCATGCTGATGTATGCGGACCGTAAGGTCTGGGCTGCTGTGCAGATGCGGCGCGGCCCGAACGTGGTGGGCCCTTGGGGCGTGCTGCAGTCCTTTGCCGACTTTCTAAAGTATATCGTCAAGGAAATCGTCGTGCCTGCGGGCGCTGACAAGGCGGTCTATTTCATTGCGCCGCTGCTGTCCTTTGTTCTGCCGGTCATTGCCTGGTCGGTGATTCCCTTCAACACCGGGTGGGTGCTGTCGGATATCAACGTGGCGATCCTGTTCGTCTTTGCCGTGTCATCGCTGGAAGTCTACGGCGTGATCATGGGCGGTTGGGCGTCGAACTCTAAGTATCCGTTCCTTGGATCCCTTCGGTCTGCCGCGCAGATGATTTCTTACGAAGTCTCGCTTGGCCTGATCATCATCGGTATCATCATCTCGACCGGGTCGATGAACTTTGGCGACATCGTCGAGGCGCAGCGCGGCGCTGGTTTGCTGTCGTGGTACTGGGTCGCCCACTTCCCGATGCTGTTTTTGTTCTTCATCTCGGCGCTGGCTGAAACCAACCGTCCGCCGTTCGACCTGCCAGAGGCCGAATCGGAACTGGTCGCTGGTTATCAGGTTGAATATTCGTCCACGCCCTTCCTGCTGTTCATGATCGGCGAGCTGATGGCCGTAGTGCTGATGTGCGCGCTGGTGTCGCTTCTGTTCTTGGGCGGCTGGCTGTCCCCGATCCCCGGTCTGCCTGACAGCATCCTGTGGATGATCCTTAAGATGATGGCCTGCTTCTTTATGTTCGCCATGGTGAAGGCCATCACCCCGCGCTACCGCTACGACCAACTGATGCGGATCGGCTGGAAAGTCTTTTTGCCGCTCTCGCTGATCTGGGTCGTGCTGATCGCATTCCTTGCAAAATTTGAAGTAATGGGTGGCTTCTGGGCCCGTTACACTTGGGGAGTCTAACGATGGACTACGCACGCTCTGCGAAATACTTCCTGCTGTCGGACTTCTGGAAAGGCTTTGGGCTGGGGATGAAGTACTTCTTTGCCCCCAAAGCCACGCTGAACTATCCGCACGAAAAAGGCCCGCTGTCCCCGCGTTTTCGCGGCGAGCACGCCCTGCGCCGTTATGCCAATGGCGAAGAGCGTTGCATCGCTTGTAAACTGTGCGAGGCCGTTTGCCCCGCACAGGCGATCACCATCGACGCGGCCCCGCGCACGGATGACGGATCGCGCCGCACGACGCGCTATGACATCGACATGACAAAGTGCATCTACTGCGGTTTCTGCCAAGAAGCCTGCCCTGTGGACGCCATCGTCGAAGGCCCGAACTTTGAGTTCAGCACCGAGACACGCGAAGAGCTTTACTACGATAAAGAAAAGCTGCTGGCGAATGGCGACCGTTGGGAAGCCGAGATCGCGCGCAACCTCGAAATGGATGCGCCCTACAGATGAGCCTTGATCAAGCCACATATGAACGCGGCAAGGCACTGTCTGAGGCAGTCAACCCGGGCATGGAAGACGCGCTTGCGGCGCGCTACGATGCTTTGGTGCCTGGCTTGTCGCGCATGGTGGTCGAGGTGCCTTACGGTACATTCTACAGCCGCGGCGTTGTGGACGAGAAAACACGCCTGCTGGCGACGATTGCGGCCCTCACTGCGATGGGGGGGCAGACCAAGCCCCAGCTTAAGGTCAACATCGCCAGCGCCCGCGCTGTTGGTGCGAGCCGCGCAGAGGTCTGTGAGATTATCTATCAGATGACGCTTTACGGCGGCTTTCCTGCGATGATTAACGCGCTGAATGCCGCGATTGAGGTTTTTGAAGCGGAGGATGCGGCGTGAGCGATGCAAAGAACCCTTTTGAGGCCATGATGACCATGGGGCAGGACTGGGTGAAACAGCTCAATCCTGCGATGGAATCTTTTACGCCCAAAGGGTTCGAGACGCTTTGGCCGACGATGCCCAAAGAAATGATGGAAACCTTCTTTGGCAAGGGGTTGAACCCGGACGGTCTAGACGCCAAGACGCGGCTGTTGATGACCCTGATGGGCCTGACGATCATGGGCGCACAAGCCGAGGCGCAATTGCGCATGACCGTGCGCCATCTGGTCGAGGCCGGGGCCACTGAAAAAGAAGTCGCCGAGACGATTGCGATGGCGGCCATGTTTGGCGGCGTGCCGTCGATGACCAAGGCGATGGAAATCGCCAACGACGTGATGAAAAAGGATGCCGAGGCATGACCCCTTTCGTTTTCACCTTTTACTTGTTTGCGATCACAACGATCATGGGCGGCCTGATGACGGTGCTGTCGCGCAACCCGGTGCATTCGGTGTTGTGGCTGATCTTGGCCTTCCTGTCTTCGGCAGGTCTGTTCGTGATCCTTGGCGCTGAATTTGTCGCCATGCTGCTGATCATCGTCTACGTCGGCGCGGTCGCGGTCTTGTTCCTGTTTGTCGTCATGATGCTGGACGTCGACTTTGCCGAGTTGAAGGCAGAGATGTCGAAATACTTGCCGCTGGGTTTGCTGATCGGCGTCGTCGTTCTGATGCAGCTGGCCATCGCCGTCGGCGCATGGAGCTTTTCGGACGGGATTGATGCGCGCCTCGCTGCGCCGGTGCCGGACACCTACAATACGACCGGCCTTGGTCTGTTGATCTATGATCGCTACATCATTTTGTTCCAACTGTCGGGTCTGATCCTGCTGGTGGCGATGATCGGCGCGATCGTTCTGACCCTGCGCCACCGCGTGGACATCAAGCGCCAGAACGTCATGGCGCAGATGCACCGCGACCCCAAGCTGGCGATGGAACTCAAAGACGTGAAACCGGGGCAGGGCCTGTAAGGCGCTCTCTTTGACCGAAGGATATAGCTGATGTCGAATACCACCATTGCTGCGCTTATCGTTGTGCTGATCCTTGTCTTCGGCGGCGGCTACACCTTTTTCGGCTAAGACCATAAAACGAAGGGCGAACGCCCAGAGGGACACGACATGATCGGACTAGAGCATTATCTTGTGGTGGCGGCGGCGCTGTTCGTCATTGGCATCTTTGGCCTGTTTCTGAACCGCAAGAACGTCATCATCCTGCTGATGAGCATCGAATTGATGCTGCTGGCGGTGAACATCAACTTCGTCGCCTTTTCCAGTTTCCTTGGGGATCTGGTGGGGCAGGTGTTCACGCTGTTCGTGCTGACCGTCGCCGCCGCAGAGGCCGCGATTGGCCTTGCGATCCTTGTCTGTTTCTTCCGTAACCGCGGAACCATCGACGTTGAAGACGTCAACGTGATGAAGGGCTGAACCCATGGAAACGATTATCTTATTTGCACCGCTGGTCGGGGCCCTGATCTGCGGCTTTACGTGGCGGATCATTGGCGAAAAGCCGGCGCAGTGGGTGGCCACTGGTCTGCTGTTCTTGGCCGCGTTCCTGTCTTGGATCGTGTTTCTGGGCTTTGATGGCGTCACACGCGACATCACGGTGCTGCGCTGGATCGAATCCGGCTCGCTTGCGACCGACTGGGCGATCCGTCTGGACCGTCTGACCGCGACGATGCTGATCGTGATCACGACGGTCTCCGCGCTCGTGCACCTTTATTCCTTTGGCTACATGGCGCATGACGACAACTTCAAAGACGGCACGCCTTACCGCGCGCGCTTCTTTGCGTATCTGTCGTTCTTTACCTTCGCCATGCTGATGCTGGTCACCGCGGACAACCTGATCCAGATGTTCTTTGGCTGGGAAGGCGTGGGCGTTGCGTCCTACCTTTTGATTGGCTTCTACTACCGCAAGCCGTCTGCCAACGCCGCAGCGATCAAGGCGTTTGTCGTCAACCGTGTGGGTGACTTCGGCTTTGCCCTTGGTATCTTTGGCCTGTTCTTCCTGACGGACTCGGTCAAGTTCGCTGACATCTTTCCGCAAGTGGCCGATATCGCGCAGACCCAGATCCATTTCTTGTGGACCGAATGGAATGCCGCGAACCTGATTGGCGTGCTGCTGTTCATCGGTGCGATGGGTAAATCCGCCCAGCTGTTCCTGCACACGTGGCTGCCCGACGCGATGGAAGGCCCGACACCTGTGTCCGCGCTGATCCACGCCGCGACCATGGTCACCGCCGGTGTGTTCCTTGTTTGCCGCATGTCGCCGCTGTTCGAATACGCGCCCGAGGCGAAGCAGATGATTGTTTTCGTCGGTGCCTCGACCGCGTTCTTTGCTGCGACCGTGGGCCTGGTGCAGAACGACATCAAGCGCGTTATCGCATATTCCACCTGTTCGCAGCTGGGCTACATGTTCGTGGCTGCCGGTGTGGGCGTTTATTCCGTCGCGATGTTCCACCTGCTGACGCATGCTTTCTTTAAGGCGATGCTGTTCCTTGGCGCGGGTTCTGTGATCCACGGGATGCACCACGAACAAGACATGCGGAACTATGGCGGATTGCGCAAAAAGCTGCCCTATACGTTCTGGGCGATGATGATCGGTACGCTGGCTATCACCGGCGTCGGCATTCCGCTGACCCACTTTGGTTTCGCTGGCTTCCTGTCCAAGGACGCGGTTATCGAATCCGCTTGGGCTGGTGGCACGGGCTATAGCTTCTGGATGCTGGTCATCGCGGCGATGTTCACCAGTTTCTACAGCTGGCGCCTGATGTTCATGACCTTCTTCGGCAAGGCGCGCGGCGATCACCATACGCATGATCACGCCCACGAATCCCCGATGGTCATGCTGATCCCTCTGGGTGTCCTGAGCCTTGGCGCAATCTTTGGCGGCATGGTCTGGTACAACAGCTTTTTCGGCGATCACCACAAAATCGAACAGTTCTTTGGTATGACCACGGCAGAGGCACATGCGACCGAAGGCGGCGAAGAGGCTGCCGCAGAAGGTTACCACGCTGTTGCCGAGGCTGAGGCTGAGGCCGAGCACGCGGTTGCATCGGAAGGCGAGGCTGATCACGGCGACGTTGCTGCGAACACTTACACGCCGGGGCAGGGTGCCATCTATATGGCGGCCGACAATCACGTCATTGACGACGCGCACCACGCGCCTGTCTTGGTCAAGCTGTCGCCGTTCATCGCCATGCTGATCGGTTTTGTCACCGCGTACATGTTCTACGTCCGCCGTCCTGATCTGCCGGGCAAGCTGGCGGCGAACCAGTCGCATCTGTATCAGTTCTTGCTGAACAAATGGTACTTTGACGAAATCTACGGCTTCCTTTTCGTGCGGCCTGCGCTGGCGATTGGCCGCTTCCTGTGGAAGCGCGGCGATGAAGGCACCATTGATGGCGGCATCAACGGTCTGGCCCTTGGTATCGTTCCGTTCCTGACTCGCACCGCTGGACGGATGCAGTCCGGCTACTTGTTCACCTACGCCTTTGCCATGGTGGCGGGCATCGCGGCCCTGCTGACCTGGGTCACTCTGACCGGAGGGGCCAACTAATGGGCAACCTGCTTTCACTCACCACGTTTATTCCGCTGATCGGCGCTGCCATTCTGGCGCTGTTCCTGCGGGGCAATGACGCGGCGGCACAGCGCAATGCCAAGTGGGTGGCGATGTTTGCCACGTCCGCGACGTTCCTGATTTCGCTGTTCATTCTGTTCCAGTTCGATCCTGCCGACACCGGCTTTCAGATGGTCGAGGAGCATTCTTGGCTACTGGGTCTGAACTATAAAATGGGCGTCGACGGCATTTCCGTGCTGTTCGTGATGCTGACCACGTTCCTGATGCCGCTGGTGATCGCGTCCTGCTGGGGCGTGGAAAGCCGCGTTAAGGAATACATGATCGCGTTCCTGCTGCTGGAAACGCTGATGCTGGGCGTCTTTATGGCGCTGGACATGATCCTGTTCTATCTGTTCTTCGAGGCAGGCCTGATCCCGATGTTCCTGATCATCGGCATCTGGGGCGGGGCGAACCGTATTTACGCGTCGTTCAAGTTCTTCCTTTATACCTTCCTTGGGTCGGTCCTGATGCTGGTGGCCATGGTCGCCATGATCAACATCGCAGGCACCTCTGACATCCCGACGCTGATGACGACGGTTTTCCCGTCGGACGCCTTTACCGTGCTGGGGATCAACATTGTTGGCGGCGCGCAGACGCTGATGTTCCTTGCCTTCTTCGCCAGCTTTGCGGTGAAGATGCCGATGTGGCCGGTGCACACGTGGTTGCCTGACGCCCACGTGCAGGCCCCGACTGCGGGTTCTGTCGTGCTGGCTGCGATCCTGCTGAAAATGGGCGGCTACGGCTTCTTGCGCTTTTCGCTGCCGATGTTCCCCATCGGGTCCGAAGTCATCGGCCCGCTGGTGCTGTGGCTGTCGGCGATTGCAATCGTCTACACCTCTCTTGTTGCGTTGGTGCAGCAGGATATGAAAAAGCTGATTGCCTATTCGTCCGTTGCACACATGGGATACGTCACCATGGGTATTTTTACGGTGAACCAGCAGGGCATTGATGGCGCGATTTTCCAGATGATCAGCCACGGCTTTATCTCTGGCGCGCTGTTCCTTTGCGTTGGCGTGATTTACGACCGGATGCACACCCGCGACATCGACGCTTATGGCGGTCTGGTGAACCGGATGCCGGCCTATGCGCTGATCTTCATGTTCTTCACTATGGCCAACGTCGGTCTGCCGGGCACATCTGGCTTCGTGGGTGAATTCTTGGTCCTCATGGGCATCTTCCAGGTGAACACCTGGGTCGCTGTAATCGCCACCTCTGGCGTGATCCTGTCGGCGTCTTACGGTCTGTGGCTGTATCGCCGCGTCGTTATGGGCGATCTGATCAAGGAAAGCCTGAAGTCGATCACCGATATGACAACCCGCGAGCGGGCGATCTTTGCCCCGCTGGTGGTGATGACCTTGTTGCTGGGCGTCTATCCCAGCCTTGTTACCGATATCATCGGGCCGTCGGTTGGCGCGCTGATCGATCAATACGACACGGCGACCGCGGCGTTTACCGCAGCCACTCAAGTCGCTTTGCACTAAGGAAACGGACCCATGATTTCTGCCGATATCCAGATTGTCCTGCCGGAAATCGCACTGGCGGTCTATGCGATCATCGCCTTGCTGGCGGCCGTTTACACCGTCAAAGACGGGGCGGCGTCGCTGCTGGTCTGGCTGACCTCTGGCATCTTTGTGCTGGTGGCCGCTTGGCTGATGACGAACGGTGCCGATGCGCAGACAGCGTTTGACGGCATGTTTGTCGCCGACAGCTTTTCGCGCTTTGCCAAGGTCATGATCCTGCTGTCCGCCGCCGCCGTCTTGGTGATGAGCGAGCAATACATGGTCGCCCGTAACTTGTTGCGGTTCGAATATCCGCTGCTGGTGGTCTTTGCCGTCGTCGGCATGATGGTCATGGTTAGCGCTGGTGATCTCATGTCGCTTTACATGGGCCTAGAGCTGCAGTCGCTGTCGCTTTATGTCGTCGCGTCCTTGCGCCGTGACAGTGTAAAATCGACAGAAGCTGGCCTGAAGTACTTTGTGCTGGGCGCGTTGTCCTCTGGTCTGCTGCTTTACGGTGCCTCGCTGACCTATGGCTTCACCGGCACGACATTGTTCTCTGGCATCATGGCCGGCGTGCAGGATCAGCCGTCGCTGGGTCTGCTGTTCGGCCTCGTGTTCTTGATCTCGGGTCTTGCGTTCAAAGTCAGTGCGGCACCATTCCACATGTGGACGCCGGACGTCTACGAAGGCTCGCCCACGCCGATCACCGCGTTCTTTGCAACGGCCCCCAAGGTCGCCGCCATGGCGCTGTTCGCCCGCCTGATGTTCGATGCCTTCGGCGGCATCACTGGCGACTGGCAGCAGATCATTGCCTTCCTGTCCGTGATCTCGATGTTCCTTGGATCGATCGCGGCGATTGGCCAGCGCGATATCAAGCGTCTGATGGCTTACTCGTCCATCGCTCACATGGGCTATGCTCTGATGGGTCTGGCGGCTGGCACTGCGCTGGGTGTGCAGGCGATGCTGATCTACATGGCGATCTATGTGACCATGAACATCGGCACCTTTGCCTTTATCCTTGGCATGCAGCGCGACGGTCGTCCGGTGACGGATATCCAAAGCCTGAAGATGTACGCCAAAGACCAGCCCAC
>JAGXIQ010000020.1 GCA_024635625.1 Loktanella sp. | reverse complement strand
GTCGGCGCGTGGTTCCTGTTCCTGCCGCCATACAGCCCAGACCTAAATCCGATCGAGATGGCCTTTTCCAAGCTGAAGGCTCTCATCAGAAAGGCGGCGGCACGGACCTACGACCAACTTTGGGCGGCGGTGGGACATGTCTGCCACCTATTCTCCGACGAGGAGTGCTACAACTACTTCAAAGCTGCCGGATACGAGACCGATTAACTGCAACACGCTCTAACTAAGGTTTAGCGGCGCAATCCACCAGCTGCGACAGTGTCGATGTCGCCGTAGCAAAGGCCGATGTCGTCGAGTTCGCGGGCCGAAAGCTGCGACAAAGACTTGCGCGTGATGCGCGCGTCGTTCCATGTTCCAAGACGGGACACGATCGATGTAAAAAGCCCGAAGCCGATGCTGCCGGTCAGGGCGGGGTTGGTGCGGGTCGAGTTGAGCGATGCCATGGAATGGCTCCTAGTGGTTTGCTGCGTCTCGCAGCGATTGAGTTGATGTTTGGCACGTAGTGACCGTTCGCAAAGGCGACCACCCCTGTTTTTTGCAGGGCACCCATGTGTTTTCAGAATGCCATAATAATAATCATAAAGCGCAAGAAGTAATCGTCGGTGCCGGGCCTAGGTTTGCCGCAACCAAGCATCGATTGTGACCTTTTGATGGCGGGATGCGAAGGTCGTGATGGCGGGATGCGAAGGTCGCTTGGTTTGTGTTCGCGTTTTGTGCTAACGCTTCTGCAATCATAAGAAAAGAATGAGGGCGCGATGCGGGTGTTGGGGATCGATCCGGGGTTGCGGAACATGGGCTGGGGCGTCGTCGACGTACAGGGCAGCCGAATCGTTCACGTCGCCAACGGGGTGTGTCACGGCTTGGGTGACAATCTCGCAGAACGGTTGTTGGTTCTGTATCAGGGGCTGAGTGCCGTGATGATCACCCATGCGCCGGACCGCGCGGCCGTAGAGCAGACATTTGTAAACAAGGATGCTGTCGGTACACTGAAGTTAGGTCAGGCGCGCGGGATTGCGCTGCTGGTCGTAGCACAAGCCGGCATAGAAGTCGGCGAATACGCACCCAATGCGGTTAAGAAGGCGGTGGTCGGCGTCGGCCATGCCGCCAAGGCGCAGATTGATCACATGGTACGTTTGCAACTGCCGGGGGTGAAGCTTGCAGGGCCCGACGCGGCAGATGCACTTGCGATTGCCATTTGCCACGCGCACCATTTGCAGTCGGCGGGGCATCTGAACAAGGCACTCCAAAAGGCTGCGGCCAAGGTTGCGTCGTGATCGGCCGAATTGCTGGGCGGCTGGATTATCGTGCTGTAGATCACGTGCTGATTGATGTGCGTGGGGTCGGATACCTTGTCTATATCAGTGACCGAACAATGGCAGGCCTGCCGGGCACTGGCGAAGCTGTAGCGCTTTATACGGATCTGCTGGTGCGGGAAGATAACCTACAATTGTTTGGCTTCACCTCTTTGGTAGAAAAGGAATGGCACCGGTTATTGATGGGCGTACAGGGAATCGGGGCGAAGGCATCGCTTGCGATCCTTGGGGCGCTTGGGCCGGAAGGTGTGAGCAAGGCCATTGCACTTGGCGACTGGCATGCATTGGCTAAGGCCAAGGGTGTCGGGCCGAAGATCGCACAACGCGCGGCAATCGAGTTGAAAAACAAGGCACCAGCCCTGATGGCGATGTCGGGCGGTGTCGGGGAAGATGATGATGTGGTGATCGAAGAGGATGCACCCGCGCCGAAGGCCCGCCGTACCGCGCCAAAGTCGAACCCGGCGCAAGGCGAGGCGTTGTCTGCGTTGGTGAACTTGGGCTATGCCCCCGGCGATGCGGCAGCGGCGGTCGCCGAGGCGATGACGCCTGACGCGGATACCAGTGGCCTAATCCGGGCGGCCTTGAAGCTGCTGGCGCCGAAGGGATAAGGCTGGGCCATGGATGAACCCGACCCTTTGATCCGACCGGAGCCTTTGCCGGAGGATAGCGATCGCGCGTTGCGGCCACAGACGCTTGAAGCGTTCATTGGCCAGCGCGAAGCGCGGTCGAACCTGAAAGTCTTTATCGAGAGCGCAAAGATGCGCAAAGATGCCATGGACCATGTATTGTTTCATGGCCCTCCAGGCTTGGGCAAGACGACGCTGGCGCAGATTATGGCGCGAGAGTTGGGGGTCGGTTTCAGGATGACCTCTGGTCCCGTTCTGGCGCGGGCGGGTGATTTGGCGGCGATCCTGACCAATCTGGAACCCAAGGATGTGCTGTTCATTGACGAGATTCACCGCCTGAATCCGGCGGTGGAGGAGGTTTTGTATCCCGCGCTCGAAGACTTCGCCTTGGATCTTGTGATCGGCGAAGGGCCTGCGGCGCGCACCGTGCGAATCGAACTGCAGCCCTTTACGCTGGTGGGGGCCACGACGAGGATGGGCCTACTGACGACACCGTTGCGAGATCGCTTTGGCATTCCTGTGCGGCTGGAATTTTATACGGAAGACGAACTGCATGAAATCGTCACGCGCGGCGCGCGGTTGTTGGGCGCGCCCGCGACACCGGATGGCGCACGCGAGATTGCGCGGCGGGCGCGGGGAACGCCCCGCATTGCCGGGCGGTTGCTGCGGCGCGTTGTGGATTTCGCACTGGTTGAGGGCGACGGCACTGTAAACCATGCGATTGCAGATCGGGCTCTTACCCGAATGGGCGTAGACGATCTTGGTTTGGATAACGCCGATCGGCGGTATCTGCGTTTGATCGCCGAAAGCTACGGTGGTGGGCCAGTCGGAATCGAGACCTTGAGTGCGGCCCTGAGTGAGAGCCGAGATAGCCTAGAAGATGTGATCGTGCCGTATCTGTTGCAGAAGGGATTAATTCAGCGGACCCCTCGGGGGCGAATGCTGGCAAGGGACGCTTGGCGGCATTTGGGGCTGGATGTGCCTAAGCATGAAAGTGATCTTTTTGACTGATATTCTACACTCTCGACTGCGTTGAAATGCGCCAAATCATGGTGGCAGAGAGTATTTTGGGACAAGCAAGGATTTAGGCGGAATGATTGATGCTGAGCAAGTGAAAGCAAAGTTCACGCGCGGCGATAACACCTACTTATGCGCGCGGTGGGGGCGGCCTATCGTGCCTGTCGTTTTTGGCGTGGATGATGCGACACTTAGCGTTTTCAAGGGGGCGATAGAGGCGGTCGTCACCTTGGCGAACCATAAGATGGCCGAAACGGACTGGGAATTGGGGGCCAATCTGATGGTCTTTTTCTGCCGGGACTGGTCAGAATTGACGGATGTCCCGCATCTTGATCGGATGGTGCCGGATTTGGTGTCGCTGGTTGCGCGCTTGCAGGGGGCGGATGCTAATCAGTATAGGATTTTCCGTTTTGACGACACAGGGGCTATCAAGGCCTGTTTCGTCTTTCTGCGCATGGACGAGCATCTGGAGGCGGTCAGCGCGGATACGCTGGCACTATCGCAGGCCGTGCAGACGATTGTGCTGTGGTCGGATCAGGCGTTTGTGGGCGTGTCCCCGTTAGCGGTAATAAATGGCGCCGCAGTTATCCGGCCAGAGGTCGCAGGTATTGTGCGGGCGGTTTACGATCCAGTGCTTCCATGTGTGGCGCGCGACGCGAGCCATGCCATGCGGGTCGCGGCACGGGTGGGCTTAATGCAATGAGCCATGAAACGCCGGTTCGGGTCTATTACGAAGACACCGACATGGGTGGGATCGTCTATTACGCCAATTACCTGAAGTTCATCGAGCGTGGCCGGTCCGAACTGGTCGAGGTTTTGGGGATGAACCAGCTAGAGATGCGCGACAAAGAGGGGATCGTCTTTGTTGTGACGCGGGTGGTCGCGGATTATCTGGGACCGGCACGGCTAGATGATCGCTTGATCGTGCATACCTCGCACCGCGCCCAAAGCGCCGTTCGATGGGTCTTTGATCAAGAGGTACGGCGCGGGACTGATGTCTTGTTCCGAGCCGAAGTGACGGCGGTCTGCATGACCCTAGCGGGACGACCCACGCGATTGCCAAAGGCGCTGCGCAGTCCGTCGCGTTAGCGGGCCTTTGCCGTCTGGCGTAATCGTGTGTGGATTGGCGTTGGCGTTTGGTGTTGGTTCCGCTAGAATTGCGCCCAATCAGACCGCGTAAGCGGCCAAACGTCAGAGCAGGCACCATGGAAACAGTCACCGACATCACGATGTGGTCGATGTTCGCCCACGCGACCATCCTCGTGAAACTCGTCATGTTCGCGCTGATCGGCGCAAGTATTTGGTGCTGGTCGATCATCGTCGACAAGACCATTCAGTACCGCAAGGCACGTGCGGCCGCCGACATGTTCGACCGCGCCTTTTGGAGTGGCGAGCCGCTGGATCAGCTTTACGACCAAATCGCGGGCCAGCCCCAAGGTGCGGCGGAGGTGATCTTTAGCGCTGGTATGACAGAGTGGCGTCGCTCTCACCGACAAGATGGTGATTTGATTGCGGGCGCGCAGGCACGGATCGACCGCAGCATGGATGTGGCCATAGCCAAAGAGACTGCCAAACTGCAGAAGGGGCTGGCGGTGCTGGCAACGACCGGATCGGTAGCGCCTTATGTTGGCCTGTTCGGAACGGTCTTTGGGATCATGAACGCCTTTATCGAAATTGCACAGGCGCAGAACACGAACCTTGCAGTCGTCGCGCCGGGCATCGCGGAAGCCTTGCTAGCCACCGGTTTGGGCCTGATGGCCGCCATCCCCGCGGTTATCTTTTACAACAAACTAAGCGCGGATGCCGACCGGATCGTGGCGAGCTATGAGGCCTTTGCTGACGAGTTCAGCACCATTCTGTCGCGTCAGCTGGACGCCTGAGATGGCTGACGTTGGCAACAGGCGTGGGCGGCGTAGGGGACGCGCACAGCCGATGGCTGAGATTAATATCACGCCCTTTGTGGACGTCATGCTGGTGCTGCTGATCATCTTCATGGTCGCGGCCCCGCTGATGACCGTGGGCGTGCCAGTGGAGTTGCCCAAGACGGCAGCGAACGCGCTACCAAGTGACGAAGAAGAACCGCTGACAGTGACGATCAAGGGCGACGGATCACTTGCGATCCAGAACACTGACACGGCAGAAGGCGATCTTATTACGCGGTTGCAAGCGATTGCGGCTGAACGGACCAGTGATCGTATTTTTCTAAGGGCCGACGGCGGTAACGCGTGGAATCGTGTCGCAGAAGTCATGGGTGCGTTGAATGCTGCTGGCTTCAGTAACATCGGTCTAGTGACTGATATTGGCGGCTCTGCTTTGCAAGGGGCCCTAGAGGCCGGAGCTGGCAACTAGGGCATGGAACGAACGACGGGCACATATGTCTCGGCGGCAGGGCATCTGGCGCTGCTGGTCTGGCTAATTGCTGGCTGGGGTTTCGATAGCGAACCGCTGCCGTTCGAAATCAGCGAAGTTTCCGTTGTGAGCTCAGAGGAATACGCGGCCATTGTGGCCGCGACGACGCCAGACCCCACGGATGCCCCGCCAGAGGCGCCAGAAACGCCTGCGTCGGAAGCCGCACCAGAGACGCCCGTGCAAGAAGAGGCCGCAGCGCCACCGCCGCCGCCGGACGTTGTCCAGCCGCCCACGCCAGATCTGCCGCCCCCTCCGGCACCGGAGCCGCCAGAACCGATGCCGGTTATCAGCGATGCGCCCGCAAGCCCCGGCCCACCGGCAGAAGAAGTTGTTGCGGCCCCTAACTTGATGGAAAGCCCGCGTCCGGTGCCACGCCCGGCGCAGCGGATCACGCCTGATCCGGTCGCGCCGCCGCCCCCGGATGCGGCCCCCGCCGACGTGGCGCAGGATCAAGCCAGCCCGGATGCGGCCCCCGACGCACCGGTGGTCGAACAGTCCCAAGAACAAACGGCACCCGAGGAAGCCGCGACCGAAATCGTGACCGAAGCGGAAACCCCGCAGGGTCGTTTGACCGAAACGCCGCGCCCGCGCACCCGGCCCAACCGCCCGACGCCTGCCCCTGCGCCAGAGGTCGAGACCGAAACGGCTGAAGTGCCGACGCCATCGGTGGATCAATCCGCTGTGCAGGCGGCACTAGAGGCAGCGGCTGCTGCAGCGGCGCCTCTTGCACAGGCAGCAAATGTACCACAAGGCCCGCCCATGACAGGGTCAGAGCG
Organism: Loktanella sp.; assembly: GCA_024635625.1. Lineage (GTDB taxonomy): Bacteria > Pseudomonadota > Alphaproteobacteria > Rhodobacterales > Rhodobacteraceae > Loktanella. The sequence continues at coordinate 42,426 of JAGXIQ010000020.1, read as the reverse complement.
GGAAGGTTTTCGCGTTGCAGTCAATCGCTGTTGGAACGTGGACCCGGGGTCGCAAGCGGCGCGGGTGACGATGACGGTCGGGTTTGATTTAGACCAGAACGGCAAAGTCAGCGGGGACGTGCGGCAGGTGGCGGCCAGTGGCGGCGACGATGCGGCAACGAAGATTGCTTACGATGCGGCGCGGCGGGCAATCCTGCGATGCCAAGGAACGGACGGCTATGACCTGCCGGTTGATAAATATAGCGAGTGGCAAGAAGTCGAAATCACCTTTGATCCGTCGGGGATGCGATTGCGTTGACGGCGGAAGATCGCCTGTCGGGCGTAGCAAGACACGCGCGGACTTGATAGTGTGGCAATAAGAGGCAAACGGGCGCAAAGCCCTGCGAGTGAGGACGAGAGTGATGAAGAACCGGTTTATGATCGCAGCGATGGCCGCCATGCTGGCGTTTGGCGCAGGCGCACCTGTGCTGGCCCAAAGTGGCCCGCTGCGCCTGACGATTACCGACGGTGTAATCGAACCACTGCCCTTTGCGGTCCCGACCTTTCAGGCGGAAACTGCCGGGGCAGAGCAGGTGGCCAGCGATATTAGCGCCTTAGTTGCGCAGGACCTGAGTGGCACCGGCTTGTTTCGTGAAATTCCGCAAAGTGCATTCATCAGCCAGATGGGCGCTTTTGGGTCGCCAGTGGCCTATCCCGATTGGCGCGCGATCAACGCTCAGGCTTTGATCGGCGGCGCAGTCAGCGTTAATGGCGATCAGTTGACCGTGAAATTTCGGCTATACGACGTCTTTACCGGTGCCGAACTCGGCGAGGGTTTACAATTCGCTGGCACTGTCGGCGGCTGGCGTCGGATGGCGCATAAAGTGGCTGATGCCGCCTATTCGCGCATTACGGGCGAGGGCGGTTATTTCGACAGTCGTGTTGTTTACGTGGCCGAGCAGGGACCGAAGGACAACCGCCAGAAACGTCTGGCGATTATGGATTTCGACGGTGCGAACACGCAGTTCCTGACCGACAGCAGCACTATCGTGCTGGCCCCACGCTTTTCACCCAGTGGTGACCGCGTGCTTTATACGTCTTACGAATCAGGATTTCCGCGGATCAACCTGCTGGACGTCGGATCTGTGTCCAAGCGGCAGGTGCAAACGGCAGAGGGCGAAATGGCGTTCTCTCCTCGCTTTTCCAAGGACGGCAGCCGCGTGGTCTATTCCATCGCAAACGGTGGCAACACTGACCTATATATTTCTGACTTGAACAGCGGTGGGTCAACTCGGTTGACGAACGCGCCCAGCATCGAAACCGCGCCCAGTTTTTCACCCGATGGCAGCCAGATCGTATTTGAGTCTGACCGGTCCGGTGGCAGCCAAATTTACATCATGTCCGCTGGCGGCGGCGAGCCGCGTCGCGTGTCCTTTGGTGAAGGGCGATATGGCACGCCGGTTTGGTCACCGCGCGGCGATTTGGTTGCTTTCACCAATCAGAACGGCGGGCAGTTTCACATTGGTGTTATGCGCACTGACGGGTCCGAGGAGCGTCTGCTGACGACCTCTTTTCTTGACGAAGGCCCGACATGGTCCCCGAATGGCCGCGTACTGATGTTTACGCGCGAAACTCAAGGTGCTGGTGGCACTTCGGCGCTGTATTCGGTCGATATTTCCGGCCGGAACCTAAAAGAGGTGCCCGTTCAGGGCGGTGCGTCCGATCCAGCGTGGGGCCCGCTACAGCCGTAATTCCCAAGTGCGCTTTTGCGTGCTAGTTTAATGACAAGAGTTCAGACAGGGCGATTTAAAATGAAGATGACGACGAAGGCGATGCTGATTGTGCTGGCGCTGTCCACCGCAGCCTGCACCCGTCCGGACCGCTTTGGCGGTGCCGACGGTATGGACGCGAATGCTGGCGGTGCACCATTGGGCAACGCGATGCCGCAGGGTGGGGCCTCTGACCCGCGTAGCGCCGAATACTTTCAGCAAACTGTGGGCGACCGCGTGTTGTTCGTCGTGGACAGCAGCAGCCTGACCCCGCAGGGGCAAGCGACGCTGGACGGTCAGGCCAACTGGCTGACGACCAATAATGATTATCTGGCCATCATCGAAGGCCACGCTGACGAGCAGGGAACGCGGGAATACAACCTCGCACTTGGTGCGCGTCGTGCGAACGCTGTCCGGGAATACCTGATCTCTCGGGGGATTCCTTCGACCCGTCTGCGGACGATTAGCTACGGCAAAGAGCGTCCGATTGAGGTTTGCTCCAACGAAGCCTGCTATTCAAAGAACCGGCGTGCGGTCACTGTCATTTCTGTCGGCTCGCTTAGCTGATGCGGGGCGTCGCACTGAAAGTGGCAGTCGTTGGCGCACTGATGTTCGGTGCGACGTCAGCTGGCGCGCAGGATACTGCTACGCTGGCGGATATCCGGCAGCAGCTTGGTACGCTTTATAAGGATGTGCAGGGTTTGCGGTCGGAATTATCGACCACGGGCGCGCTGACGACCGGTTCAGTCGGGAACACTCCGCTGGACCGGCTGAATGCCATCGAAAGTGAATTGACCCGTCTGACTGGCAAGACCGAAGAGCTTGAGTTCCGCATTAATAGGATCACGACTGACGGAACCAACCGGATTGGCGATCTTGAATTTCGTTTGTGCGAGATCGAAGAGGGGTGCGATATTGGCGCCCTTGGCGACACCCCGTCGTTGGGCGGCGTCGATTCAGCGGCACAGGTACCGACAGCGGCACCCGCGCCAGCACAGATGCCACAACTCGCCGTCGGCGAAAGTCAGGACTACCAGCGGGCGCAGGAGGCGCTCGCATCCGGTGACTTTCGCAGCGCCGCGGATCTCCTTGCGGCCTTTAGCGCGACCTACCCGGGTTCGCCCCTGACCGAAGATGCGGCCCTGATGCGGGGCCGCGCGCTGGACGGGTTGGGCGATACGGCGAACGCCGCGCGCGCCTATCTTGAAGCGTTTTCCGGCAACCCTGACGGTACATCAGCACCCGAGGCATTATTTCGCCTTGGCAATGCACTTGGTGGCGTCGGCCAGGTCCAAGACGCCTGCGTCACGCTGAACGAAGTCGCTGTACGTTTTCCAACCTCGCCATTTGTGGCCGATGCTGCCAACTCGCGTGTTACGCTGGCATGCCCCTGACGCCCGGCTTGCCCCTGCGGTTCGCGGACCGCATGGGGCATTTGTTAGGGCCTGATTTCCCCAAGCGATTGTGCCTCGCTGTGTCTGGTGGCGGCGACAGCATGGCGTTGCTGCATCTGGCCGCAGGTTGGGCGCGGGTTTACGGCGTGACGCTAACAGTCGCGACTGTGGATCACGGATTGCGGGCCGAAAGCGCAGCCGAAGCAGCGATGGTTGCGGACGAGGCGCTTGGCCTCGGATTGCAGCATAATACGTTGTCATGGAACAGCTGGAACGGGCAGGGCAACCTGCAAGATGCTGCGCGTCAGGCCCGGCGCGCGTTGTTACAGCATGCCGCTGCTGGCGCTTCGGTACTGATGGCCCACACTCGCGACGATCAGGCAGAGACTGTCCTTTTGAGACTGGCACGCGGATCTGGCGTTGATGGACTGGCCGCGATGGCAGAGGATTCGACGCGCGGTGGCTTGCGGATCCTGAGGCCATTGCTGAATGAAAAGCGGGCGGACCTGCGACAGTATTTGAAAATCCTGAAAATCCCGTTCGTAGACGATCCTAGTAATGAGGATACCGATTACGCCCGCGTTCGTATGCGACATCTTATCGGGGCGGAGGGGCTGGATACGCGTACGCTTTCCGTCACTGCGGCCCACATGTCGCGTGCCAAGGTGGCGTTGCAAGGGATGGCCCGGGAGGCAGCAGCACGACTCGCGCGTACCGATTCGACAGCGCCGGGTGCCGTGGTTTGGGATCGCGATGGTTTTGACGCTTTGCATGAAGAAACGCAGTTGCGGCTGGTTGCAGCGGCACTAATGACGGTCAGCGCTGCGGCTTATCGTCCCCGTTTGGGACCGCTTGAAGAGGCGGTGATCCGCGCATCCTCTGGCGGGGCGGCTGTCTTGGCGGGGGGGGTCATCGTGCCGCATCGCGAGTTGCTTTATGTTGCGCGAGAGCCCCAGGCAGTGGCGCAGGCGATGGCTGTGGCCGGGCCAGACTGTTATTGGGATACTGGTTGGCGCTTGGAAGGGTCTGATATCAACGGCTTGGACGTGCGCGCTTTGGGGCAGGTCGGTTTGGCACAGATGCCCGACAAACCGACGCCCCGCGCCCCGCGCCACGTACTGGCAGGCCTGCCTGCGGTGTGGGATGGCGACACTCTGATTGCCTTCGCACCCTTCGGATTTGGGCCGTCACACCGGATGATCCCGCCGGGTTCGGGTGAAGAATTACTCCTTGCCCGGCTTGCGCATTGAAGATCGCGCCGGAATGTCTATTTTGATTGCAACGCGACACGGGGCGGAGTCCCGCGTTAATTTTCCGATGTCAAAGGAGCCTAACATTGGGCAACGCACGTAACATCGTCTTTTGGGTCGTCCTGTTCCTGTTGGTTCTGACGCTGTTCAATTTGTTCAGTGGTGGCACCGGCGCGGGGATGAGCAATTCCAAGAGCTATTCTGAATTCGTCTCTGCCGTAGAAAGCGACTCTGTCGCTAGTGTGACGCTTGATGGCGAACAGGTCCGCTATCGCGGAACCGACGGTCGGGACTACGTCACGATCAAGCCAGTAGATGCAGAAGTCACCAACCTGTTGATTGCACGCGACATCCCGGTGACTGCCCAAAGTCAGGAACAGTCGGGGCTTCAATCGTTCTTGATTGGTTTGCTGCCATTCGTGCTGCTGATCGGCGTATGGGTTTACTTTATGAACCGCATGCAAGGCGGCGGCAAAGGTGGTGCGATGGGCTTTGGCAAGTCCAAGGCGAAGCTGCTGACCGAAAAGCATGGCCGTGTGACATTCGACGAGGTCGCCGGCATTGACGAGGCCAAGGACGAACTGGAAGAGATTGTCGAATTCTTGCGCAACCCGCAGAAGTTTTCGCGACTCGGTGGTAAGATTCCAAAAGGCGCGCTGCTTGTCGGTCCCCCGGGTACGGGTAAAACCCTGCTGGCGCGTGCCATCGCAGGCGAGGCCGGCGTGCCGTTCTTCACAATTTCGGGTTCTGATTTTGTCGAGATGTTTGTGGGTGTCGGTGCAAGCCGTGTCCGTGACATGTTCGAACAGGCAAAGAAGAACGCGCCCTGTATCGTTTTTATCGACGAGATTGATGCTGTGGGCCGGTCCCGTGGTGCCGGTTACGGCGGCGGTAATGACGAACGTGAACAGACATTGAACCAGTTACTGGTCGAGATGGACGGTTTCGAAGCCAACGAGGGTATTATTATCATCGCGGCTACCAACCGCCCCGATGTGCTGGACCCTGCGCTGTTACGTCCCGGTCGTTTCGACCGTCAGGTCACGGTGCCGAACCCCGACATTAAGGGCCGCGAGAAGATCTTGTCTGTCCATGCCCGTAAGGTGCCACTGGGTCCGGATGTAGATTTGCGCATCATCGCCCGCGGCACGCCCGGTTTTTCGGGCGCCGACTTAGCGAACCTCGTAAACGAATCTGCTCTGACGGCTGCACGTGTCGGACGGCGCTTTGTAACGATGATCGATTTCGAGTCCGCCAAGGACAAGGTCATGATGGGTGCCGAACGTCGGTCCATGGTCATGACCGAGGACGAGAAGAAGCTGACAGCCTACCACGAAGCCGGTCACGCCGTCGTTGGCCTGAACGTTCCGCAACACGACCCGATCCACAAGGCGACGATCATCCCACGTGGCCGTGCCTTGGGTTTGGTGTTGAGCCTGCCAGAACGCGACCAGCTGTCGGTTAGCTACACGAAATATACCTCCAAAATCGCGATGGCGATGGGTGGTCGTGTGGCTGAAGAGCTTGTGTTCGGTAAGGATCAAGTGACCTCTGGTGCGTCTTCGGACATTCAGCAGGTCAGCAAGATTGCTCGGGCGATGGTAACGCAGTTTGGTTATGCGGAGGAACTGGGTTTCGTTGACTACGCGAACGAACAGTCGTCGTATTTGGGAAACTACGGTGGTGGCACCAACCACTCCGCCGACACGCAAAAAATTATCGACGACAAGGTCAAGTCGATGATTCAGGAAGGTTACGAAACCGCGAAGCGTATCCTGACTGAAAAGCGTGACGATCTGGAACGTCTTGCGCAGGGTTTGTTGGAATACGAAACCCTGACTGGCAACGAAATCGCGCGGGTTATCGCTGGCGAAGCCCTGAACCGTGGTAGCGATCAGGATGATGCTCCGCCCTCTGGTGGGAATACGATCCCCTCGGTGCCGAAGACGCGTAAACCTTCGACGCCGGATGGCGGGATGGAACCTGAACCCACTGCTTAATGCGGGTTGAATTGGGACTGGCCCCGTGCTGCAAAGCACGGGGCCTTTCTTGTTTTGGAGACTGCGATGCCAGCCTTGGAAAAAACGAAGCATGTCGGACAGATCACATGGCTAGGTCGCGTGCCACACCGCGACGCGCCAGAGATTGTCGGCGAGCCGCTAGATGCGATGATGCTAGGCTTTGATGGCTTTTCCGGAGAGGTGCATGCGGGGCTAACGCGGGCATCCTGTAGTCGGGTGACGTCTCAATATCCCAAGGACACCGAAATTCGGAATGTACGGCAGGTCAGTATCGTCAGCGCAGAGGAACTCTCTCTGATCGCCGATAAGTTGGGGTTATCAGAAGTTGACCCGGCATGGCTGGGGGCGAGCATCGTCGTCAGTGGGATCGCTGATTTTACGCATGTACCGCCCTCGTCGCGGTTGCAGGGGCCTGATGGTGTCACGCTGACGGTCGATATGTTGAACCAGCCGTGCAATCTGGTTGCGAAAACCATCGAAGATGCCCGACCGGGTCACGGCAAGGCCTTCAAGGCGGCGGCAGCTGGAAGGCGCGGGGTCACGGCATGGGTGGAACGCCCCGGCACGTTACGGTTGGGTGATTTGGTGCGGCTTCACATCCCTGCGCAACGCGCATGGGCGCCACAACCGGACCTTCTGGATTTTTGACCGGTAAAGTGACACTCAGTTGTTGATCCGCGGCGGCTGCTAATTTGCTGATCCTACTGCCTGCCTCAACCCTCAATACGAACATGAAACGGTGCCTGCTGTTACGTTGGCATCGTTTATTACATGTTAAACGACTTTGCAGCGGCTTGTGCAGTGGGAGCATCGAGATCAATGAAGATTTTTAGTTTGACGTGTGCAGCGGTGCTAATCGGCTTAACAATTTCGATCACGCTAATAGGCTGGGTGCCGACATTGACGTCAGAGCGTGGAGGAGCGGAGCTGGCCGGGCTTTTGGTATTTGCCTTGGCAACATGTCTTTCGATAGGGAAAATCGGGCTGGAAGGTTTACAGCATTGGTGGCCGATCCCGGCAGTCTTGATGTTGTTTTGTTTGCGAGAGTTGGATTTCCATGACAGCTTTTTCGAGCCTGGCCTGCTTCATACTGAAATTTTTAGTAGCACAGCGCCGATGTGGCAAAAGGCCGTCTCTGCTGGCGCGATGGTATCGATTTTCTTGATATTAATCCGAGTCGTGATGCTAGGTTTCATCCCCCTCACGCGTGGCTTATTGGCCAAAAAAGGTTGGGCTTGGGCCATTGCTATCGGGGTGATTGTTGCGGCTCTCTCTGTGCTGATCGACGGTGATGATCGCCAACTTGTGGCAGTGGGTATCTACCTGCCTGCTGGCTACGGCGCCCATTTCACTGCCTTAGAAGAATTGTTCGAGCTGGGTTTTGGCCTATCGCTTGTCGTAGCTAGCAGTATCTGGCCTAGCTGCCAGTCGTCGCAGATGTCGCGCGAGGCGTTGACGCGATAGCCCGGCGCTGACACCTTCACGCAACGGCACCTCAGGGGAATCTGTATGACGAGTGACATTGAAATCGCGCGCGCTGCGCACATACGTCCCATCCAAGAGATCGGTGCGAAGCTGGGCATCGGTGACGAAGATCTTTTGCCCTATGGTCGGGATAAAGCGAAGGTTAGCCAACGTTTCATCGACAGCGTGCAGGATCGTCCTGATGGCAAGCTGATCCTTGTGACGGCCATCAACCCAACCCCCGCGGGCGAGGGCAAGACAACGACAACAGTTGGCCTGGGCGACGGCCTCGCTGCAATCGGTAAGCTGGCGGCGATCTGCATTCGTGAAGCGTCTTTGGGCCCGTGTTTCGGGATGAAGGGCGGGGCCGCTGGCGGCGGCTATGCGCAGGTCGTACCGATGGAAGACATGAACTTGCACTTTACCGGAGATTTCCACGCAATCACCTCTGCGCATAACCTGTTGGCGGCGCTGATCGATAATCATGTCTACTGGGGCAACGCGTTAGAAATCGACATTCGGCGTATCGTCTGGCGGCGGGTCATGGATGTGAATGACAGAGCTTTGCGGCAGATCACGACGTCTTTGGGCGGTGTGACGAATGGTTTTCCACGAGAGACGGGATTCGATATCACCGTCGCCTCTGAGGTTATGGCGATTCTGTGTTTGGCGAGAAATCTTTCCGACCTTCAAAAAAGGCTTGGCGATATCATCGTGGCCTATCGGCGCGACAAGACTCCGGTTTTTGCCCGTGACTTGAAAGCGGACGGAGCGATGACTGTGCTGCTGAAAGACGCGATGCAGCCGAACCTTGTGCAGACACTAGAGCAGACGCCAGCCTTTGTGCACGGCGGGCCATTTGCCAATATTGCCCATGGCTGCAATTCGGTCACAGCGACGGCGACAGCGTTGAAGGTCGCCGACTATGTGGTGACAGAAGCCGGATTCGGTGCGGACCTGGGCGCCGAGAAGTTCATGAACATCAAATGTCGCAAAGCTGGCCTGTCGCCCGCATGCGTTGTACTGGTGGCCACAGTGCGGGCGATGAAGATGAACGGCGGGGTTTCAAAGGCCGATTTAGGGGCTGAAAATGTCGCCGCCGTACAGGACGGCTGTGCCAATCTGGGCCGGCACATAGAGAATGTGACCGGATTCGGAGTGCCGGTGATCGTAGCCATTAATCATTTTAGTGGCGACACGGAGGCAGAGTTGAAGGCCGTGCAGGACTATGTCGCGACGCAAGGGTCCGAAGCCTTGATTTGTCGGCATTGGGCTGATGGATCAGCCGGGATTGCGGCCTTGGCCACACGCGTGGCAGCGGTTGCGGATGCGGAAGAGGCCGCTTTTAAGCCTAGCTATCCTGATGATATGGGGCTCGCAGAAAAAATCGATACGATCGCGCGGACGATTTATCGCGCCGAAGGGGCGGTTTTAGACGCGAAGATCATGACGCAATTGTCAGAGTGGGAGGCGCAGGGCTATGGGCATCTTCCAGTCTGTATGGCGAAGACGCCGTATTCCTTTACTACCGATCCGGGTATAAGGGGTGCGCCAACGGGGTTTGATGTGCCAGTTCGCGAAGTGCGACTAAGTGCTGGGGCTGGGTTCGTCGTGGCGATCTGCGGCGAGATCATGACGATGCCCGGGTTGCCGAGTGTACCCGCTGCAGAGAGCATCCGGCTAAACGCGGCGGGACAGATAGAAGGTTTGTTCTAGGGATGCTGTGCGGCGCTGTTCAGGGCTTTGCCCGAACGCGCCTAGCCTACCGTCCCCTGACAGGAGAAGATACAAATGACGGCAACGATCATCGACGGGAAAGCTTTTGCGGGTCGTGTGCGCGACCGCGTGGGGGCGCATGTGGCACGTTTGAAGGAAGAGCACGGAATAACGCCGGGGCTGGCAGTCGTGCTGGTCGGTGATGATCCTGCGTCTGATGTCTATGTCCGGTCCAAGGGCAAGATGACGAAGGCGGTTGGGATGCTGTCATTGGAATATCGTCTAAAAGCGGATGTGGCGCAGGACGAAGTGCTGCGTCTGGTCGGGGATCTGAATGCCAATCCAGAGGTCCACGGCATTCTGGTGCAGCTTCCCCTGCCGCGTCACATGGAGGAATCGCGTATTTTGGCGGCTATCGACCCCGCGAAAGACGTAGACGGCTTTCATATTTCCAACGTGGGTCTGTTGTCGACCGGACAGCGTGCCATGGTGCCTTGCACACCGCTAGGCTGTCTGATGATGCTGCGCGATCATCATGGGGACCTAACGGGGATGGATGCAGTTGTGATCGGGCGATCGAACATCGTCGGTAAGCCCATGGCGCAATTGTTGCTGGGCGAAAGCTGCACTGTGACAATTGCGCATTCGCGCACCCGCAACTTGCCAGAGGTTGTGCGGCGGGCGGATATCGTCGTTGCGGCGGTAGGACGCCCTAAAATGGTGACCGGCGATTGGATCAAACCGGGTGCAACGGTCATCGACGTGGGTATCAACCGCACGGACAATGGCCTTGTCGGCGACGTGGATTTCGATAGCGCCTCGCAAGTCGCGGGCGCGATAACGCCAGTGCCCGGCGGCGTCGGCCCTATGACCATCGCCTGCTTGCTGGCAAATACAGTTACCGCGTGCTGTCGCGCCAACGGACTGGCGGAGCCGGACGGCCTGACCGTGTAAGTGGTACGCAGATCGCGCGGTGTCCGGTCAGGATCGCGACGGTTTGACCTTCGAATAAACGGGTCAGGGCGGCGTCTGTCGCCCGCAGACCGCCAGTGTAGGCCCCGTAGGCGGGCATGATTAGGCGGTTGCCATCGTTAAGAAAGCAGGCGCGCGCGCCGCCGATGCCGGGGATCGCGTGTTTCGGATGGTAGTGCCCTGAAATTTCTAGCAACGTTGCGCTTGCGATATGTCGAAATGTTAGACCGCCGTCGGTGTGGACCGCCAGATGCGTGCCGCCCAGCGTCAGAGGCCCCGGATCGTGGTTGCCTTCTAACCAAAGCCAGCGGCGACCTGCCTGCAGGCTGACGAGAGACGTCGTGTCTTCTAAGGACAGACTCTCGGCCGCCGTGAGGTCGTCAAAGCTGTCGCCAAGGCACACGACCGTCTGCGGGTCGGTGAGCGCAATGTCATGTGCAAGTTTTGAAAGGGTTTCCTGCGTTTCATAAGGGGGCAACATCTGTCCTGACCGTCTGGCAATACGGTTCGACTTGCATAGGTGCATATCCGAAATGCAAAGAAGCCGGCGGTCGGCCCACCAAAGTGCACCGGAGGGTAGGGCGATCAGGCGGTGATCACCAAATATAAAGGAAAAGCCGTTCATGATCTGTTCCTGACCCCAATGACAGAGAATTTCAAGAGTCAGAGTGCAGAGAGACCAGCTTCTTCCATCAGTCGTGCGGCGGCGACTTCCATCAGGCGTTGGCGGCCTGCGCCCGCAATGGGTACACGGCCCATTTCCAGCAGCATAGGGGCGGCCAGCGGGCTGACCCGGGGCAGGATTACGTGATCAACGCGGCCTGCGGTACGGGCCAGCATTTCCTCGACACGACCAAAATCGACAAGGCCGCGCAAAGCCTCTTCGCGTGTCACTTGCATGATCAGGTGATTGGGGTCGTATTTGGCAAGAGTGTCATAAAGGATATCGGACGAGAAGGTGGCCTGACGCCCAGATGTCCGGGCCTGTGGTAGATTGCGCTGGATCAAGCCGGCAATAGTGGCTGACGCGCGAAACGTGCGCTTCATCACCGCATTGCCCGCCAACCAGTCAGTGAACCCGTCGTGAAGGGCATTTGGGTCGAACAGTACGGCAGGGTCTTCGACTGGGTTCAAACCCCAAACGAGGGTGGCATAGTCAGTCGACACGAAGCCAAGAGGATTGAGGTTAAGCTCTTCCATTCGCTTGGTGAGAAGAAGGCCAAGCGTTTGCTGGGCGTTGCGACCGGCGAAGCCGTAAAAACAGGTATGGGCGCGACCATCGTGGGGGAAAGATTCCACGAGTATGCGGTCAGCTTCAGGAAGTTTGGACCAGTCCCGTTGCATGTGTAGCCATTCAGCGGTGTGCTGCGGCAGGTCAGGCCACTCGTCTTGTTGAAACATGCGCAAAATCCGTTGAGACAATTGGGTGGATGTAGCGAATTTGGTGCCCATGAAGGTTGCGATTTTGGGTGTTTTGTCGGCGCGGCGAGTGACCTCGACCGACATTTCGCGCATGGATTCGTAGCGCACTATCTCTCCACCGATCAGGAATGTGTCACCCGGGGTGAGCGTAGCGGCGAAGGATTCCTCAATCTCTCCCAGTGGTTTAAATCGACCTTTGAGGCGAACTTTGAGGGTGTCGGTATCCTGAATCGTACCGATATTCATGCGCAGGTCGCGGGTCGCGCGCGGGTCGCGCAGGTGCCATAAGCCGTCGCGGCATTGCAGCCGCTTCCAGCGGTCATAGGCGGCGAGGGCATATCCGCCAGTGGCGCAGAAATCGAGGCATGCGTCAAAAGCGTCGCGCGTAAGGTTACTGTAGGCGCCGACGGAGCGGACTTCTGAATACAGATCATCAGCGTCGAACGTTCCGGCGCAAGCGCGGATCAGGATATGTTGGCACAAAACGTCGCGAGGGCCGGGACCGGGTGGGTCGCCGTCAAGTTCGTGATCGCGTGCGGCCTGAAGGGCAGCGACGCATTCGACCACTTCAAACCGGTTTGCAGGGACTAACAGGGCCTTCGAGGGGGCGTTGTAACGGTGATTGGCGCGGCCAATACGCTGAATCAAGCGTTTGACGTTTTTTGGCGCACCGACTTGTATGACAAGGTCAACGTCGCCCCAATCGATGCCAAGGTCGAGCGATCCCGTGCAGACAATTGCACGTAGAGATCCAGCGACCATCGCTGCCTCTACCCGCTGGCGCTGGTCACGGTCGAGGCTGCCGTGATGAATACCGATCGGCAGGTCAGTGTCATTGGCCAGCCAGAGGTTGTGAAAGAAGATTTCGGCTTGGGCCCGTGTGTTGTGAAAGATCAGCGTTGTCTCATGCTGTTTGACCTGTTCCAGCACCGCAGGGATTGCGTATTTTGCGCCGCCGCCAGACCATGGTGGCCGCTCTTCGGTCACGAGCATGGAAATGTCGGGGTCCGGGCCGGCATCGGCATAGAGAATTTCGCAGGGGTCCGGGTGGCAGGCGAGGCCGTGTGCGATGCGCGCTGGGTTTTCGACGGTTGCAGACAGGCCGACACGGCGCAGGCCTGGGGCCATTGCTTGCAGGCGGGACAGGGCAAGCATAAGTTGGTCGCCCCGTTTCGATTCCGCAAGCGCGTGGATTTCGTCCACGATGACACGCTGGACGCCGGCAAACATCCGCGGCGCATCCTCGTAAGACGTCAGTAGAGCGAGGCTCTCGGGTGTTGTCAGCAAAATGTGCGGTGGATCGGCTCGCTGGCGTTTTTTCTGCGTGGCGCTTGTGTCGCCAGTGCGATCTTCGATACGGATCGGCAGGCCCATGTCGGTAACGGGCGTGGTCAGATTGCGCTTGATGTCAGAGGCCAGTGCTTTCAATGGCGACACATAAAGTGTGTGCAGGCCATTGTGCGTGGCATCCGCTAGCTCGACGAGGGTCGGTAGAAAACCCGCCAGCGTCTTGCCGCCGCCCGTTGGGGCAATCAGCAGCAGGGCAGGGGCGTCAGCGCGGTCCAGCATCGCCTGCTGATGCGGATGGATGGACCAGCCACGGCTGTCGAACCAATTCTTAATGACGGGGGGCAAGTGCATTGCCCTGATGTGTGGCGCTATAGCCCCCCGGTCAAGCGGTCAGCGCACGATCTCTTCGTCTTTGACAAACATGTTGGCCCAGGCGCGGTCCATCATGTCTGGGTTCATCTGATAAGGGATGCCTTCGAAATCGCAAATCGAGATCATTTGGTCGATTAAAAAGACGGGTTGGTAGTTGGCGTAGATGTTGTCGATCGTCGGATAGAGTGTGTTCAGCAAATGAACGAGCGTTCGTTCGTCCATCGGCATTTTCTTCTTTCGGGCGACCAGAGCGAAGATTTTCAGGAAATCAGCCTGATCGGGACCGTCGATTTTGATCTTAAAGAAGATACGGCGCAACGCGGCTTGGTCGAAGATCGCGTTAGGGTGAAAGTTGGTAGAGAAAATGACGAGCGTATCAAAGGGCACCTCGAACTTTTCGCCGGACTGGAGCGAAAGGATATCCTTCGATTCCTCTAGTGGAACGATCCAGCGGTTGACGAGTGCCTGTGGCGGTTCGGCCTGACGCCCAAGGTCGTCCACGATGAAGATGCCGCCAGTTGATTTCATTTGCAGTGGGGCCTGATAGGTACGGGCAACCGGGTTATAGACGAGGTCGAGCATGTCGAGTGAAAGCTCGCCGCCTGTGATGACAGTTGGGCGTTCGCAGCGGACGTATCGGGTGTCGTACCGACCGGTTGTGCGGCGCAAAGAGTTAGGGTCCTGTTCGTCATCCTCGGCGCTGGAATGGACGATGGGATCATAAACAGTGATGACCTGGCCGGAGTATTCGATGGAGCGGGGCACATAGATTTTGTCACCTAGCGCGTCGCGTATCCCGTTGGAGATTGAGGATTTACCGTTGCCCGGCGGGCCGTACATAAGAATCGATCTACCCGATGAAACGGCGGGGCCGAGGTTGGAAATTAATGCGGGCGGTAGGATCAGATGGCCCATGGCAGTGGTAAGTTGGTCACGGGTGATCTGGATGTTGCGGATTGACTGGCGTTTGATTTGCTCGCGGTAAACCTCTAGCGGAACCGGCATAGCGCCAAAGTATTCAGACTGCTTGAGGGCTTCTGTCGCGCGGTTCCGGCCCGCGTCGGTTAGTTGATACCCCATTTCAGTATTGCCAGAAGATGACATGCTGCCCGTCGCTTCCAGCAGTAGCTGGCTTCGAGCGATATCCATCAATTCCTGCGTCACGTTGACGGGTAGGCAGATTGCCTTCGAAAGTTGCGTCACCAGTGTCAGATTCATGCGGAACATCGTTTTTATCAGGATGTCGCGCATCATCGGCAGAGGCAGGGCCATGCCATTAAGAGTGCGTGGGCTTGGGGGGGCCATAACCCCTGTTGTCTGCATATTCAAACGATCGACCCCTGATAGATCAGGGGTCACACCCCCGTATATCACCAGTATGTTCGGGGTTTATGGCCAAAACATGGACAAAGGGTTTCGATCGGAAGGCTTTTTTTGCTTTGAGTGGTGTTAAATGCCGCCACGGGTCGCGAGCCCTAGATAGGCAACCAATGTCATAGCAAGCGGCAGACCCATCGGGAAGCGGCGACCAGAGGTCCAGCTAGCCCAATCAGGGGCTAGACGGCGCAGCGGTGTCCTGCGGGCAATGCGGTGGATTGCCCAGCCACCCAGTAGACAAAGGGCAAAAATATACAAAAGTGGACCTATGTCTCCGACAGCGATCATGGGGGCCGCGGCGGCGGCGAATTTGGCATCACCAGCGCCAACACCGCCCATAGCGTTCAAGGCAACGCCGATGATCAGCACCACGATCAAGTGCACGTAGCCCCAAAGGTAAGCCTCTAACGGGAGGGCGAAGTAGCCGAGCACCGCGTAGCCCAAAAATAGGGCCACAACGGCGACATTGGTTATCTTCATGCGTGACAGATCAGTGTACGCGACCCAAAAGCCGACCGGCACGGCCACAATCAGGAACCACCAAGCAGCGGAAGCTGGCAGGTCCATAATTTACGCCTCTTCCAAGGCGCGAAGAGATCTTGCCGCTTCCTCAAAGTGTTGGGGATGGGTGTCGATCGCTTCGCGTAGCAGGCCTTTGCCAATCGTGATGTCGTTTTGTTTGATGGCTGTCAGTGCCATTGTATAAAGTAATTGCGCGCGTTCCACCTGTGTCATCGGTACCACGGGCAAATCGTATTTACGCTGCGCACCACGGGCGAGGATCAGGTTGTTCTTAGCGGTGAACAGCGTGCTGTCCTGCCGTAGTGCATCGGTGAACAGACGCTCTGAGCCAGGATAATCGCCACGTGTCAGCTTGGAGTAGCCCCAATTGTTCATGGTGTTCGCTGGCGTCGTCGTGAGGCCAACTGCTGTCTGGTAAAAACTGTCAGCCTTAGACCACTGCTGCTTGCTGTCGGCAATCATTGCTTCCAGTTTATAACGGTTGAAGGTTTCGTGGGTGGGGGGAATACCGTTCAGTGTTGCGGCAGCGGCGTCCCATTGGTTATCGCGGATCTGGGCGTCGGCCATATCGACGCGATCGTCGAGGTTTGCATCCGGATTTGCGAAAACAAGCTGCCATGCGGTGACAGCCTCGTTGGCCCGGCCTGCACGCACCAGCGATTTCGCAAGACCGCGTTCTAAATCAACCCTGCCCGGGTCGTTTGCCAATGCGCCAGAGAAATACTTCACCGACTCTTCGGGGTCGCCGACGGTCAGCATCACGTCGTTCATATTGGTGCCGTCGATGGCGTTCATGTCTTGCATGGCGCGCTGCACCTCGGCGTCTCCGTTACGGGCGCCACAGGCGGACAGTGCCAGCGCACTGGCCAGACATAGAAAAACGGTGTGGCGCATGTTTGTGCGTCCTTTCCTGCTGCTGCCTCAAAGCGGTTCGATGGAATCCCCATCGCTACGCCGGACCAGTTCAAAATTCTGGTTCTCTTGGACAGGATCGTAAATGTCGGCATCGCGTTTGGATAGTGCCAAGCGCAGGTTCTCTCTGATCTGGTCAGAATTCCCGTTATCCGTGGCATATGCGCGACGGAAAATCTCGGCCGCTTCGGCAAAATCGCCATTTTCCATCAAAAGCACGCCGAGGTTGTTCCATGCTGGAGCGAAATCCGGTGCTTCTTTTGCGGCTCGGCGCAGCAAACCTTCGGCCTGACCCAACCGACCCAGACGCAGGTTCGCGGACCCTAGCGCGGAAAGCGTATCAACGTTCAGCCCCTGTTGGGCTGCAGCGCGTGTATAAGCCTCTAACGCAAGTTCATATTCACCAGCGGCCATCAGGCGGTGTCCGACAATAAGACCATCCACATCGCCTTCGCCGGCTACGCCCGGCGCATATACGCCGTCGCCCGACGCCAATTGGCCACCCGAAGAACAGGCGGCCAATACGAGGGTCATTGCGACGGCAAGGCCGATGCGCGGATGGATCATAGGGTCAATTTCCGGCCCCCATGGTTTGCGTGATGCCGTAAATGGAGGGTCCGATCAGGATGAGCAAAAGCGGCGGCACGGTCAACATCATCGTGGCCAAGGTCATCTTGGTCGGTAGCTTGTTTGCGGCTTCTTCGGCTTTCATGACGCGCTTGTCGCGCATCTCGGCAGCGTAGACCCGCAGCGCCTCTGCGATTGATGTGCCGAATTGCTGGCTCTGGATCAGCACGGTCGTGAAGCTGCTGATATCCTGCACCCCACACCGTTCAGACATATCGCGCAGCACCGCTTCCTTGCCCTTGCCAGCCTTCATTTCCTGACTGACCAATTCGAATTCAGATGCCAGATCGGGGAAGCCCGATTTGAGTTCTCGGGCGACGCGCAGGATCGACTGGTCAAGGGACTGCCCCGCTTCGACACAAACCAACATCATATCAAGGCTATCGGGAAAGCCATAAGTAATGGCCTCTTTGCGGGCTGCAACGCGCCTGGTGATCCAGTACTTCGGAAGCATGTAGCCAGCGCAGCCCGGTCCCAGCAGCATAATCATCATGTCCTGGTTCGTAACGTCACCCGTCTGAATTTTTAGCAGCGCGTAGAGTCCACCAAGAACAAGCCCGAGGATGCCGAGAGCAAACTGGGAAAAGTGAAAATATCGAACGGAGTTCTTACTCTTGTAACCAGCTTGCAGCAGCTTGAGCTTGGCCGCAGAATATTCCTTTTCATCCTTCGGTTCTAGAAAGTTGGCATATTTTTCTAACTTATCTTTGTTCGTGGATGCGCGCAGGCGGTCGGCCTTGCCTGCTGGCTTGACCGCTGTGGTCCGGTTTGCGGCCTTAAGCCTGTCGAGGGAATCGTCCTGCTTTTTCAGCAGAACTGGCAAGGTAATCAGGATCAGCAGAACACCGAAGAGTCCGATCAGCATCAGCCCGCCGAACGGTCCTAACAGGTCAGTGATCATGGAATTAATGTCAGTGGCGATTTTCATGGGTGCGACCTTAAACCTTGATATTTACGAGTGCGCGCATGACGATCAAGTTCAGGACTAGAAAGCCTGCGACGACCAGACAGGCTGGTATGAAGATTGGTTTGTCCATGACTTCGTCGAAGTAGGTGGGCTGGATCATATTGATCGCGATCAGGGCGAGGATGGGAAATGCGGACAGCAATTTGCCTGACCATTTTGCCTCTGATGTGATAGCCTTGACGCGTCGGAAAAGGCGGAAACGGGACCGGATTACCTTGGCTAATCCATCTAGGATTTCAGCAAGGTTGCCGCCCGATGTTTGCTGGATGGTTACGGCAACAGCAAGAAAGCGCAAATCCTGCATGTCGAGCCGTTCTGCCATCGCTTTAAGCGTTTCACCCATATCCCGGCCATAGGCAGCCTCGTCCGAGATAACACCCATTTCGGTGCCCAGTGGATCGGCGATTTCCTTGGCGACGATCTGCACGGCGGATGAAAACGGGTGTCCGACACGTAAGGACCGGACCATTAATTCGACAGCTTCTGGCAATTGTTCTTCGAACAGCGCCATGCGCTTATTCGCCTTGCCACTGATCCAGACGAAGACGCCGCCAATGCCCATAGCTGCAGCGATCGCGGATCGGGTAACGGTGGCGACTTCTGTCATGACCGTCAAACCGCCGAACGCCAGAACGCTGACCACACCCATAAGCATGATGATCTGCGGAGGCGTGAACGCGATGTTCGCGCGCTGTGCTTTGGCGGCCAACACCGAATAAAGCGGGATGCTTTGCGATTTCATGTGCTGGGTCATCTCCTTGCGGAGTTGTTCCAGAACTTGTTCGCGGTTGCCGCCTTTTTCCAGAAGCTCTAGGCGCCGATTGACCTTTCCGTTCATGCTGATTGATTTGCCAAACAACACAAGGTAGATGCCTTGCACGACCGCGATAACGGCCGCGAAGATGACGATGTAAATGATCGGTTGGGCCGAAATCATGTTGATTTACTCCGCAACGAGGGGTTCGAATATCTGTGCAGGCAAGTCATAGCCCCACAGCTTGAAGCGGTCCGAGAAGTGACTGCGCACCCCGGTGGCCGTAAAGTGGCCGATAATCTTGTTGTCGGGTGTCAGACCGACACGCTGGAATTTGAAGATTTCCTGCATCGATATGACATCGCCTTCCATCCCTGTAATTTCGGTGATCGATGTCATGCGGCGCGAACCGTCCTGCAAGCGAGATGCCTGGACGATCAGGTTCACGGCCGAAGAAATCTGGCTGCGCATGGCTTTAATCGGCATTTCGATACCGGCCATTGCAATCATGTTTTCCAGACGCGACACGCCATCACGTGCAGAGTTGGCGTGAATCGTCGTCATGGACCCATCGTGGCCCGTGTTCATGGCTTGCAGCATGTCGATAACTTCTTCGCCACGCGTTTCGCCAACGATGATACGATCTGGGCGCATCCGAAGGGCGTTCTTTAGGCAGTCACGCTGGCTGACGGCACCT
The DNA here is from genome assembly GCA_024635625.1 of Loktanella sp. Lineage (GTDB taxonomy): Bacteria > Pseudomonadota > Alphaproteobacteria > Rhodobacterales > Rhodobacteraceae > Loktanella. The sequence goes on along the minus strand of JAGXIQ010000020.1, from coordinate 22,921 downwards.
TTGCCTTCAACATTGGGTGGGCGGCTTTCCATTCGGCCAACGTGGAGCTGTTGCAGTTGAAGTTCTGCAGTATCTTCGATCGTTAGGATGCGTTCATCGTCGGCGATGAAAGACGAAAGGGCGTTCAGCGTTGTGGTCTTACCAGAACCTGTACCGCCTGACACAATGACATTAAGACGCGTCGCGACAGCGGCTTGCAGATATGCAGCCATTTCCTCTGAAAATGCCCCGAATCTAACGAGGTCGTCGATGCCGAGCTTGTCTTTTTTGAACTTACGAATGGATACGAGGCTGCCATCCACAGCGATGGGCCCGACCATCGCGTTGAAGCGTGAGCCGTCGGCCAATCGAGCGTCAACGTAAGGATTGCTTTCATCGACGCGGCGACCCACGGCAGACACAATCTTATCGATGATACGCAGTAGGTGCTTTTCATCCTTGAAGGTAATATCGGTCAGTTCAAGCTTGCCCGCACGCTCTACGAAAATCTGCTGAGGGCCGTTTACCAGAATATCGTTGACCGTGTCGTCTTTGAGCAAGGTTTCCAATGGGCCAAGCCCCGTAACCTCAAAAAACAGATCTTGAGTAAGGGTCGTGCGTTCGTCCCTGTTTAGAACGATACCCATCTCTTCAAGGGTTTCGGTCGCGATGGCGTTTATCTCGGTGCGCAGATCTGCCTCGCTCGCGTTTTCGAGGGCGGCGAGGTTGAGGTTGTCGCGCAGCGCCTTGTGAAGTTCGAGCTTGATTTCGCCCAGCCGTTCTTTGCGCTTCTTATCGCGGTCGGCAGGCGCAACCTCTGCCGCACGTGTGTTCATCGATTTCATTAGGGATTTACGCGGCGCATCGTCGGTCGCCAGTGCAGCGACAGCGGCGATTGCGGGCTTTGCCGGCTGGTTAGCCGTTCCGCGGGGCGTAGGCGCGGACTGCTCGGCCGCGGGCTTCTTATACTTCGAGAACATAACGATCCCTTTCATTTAACCCTTGGCTTCGGCGTTTTCGGCCCGATTAACCGCGTGGACCGAGGCCGCAAGTTTCGCGATTTCCTTGCGCATGGTGTTCTTCGGCGCGTTCACCCCAAGCGGTGTGCCATGATCGCCGGTTTGCGCCACTTGCTTTCCGCCGTCTGGCAGCTGCACTTCGATCAAAATGCCAAGGCTTTCACCAAGCCGTTTGACGCGTGCCTTACCCGATAGGTCGGTGAAGCCCGGCGCGCGGTTCAGTACGAAGCGAAGCTTATCAAAAGGCAGATCCTCGGATTGCAGCGCGCGTTTCAGCCGCAAGGTGTTCTGTGCCGACCGCATGTCGAGTTCCAGCGTGGCAAAGTAGACATGTGCGGCTTCCAACACTGTCTGGGACCATTCAACCATCGTAGATGGCATGTCGACAATGACGTAGTCAAAATTCGTGCGCGCCATTTCCAGAACACGTCCGACGTCGCCCGCGCTGATGAGGTCCAGGGGGATCATGTCGGTCGGGGCGGTCAGGACGTGCAGTTTTTGGTCGAAGGATAACAGGGCCTGCATGAAAGCGGTGCTGTCCATCGCTTCGGTGTCTGACAGCAGTTCCAAAACCGCTTCTCTGCGGGGTAGATCAAGGTAAGTCGACGCACTTCCACATTGCAAATCGAGGTCCAGCAGGCAAACGCGTGGTGGATTGTCCTTTTCGATCGTTGCCAGTTCCCAGGCCAAGTTCACGGCGAGCGTTGTAGCGCCAGTGCCTCCAGCCATGCCATGAACAGCAATCAGTACGCCATCATGGGTGCCTGTCGCCCGCAGCTTGGTCTGCAATTCGGGCGCTATCGCCAATTCGGCAGGCGGCGTAAGTACCCGTTCAATAGCATTTGCCAGTTCGTTTTCCGGCAGCGGGTAGGGGACAAATTCGTCACCCCCTTCGCGCAGCAATTGGTGAAGAGCCGATGGGCTGACATCCTCGGTGATTAGGATCACCTTGATGTCGCGGGCTTTTGCGGCACCAATGACAGCCGCGATCTGTTCAAGGTTGTCCTCGTCATCGTGGTCCATCGCCACCGCGATAAATTGCAAATCCGCGGCATCCGTTTGCCGCAAAAAGGATAATGCGTCCAAAAAGCTAAGGTCACCCCAGCGTTCGCCCAAGGCAGCCTCCATGTCTTCGATCAGAAGATCGAAGATCTGGACATCGCGGCTGACGGTACAGGCGACCAGCGCGGGACTTTCGGATTTTAAAAGTGCGGTACTACTCATGCCGGACGTCCTCATTCATGCGGGCGCCGCGCGGGTATATGAGGGATATCTTAAGGTCCCGTCACAATCACCCGGAGCTTTTGACATTGTCCTGCATCGTGCAGAACAAGACTTACCCGTTGGATCGGTTGTGGCGGTTAATCGTGTTGAGATTGGGGCCAATTTCGCGTGATTGTGTGGTATCACGGGACGATCAGGTGATGATCGTCAGACTGTGGACGCGCACTTGACGGTGCGCGTCACGTCTTGGTTATTCGCCCGTGCCTGTTTGACTCGGTGCCAAAGCTGTAGCCGGCGTCGCGCTTATGATATATTCGCGAAAGATGACTTCGGCGTATTTGCCATTCAGCAGCATGGGTGCGCCTTCGACAAAGCCTGAAACCTCGGTCACCGTCCGGCGGTTCCGTTCCTCGGGCGCCTGCGTCGCGATAACAGGGCGCGTTTCCCCGTAAGATACGAGAGCCTCTAGCCGGGATCGGCTGATGCCTTGCGTCGACAGGAAATTCACCACTGCATTGGCACGCGCCAGACCCAACCGCTTGTTGTAGGCTGCACTACCGACTAGGTCGGTATGACCGTAAACGCGAAAGCGGATTTCCGGAAATTGCCGGATCCAGTTTGCCTGAGTCGTCAAAACCGCCTGCGCCGTCGCATCCAGCTGGCTGGAGTTGAAAGCAAACGTCACGGTGCTATCGACCTCTGCGGCAAAGCGCGCGCCAAGTTGCGACGTCACGCTTTCCGGATCAATCATCGCCTGCGTATTGATTGCAGTCGCAGTGCCAAAGGTGGCGCCCAGATCGGCGGCACCCGCCGCATCGGCCGGTGCCCCCACCTGTTGTGCACAACCCATTAAAGTGAGCGCCGTCGCAGTCATTGCAAGAATAGTTTTCATCGCGCCACGCTCCCTCATTCCATCACGTAGCCGTAGGACCCGCTGAAGTCCTGCCGTGCCACTTCACCAGCACCACCCGCCTTTGGGGCGTTTGAGGCTGCGACGCGACCGAACAGGAATAGGTCTTTTTCGCTTGGCGGCTGCACGCGGTCGGTTGGCAGGGCCAAAGCTTGACCGCGCGTCGGCGTCACCAGATGGGGCGTGACGATGATGACGAGCTCTGTTTGACGACGGCTGTATTCGACACTGCGGAATAGGGCACCTAGAACGGGCACGTCACCAAGCCACGGCACTTGGCCGTTCAGGTCAGTGAAGTCGTCGGACAAAAGACCAGCGATTGCAAAGCTTTCTCCGTCGCGCATCTCGACTGTGGTCGATGTTTCGCGGCGGCGGAAGGCATTCACAGTAAAGCCGCTAGCTGTAAAGCCGTTAGCAGGGTCGATCGAGGACACTGCGGCCATCAATTCCAGGTTGATGATATCACCGTCAACGACGCGCGGTACGAAAGTTAATTCGACGCCGAAGGGTTTGAACTCGACGGAAATCTGCCCGCCGTCCTGTGCCACCGGCACGGGGTATTCGCCACCGGCGAGGAATTTCGCTTCTTGTCCACTAAGCGCAGTCAAGTTCGGCTCTGCCAACGTGCGTACGACACCACGCGATTCAAGGGCTTCTAACAGAATACCGACTTCTAATCCGCCAGCGTTGAAACCGAACAGGAAAGCGCCGTTATTAGAGTTGCTTGAAGGCGAGGAGCCAGCGAACGTATTGCTGATCGCACCTGATGTCACCAGACTCCCTGTGCCACCCGTCGTACCAAGATTGCCGTTCAATGCGGTGCCTTGCGCCGCAATAGAAGAGGCGAGCGATTTGCTGACGCTGCGCTGCATCTCGGCAAAACGCACCTTTAGCATTACCTGCTGGGTGCCGCCTACGCTCATCAGATTGGATACGCGTTCCGGGGCATAACGTTCGGCCAGTTCCAAAGCACGATCCAGACGGGCCGTGCTGCTGACAGTGCCTGACAGTACGATGCCGTTGTTGGCGGTGCGGACCTCAATGGGCTCGCCCGGAAGGATCTGTTCCAGACGTTCCTTGAATTCCGCAATGTCGGGGGTCACTTGCACTTCGACGTTGCTGATCAGGCGACCGTCGGCCCCCAAAATCGTCATCGTCGTGCGCCCAGGTTCCTTACCCAGCAAATAGATCGTCCGATCCGACAGGGACGAGATGTCCGCGATGCCTGGATTGGCGATAGAGATTTCCGTAAAAGGTTCGTCGCTTTCCACCACAATGGCCCGGTTCATCGGGACTGCTAAAGGTGCAGTCGCTGAGCCGCGCACGACGCGCAGCGTCTCGGCGGTGACTGGCACGGGTGCAGTGGAAAAAGCAAATAAAAGGCTCGCCATGGCGGCCTTCATGAATCTGTCATAGCTCATTGTGACCTGCCTCTCCGATCACGCCTTAGCGGAAATTATTTTCCGTCATTGCGCCTACCATGACCGGGCCGCGTGATTATTGCAAGAATCAATGGTTTGCGATGTGCAGTTGCTGTGGATAAATCGCAACAGAGGCAATTTTCAAACAAAAAGATGTTGCTTGAGCCATGAAAAATCGGCGTCTGGACCATGGGACCTGACGCCGATTGACTGATTTGGATCAATTGGTACAGGCGATTTCCATCTGCACCTTTTCGGTGCCCCGCCGCACTGTGGTGTAGCAGGACTGTGGTGCGGCCTCGGGGGCTGGGGCTGGCATTTCTGCCACAATTACCGGTGCTGCGGGGGGTTGCGGCAAGGTGATCGCCTGTTCGCCATCTGGCACAACATTCAAAGCAGAGTCCGATCCGACCAACGACAGGCTCAGTTTTCCTTCTGCCTGAGCTTGTGCCAGTCGTGCTACATCCTCTGGGCTAACCTGTACGGTCACGGTCCGCGGGATCGCAGTATCGATCTTGTTCTTGTCAGTGCTTTGGTCAACAGCGATCAGTTCGATAGAGCTGCCAATCAGGTTCGTCTCATCCCGAGACGCATTCCGATCAACACTGCCGGTCCAGTAGATATCGACGCGGTTGCCGGGGCGCAGAAAGCCAGACACGGCGGTTGCGGCATCGACGTTTATGGTGAAGGCGCGCATCATCGGACGCAGTTCCTGCGTGATGCTCGCGATTTGGCCCTGTGGCGTGACCTTGGCGGCCAGGACGATCTCATTAAGCTCCATTGGACGCAGAACGCTTCGTGTCAGTTTCAATCCCTCGGGAAACAGGTCTTCCGTAGTGGCAAAAGACCCTTCTGGTAGGAATTCTTTAGCGTATTTGACGATCGTGACATTTTCTGCTGTCAGGGTGTCGCCAAAGGCTAACGGTTTATTGACCGCTAACACGTCCACGGTTTCCACGTTTTGGGCGGCACGGGCGCGTTCGGTTATCAAAGCGGCCTCCGTGTCCGCAACGTAACCTTTCACCATGAAAACGGCGAAGCCCGCTAGCGCCATGCCCAGCACCAGCACCAGTCCGAATACTGCTCGCATGATCTACTCCTCGGGGTTTTTGTCGTGTGTTCGATCACACGACGCGTTTCGGTTGCTATTGTCCGCCAGAACACAAGTGAATGGCGGCGATATTAGGACGGCACTTTTGCGACGATTGTGGCCGAAATGGTGGTGGTCTTCTCGTTTACACTGGACGTGATGGCCGTGATTACGAGAAACCCAAGTCCAACCGTTGCTGCGGTCAACACGACCCAATCGACGGTGACTGCGCCAGCTTCGTCTGACGCGAATTTTTTAAGAAAGAGTTTCATGTTCGCTGCCTCGCTTAAATATTCTTAAGAGACTTCGCAGGTCATTGCGTCATTGTTGCGGCGTTTCCGGGGAACTTTTGGGTGAAGGTCCAAAAAAAAGCCGCGCCGAAGAAGGGCGCGGCTTTGATCGTCTTGGTTTTGGACTTAGTTGGTCTTGGTGATGTCGGTAACGATGTTGGCGGTCTGTGCCAGGGCTGCCGTGCGGACCTGAGTACCGACCAGCAGGCCGAGTGCCACGATGGCTGCGGTCAGAACGACCCAGTCAACTGTCACGGCACCGTCTTCGTCGTTGCGGAAGTTTTTGATGAAGTTCAGCATGTTAATCCCCTCCTCAGGGTATCGCTAGTGTTTGTCATCCCTTGCCGGATCAGTGCGAGCCGGCCTCTTGTTGGCCCGCTCCCCGTCTTGGATGTCCTTATATAGCTGTCTGATTGCGTCGGAAATTTGGCCCGTTTGGTGCCTTTTTCGGCAACTCCCAATAACTTGCAAATAACATGCTAAATCACTGTTTTAAATTTATATAAATGTGATTTCTTATGTTTTGGTGCCCCGCCAGCGTTGCGCGATTGCGCCGAATTAAAGCTGATTTGCCATATTGTTGACGTCGTGATGGCAATGAACGTGCCGACCTGCCACCATCGGCGCAAAATAATCGTCGAGCAGGACGCATACATGAATACCTTTAAGACGTGCCTTACGGCACTCGGTTTGTGCCTATGCGCAGCGGCGTCTTTCGCCGAAGACCGGCTGCAACCTGATTTTACTTTCAAACGTGTCGGCGTGCCAAAGACGGGCGGGTCGCGCATTACTGTACAGGTCGATCCCTTGGCGCCGTCTGCCACGATGCGCATACCCACAGCCAAACCCGTCGTTACTGCTGCCGGCGCAATCGCATTGGTTCCACAACCGTCCGGGTTGGATTGGTTCTGGTCCACGATCTCTCCTGATCTAGCGGCCAGCGGTCCGGGTCGCCTGCAACAGGCGCTAGGCGTCATTGCAAAGCCACCTTCGGGCAAGGCCGTACCTGCGCCACGTCTGCAGTCGCTGCAGGATATTGCCGCCATTCACGGGACCGAAATCTTGAAGGCCACCGTTGGCACCAAGGTCAGCCCTGCGCTGGTCTTGGCCTTGATCAGCGTCGAGAGTGCTGGGAATGCGCAAGCGATCAGTCGCTCTGGCGCGCAGGGCTTAATGCAGCTGATGCCTGACACTGCTGCGCGGTTCAGCGTGGCCGACAGCCTATCACCGGCACAGAACATCAAGGGTGGGGTGGCGTACCTTGACTGGCTGATGAACAAATTTGATGACGATCCGATTTTGGTGCTCGCGGGCTATAACGCCGGTGAGGGGTCAGTGCGCGATGCCAAGGGCGTACCGCCGTTCCCCGAAACGCGCGGCTATGTGCCGAAGGTTTTGGCCGCATTTGCCGTCGCGCGGGGGCTGTGTTTGACGCCGCCAGAGCTTGTCAGCGATGGCTGCGTTTTCGCAGTGAATAGATCTTAAACTGCGAAAACGTCAGCCCATTCGGGGTGCTTGCGGCGCTGAGCATTCACAAAAGGGCACAGGGGCACGATCTTGAAGCCATGTGTCCGGGCATCTTCGATAAATACCTTCAGCAATGCCAGACCCACGCCTTGACCCTCATGACCAGGGGTGATCGCCGTATGATCGGCGATCACTTGTGTCGGTGACAGGATCGAATAGGTCAACTCGCTGACGCCATTACCATGGTCGATCAAATAGCGGCCCTTGGACCCCGTCACCTCGTGTTGGATATCAGGCGACAATCGTCGCCTCTGTCGCGGCGCGCAATTCCTCTTCGGTCACGCCGTCGGCTGTTTCGACGATCCGCAAGCCTCCTTCGACCACATCAAGCACGCCAAGGTTGGTTATGATCCGGTCTACGACGGCAGCCCCGGTCAGTGGCAGGGTGCAGGACTTTAGCACTTTGGATTCTCCGTGCTTGTTGGCGTGGTCCATGACGACGACGACACGCTGCACGCCAGCGACAAGATCCATCGCGCCACCCATGCCCTTGACCAGCTTACCGGGAATCATCCAGTTCGCCAGATCGCCGTTTTCAGCGACTTCCATTGCGCCAAGTATTGCCATCGCAATCTTGCCGCCTCGGATCATTCCGAAAGAGGTGGCAGAATCGAAAAACGCAGTTTGCGGCAGTTCGGTGATCGTTTGCTTGCCCGCATTGATAAGGTCGGCGTCCTCTTCCCCTTCAATTGGAAAGGACCCCATGCCAAGCATGCCGTTTTCTGACTGCAGTGTCACCTCTACCCCCGCGGGGATGTAGTTGGACACAAGTGTAGGGATGCCAATGCCAAGGTTCACATACCAGCCGTCTTGCAGTTCCTGTGCGGCTCTTGCCGCCATCTGGTTCCGGTCCCAAGGCATTATGCGGACTCCTTCTTGCGGGTGGTGCGTTGTTCGATACGTTTTTCGTGGTCGCCTTGGATGATGCGATGGACATAAACGCCTGGCAGGTGGATTTCATCACCACTTAGACTGCCTGTCGGTACGATCTCTTCGACCTCGACGACGCAAACCTTGCCGCACATCGCTGCGGGCGGGTTAAAGTTGCGGGCCGTTTTGCGGAACACCAGGTTGCCGGTTGCGTCCGCTTTCCAAGCCTTGACGATCGCAAGGTCTGCGACGATGCCCCGCTCTAGGATGTAGGTCTGTCCGTCAAAATCTTTATGTTCCTTGCCTTCGGCGATCTGGGTGCCAACGCCGGTCTTGGTATAAAAACCCGGGATGCCGCAGCCGCCCGCACGCATGCGTTCGGCCAGCGTGCCTTGTGGGTTGAATTCGACCTCAAGCTCTCCTGCTAGAAACTGGCGCATGAACTCGGCGTTTTCACCAACATAGGAAGAGATCATTTTCTTGACCTGCTTGGTCTGCAACAAGATGCCGATACCAAAGTCGTCCACGCCTGCATTGTTCGACGCGAATGTCAGATCCTTGACGCCGGACTCCTTGATCGCCTCCAAAAGCAGCTCGGGGATACCGCATAGGCCAAATCCGCCAGCAGCGATCAGCATGTCGTCATGCAGCAGCCCGTCCAGCGCCTCGGCGGCGGAGCCATAGACTTTCTTCATTTCGCACCCTTAACAAATGAATTGCCCGGCGAACCTGCAAGGCGCACCGGCCAATGTCAATCTGGTGCAACGGTGCGGCGACTATTCAAAGACGTCGCCATCGCTGGGGTCCGCGGATGCAGGTTTGGCCTTGGCTGTCGTCTTAGGTGCGGCCTTCGTCGCGGCTTTCTTGGCAACAGTTTTTTTGGCTGCCGGTTTCGTTGCAGTCTTGGTTGCAGCCTTCGCGGCAGGTTTTTTGGCCGCTGTCTTTTTCGGAGCGGCTTTCTTCTTGGCTCCCGGTTTGGGCTTGCCGGCTTTGGCTGCTCGCTCGTCCAGCAGGTCGACAGCTTGCGCTAACGTCAGATCCTCTGGAGTTACCGTGTCCGGGATTGTGGCGTTCAGTTTGTCCCATTTGACGTAGGGGCCATACTTGCCATCGTAGATATTCACTGGGCCACCGGCCTGCGGATGCTCGCCCAGCTCTCTGAGGGCGACGGCGGCTTTGCCACGGCTGCCACGACTTGCGACCTTTTCGGCCAGAAGCTGAACTGCGTGGTTCATGCCCACCGTCCACACGTCATCAAGCCCCTCAAGGTTCGCATTCGTACCGCCGCGATCTGACGTCGTTTCTGCATGCTTTAGATACGGTCCATATCGACCGATATTGGCCCAAACATTGACGCCATCCTCGGGGTGGGCACCAAGCAGGCGCGGCAGCGCCAGCAAGCGGACAGCTTGTTCAAGCGTCACTTCTTCCGGTTCCCAGGCGGCGGGGACAGATTGACGTGGCGGCTTTGGCGTTTCTTCTGTCGCAGCACCGCGTTGGGCGAACGGGCCAAAGCGACCCTTAAAAATGCGGATCTCATCGCTTTGATCTTCACCCAGTAGCTTGCCGTCGGGGGGGATCGCGGACTTTTCCGCTTCTGGATCGGGCGGGCCGAAGGGGCGGGTATAGCGGCATTCTGGATAATTCGAGCAGCCGATAAAGGCCCCACCGGACCGGGCTGTGCGCATGGACAAACGCCCTTCGCCACAGTTCGGGCAAATGCGCGGATCGGTGCCATCGCCTGGGTCCGGAAATAGGTGCGGTTCCAACACCTCGTTAATCTTGTCGAGGACTTCACCAATCCTCAAGTCGGCGGTTTCCGCGATCGCTGCAGAGAAATCGCGCCAAAAGCGTTCCAGCAGTTTTTTGTAGTCCGCATCCCCCGCGCTGACCTTATCGAGCTGGTCTTCGAGGTCTGCAGTGAAATCGTATTCTACGTATCGATGGAAATAATTCGATAGAAACGCGGTTACCAGACGACCCTTATCCTGCGGGATCAGGCGGTTTTTGTCTTTTTCAACATAGCCGCGATCCTGAATCGTCGTAACAATAGATGCATAGGTCGACGGGCGTCCAATGCCGAGTTCTTCCATCCGCTTCACCAATGTCGCTTCGGTGTAACGGGGCGGGGGCTGGGTGAAGTGTTGCTCTTGCTCGACCGATTGCTTCTTGGCCACCTCTCCCTGCTCGATTTGAGGCAGGCGCTTGTCATCATCGCCCTCGACGTCGTCGCGGCCTTCCTCATAGACGCGCAGAAAGCCATCGAACAGCATAACCTGACCGTTCGCGCGCAACACGACCTGACCGTCCTTTGATCCGACATCCACGGTTGTCCGCTCCATTCGGGCGGCTTCCATCTGGCTGGCAAGCGTGCGTTTCCAGATCAGATCGTAAAGTTTGCGTTGATCACTATCCTTGATATCGGCCTGATCGACGGCAACCATCATGTCGGTCGGCCGAACGCATTCATGCGCCTCTTGTGCGTTCTTGGCCTTGTTTTTATAGACCCGCGGCTCTTTTGGTACGTACTTTTCGCCGAACTTTGCCTTGATCGCATCGCGGGCACCGGTGACCGCCTCTGGCGCCATGTCGATGCCGTCGGTCCGCATGTAGGTGATCATTCCGGCCTCATAGAGGCGCTGGGCAACGCTCATGCACTGCTTAGCGCCCATGCCGAATTTGCGGCTGGCTTCTTGCTGCAAGGTCGAAGTCATGAAGGGTGGGCTGGGGTTGCGCGATGCGGGCTTGGCCTCGACACTTTGCACTGTAAGGTCACGGCTGTTGATGGCTTGGACGGCCATTTCGGCCTGCGTGGCGTTGGACAAGTCGAACTTATCCAACTTCTTTCCACCCAGTATGGTCAGGCGCGCCTCGTATTCCGTACCACGCGGATTTTGCAGGATAGCACGGACAGTCCAGTATTCCTGATTGCGGAACGCCTCGATTTCCATCTCGCGCTCGACGATGATGCGCAGAGTGACTGACTGGACGCGTCCTGCTGACTTTGCACCCGGTAGCTTACGCCACAAGACGGGCGACAGATTGAAGCCCACCAGATAGTCCAGCGCGCGGCGTGCAAGGTATGCGTCCACCAGCGGCTTGTCGACTTGGCGAGGGTTCTTCATCGCCTCTGTCACGGCGGATTTGGTTATGGCGTTGAACACGACGCGGCTTGCGGTTTTTATGTTCAGCCCGCGCTTATTGTTCAACTCTTCCTGAAGATGCCAGGAAATCGCTTCGCCCTCGCGGTCGGGGTCAGTGGCGAGGATCAGGTTGGGGTCAAGCTTCAGCGCGTCAACGATCGCCTTAATGTGTTTTTTGCTTTCGGACGCGACTTCCCAGATCATGGAAAAGTCGTCGTCGGGCAGCACTGAACCGTTCTTGGGCGGCAGGTCGCGGATGTGGCCGTATGACGCAAGCACCGTGTAATCAGAGCCCAGATACTTGTTGATCGTCTTGGCTTTCGCCGGGGATTCGACAACGACGACGGGCATGAGAAACCTAACTTTGACTAGGGGACGGTGTGGCCGCGCAACATGGTCGGCTTGCCCCTAAGTTGTCAATGCAGGGTGATTTCGCCAAGTCTGAACCGAAAATATCTTTGTATCAATTTGAAAGTGAACGGAAAAATATTTCGTGGTTTGCAGTGATCCGCTAACGCGCAACAGTAAACCCCACTGGATCGCGTGATCCGACCATCAAGTTCAAGGTCAATAAGCACCGGCGTGACGACCGGCGCAGGGCTGCCAAGGTCGCGGATCAGCTGGTCTTCTGCCAATGGAGAAGCATCTAGCCGATCAAGGATTTGGTTGTGGAGTGCGGCCGATTCTTTCAGCGAGCGGCGCGGGGCAGGGGGCCGATGCGACAGCGGAGGTGTTCGTTCCGGCGCGGTTATTAGCAAGGTGCCCAAAGCTTCGATGACGTCGGCGGCAGACTGTACCAGCGTGGCTCCGTCGCGGATCAGCATATTGCAGCCGGCAGCGCGGGCGTCGAAGGGGTGCCCCGGTACAGCCAGCACATCGCGGTTCTGATCGAGTGCATTGCGGGCGGTGATCAGGCTGCCGGATTTGGCCGCAGCCTCTACAACCACAACGGCGCGGGACAGGCCTGCGATGATACGGTTACGGGCCGGAAAGTGTCGTGCCTGCGGCTGTAAGCCCATCTGCATTTCTGACAGTCGCAGCCCCTTGGCCGCAATTTGGTGGGCGAGGTCGCTGTTTTCGGCGGGGTATATGACATCGACGCCGCCCGCCTGCACGGCGACAGTGCCGCCTTGCAGGGCGGCGGCATGTGCTGCTGCATCAATCCCGCGGGCAAGGCCGGATACGACGACAAAACCGGCATCCGTCAGGTCCGCAGCGAGCTTACGCGCCATTCGGGTCCCAAGGGACGACGCATTTCGTGCACTCACCATTGCCACCATCGGTCGCTGCAGCAGGGCAATGTCGCCCAATGTCCAAAGCATTGGTGGGGCGTCCGATAAATCATTGATAACCATGGGCCAATCGTCAGATCCTTGGACAAGCAGTTGCGCACCTGCCGCTTGCCCGGCTTTCATTTCAGCAAAGATGACGCCTTCGGGACATATTTTGTAGTCTGAGACACCGGCGGCGGCTGCAATATCAGGCAGGGCGGCCAAGGCAACCTGCGCTGTACCGTGTTCTGCGATCAGACGGCGGTAAGTTGTGGGTCCTACACGCCTAGATCGCAGCAGACGAAGGTTATGGAATCTGGGGTCATCCTGGGGGGATATGGTGCCTAGTCGGGAGACTTGCCACGTGAACCAAACCTTCGTCATGCTGCCCGCTCAACTTAGAAGCAAACGGGTTAAGGGAGACTGAATCGATTGAAGTCAAAGCGCTTCAATTTTCAAATCACGCCGATCCACCTACCGTCAGCCCGCCGATCATCAAGCTGGGTTGTCCCACGCCGACGGGAACCCACTGCCCGGCCTTACCACAATTTCCTATACCTGGATCCAGAGCCAGATCGTTGCCGATGCTGCGAATCTGTTGAAGTGCCGTGGCCCCGTCGCCGATCAGTGTCGCGCCCTTGATTGGCGCGCCAACGATGCCGTTTTTGACGCGGTAAGCCTCGGTGCAGGAAAATACGAACTTGCCGTTCGTGATATCAACCTGGCCGCCGCCAAAACCCACTGCGTAAATGCCGTCCTTAAGGTCTGCGACCAGCTGCCCGGGCGTTGCATCGCCCGCCAGCATGTAGGTGTTCGTCATCCGCGGCATCGGCGCGTGTGCATAGGATTCGCGGCGACCGTTTCCAGTGGGCGCGACCCCCATCAGACGGGCATTCTGGCGATCCTGCATATAGCCGACCAACACGCCGTCCTCGATCAGGACATTCTTGGCGCTTGGCGTGCCCTCATCGTCTATTGTGATCGAACCGCGGCGGTCGGGGATGGTGCCATCGTCCAGCACGGTCACACCTTTCGCTGCGATTTGCTGCCCCATCAGGCCAGCAAAGGCTGAACTACCCTTGCGGTTAAAGTCACCCTCCAGCCCATGACCAATGGCTTCATGCAGCAAGATGCCGGGCCAGCCAGGGCCAAGCACGACGTCCATTACGCCAGCAGGCGCCGGTTCGGCATCTAGGTTCACCAAGGCGATGCGCAGCGCTTCGCGGGCAACGCCTTGCCAGTGGGCGGGTTCGATCAGACCAACGAGTGAGGCGCGGCCACCGCCGCGCATGTTGCCGCTTTCACGCCGGCCATTCTGTTCGACGATGACGCTGATATTGATCCGACTCATCGGGCGAATGTCGGTCACAAGGGTGCCTTCTGGCCGAAGGATAGCTACTTCCTGCAGCGATGCGCCAAGGCTGGCACTGACCTGCACAACGCGCGGGTCAAGATCGCGGGCAAAAGCGTCGATCTGGCGCAACAGGTCGATTTTGGCTGGAAAGGTCGCTTCTGAAACTGGGTCGATGTCACTGTAAAGCTTGGCGTTCGTGCCCTTGGGCCCTTCTGCCAGCGTGCCGCCGCCGTCGCCGACGGCCAGTCGTGCGGTTGCGACAGCGCGGCGCAAGGCGGATTCGTCTATTGTCGTGGCGTGGGCATAACCAGTCCGTTCGCCGCGCACGGCCCGCAAACCGAACCCTTCCGACGCATCATAGCTGGCGTTCTTGACGCGACCGTCATCCAGCACGAGGCTTTCAGAACGGCGACGCTCTACAAAAATTTCGCCATCATCGGCACCATAAACCGCTTCTTGAAGCAGCGATAGGGCGGTGTCCCTATCCAGATGCGTGTCGAACGGGCGAAAGGGATCGGCTGTCATGAAAGCATCCTTGATCGAGGCATGTTAACCACAGTGATCGTGCCAAAGCGTCTCTTTGCCGCAATCGTGGTTCTTGAGTTGTCCTTCAGGATATGGGACACGCAGCGAAGGTTACAACGGAATTCCGTGCCGGCCGCCTCGCCAGCGGGGGGTGCGCAATCATCACGCCGCAGGGGAAAGACCCGCGCGAGATCAAAAGGGAAAGACATGCGAGTGAGCAATTTCGCCAAGACCGCCTGGGCCACGATGGGTCTGATTCTTGCCGGTGCCACGGCCCGTGCCCAAGACGTGAACGTGGAACTGCCAATCATCGGCGCACCGCATCCGAACGGTATCGGCTTTCAGGAAGCTGCCACAAGCATCGCGCGCGACGTGCATTGGCTGGACGGCATGCTGCTAGTCATTATCACAGCAATCGTGTTGTTCGTGACGGGCCTGATGATTTGGGTCTTCATAAAGTTCAATCACAAGTCCAATCCCAAGCCTGCAGGCTTTACGCATAACAGTCCGCTAGAGATTGCTTGGACGGTGGTTCCAATCATCATTCTGGTTTTCATCGGCGCATTCTCTTTGCCCGTTTTGTTCAATCAGCAAGAAATTCCAGAGGGTGACATCACCATCAAGGTGACAGGCTACCAGTGGTATTGGGGCTATGAGTACGTTGACGAAGGTGTTGCCTTCGAAAGCTTCATGCTAGCCCCTGAAGAGCTGGCCGACTATGGTTACACAGACGATTTGTACAAGTTGGCGACCGATCAGGCTGTTATCATCCCGGTCGGCAAGACTGTCGTGATGCAATTGACTGGTGCCGACGTCATCCACTCTTGGACCGTTCCAGCGTTTGGCGTAAAGCAGGACGCCGTTCCTGGTCGTCTTGCGCAGCTTTGGTTCAATGCTGACAAAGAAGGTGTGTACTTTGGTCAGTGTTCCGAGCTTTGCGGCAAGGACCATGCCTTTATGCCGATCACGGTCAAGGTCGTCAGCCAAGAGGTCTATGACGCATGGTTGATCGAGGCACAGGCGCAGAACGGCGTATAATCGTTGCGACCTCGTTCCTAATGACAACGGGTCCGATCTGGCAACAGCTGGGTCGTGACCACCCCATCCGAGCTGCCGAAGGCGCGATCCATGTCCGACATGAGCCTGCACGAGACAACGCCAGAAACCGCGTATGAATCGCAGATGGGTGACTATTTCGCCCTATTGAAACCCCGCGTGATGTCGTTGGTCGTTTTCACGGCCCTCGTCGGACTGTTGGTGGCGCCGGTGCCGGTGCATCCCTTTATCGGTTTTGTTGCGATCTTGTGTGTCGCAGTTGGGGCCGGGGCATCTGGTGCGCTGAATATGTGGTGGGACGCCGATATCGATGCCCGCATGCGTCGCACAGTCAAACGCCCTATCCCCGATGGTCGTGTGCAACTAGGCGAGGCGTTGGGACTTGGGCTGACGCTGTCCGGCTTTTCAGTCGTTCTGTTAGGACTAGCGACGAACTGGGTCGCGACGGCATTGTTAGCTTTCACCATCTTTTTCTACGCTGTCGTCTATTCGATGTGGCTGAAACGAGCGACGCCGCAGAATATTGTGATTGGTGGCGCTGCAGGCGCCTTTCCACCAATGATCGGCTGGGCGGTGGCGACAGGGGGCGTTAGCGTCGAATCAGTGCTGATGTTTATGCTGATCTTCATGTGGACGCCGCCGCACTTCTGGGCTTTGGCACTATTCGTGAAAACTGACTACGGCGACGCTGGCGTCCCGATGTTGACCGAAACTCATGGGCGCCGCGTCACCCGCAATCATGTGCTGGCATATTGCGTACCGCTGGTTGCAGTCGCACTTGGGCTAGGGTTCACCTCTATCGGCGGGCCGATCTATCTGGCGGTCGCAGTTATTTTTAACGCTTGGTTCCTGAAAGGCTGTTACGACATCTGGCGCCGGGACGAAGCACAGGCCGAGGCTGATAAATACAAGGTCGAGATCAAAACCTTTAAAGTATCGCTTTACTACCTTTTCGCGCATTTTGGCGCCCTCTTGATCGAGGCCGCCCTGCGCGCCACCCAGATCGGAGGCCTGTAATGGCGATCCAAGTCGAACATGAAATCCACACGCGTCGGCGCGGCCGCAACATGGGCGTCGGACTGCTATTGCTGGCGTTCATTGGTCTTGTTTTTGGCTTGACTGTCGTGAAGGTCCTACAGCTGGGCGACCTTCGCAGCTTTGAGACATTTGACCACGTTGTGCGTCCGCAGATCCTGCCCGAAAACATGGAGACACCCGCCCCAACACCGGAGGTTTCCAACTAATGCTTTTCCCTCGCTTAAAAGGTGCAAACCGAACACTGGCGCAAACCGTCTCCGTCGTGGTTGTGATGGTCGGCCTCGCCTTTGCATCGGTTCCGTTCTATTCGTGGTTCTGCCGCGTTACGGGTTTTTCCGGCTATACCAATGTCGCCGAAGCCGGGTCCGACACAATCCTCGATCAGACGATCAAAGTCCGTTTTGATGCCTCTATCGACCGTGACATGCCATGGACTTTCAAGCCGGTGCAGCGTGAAATGACGCTACGGATTGGCGAAACCGGGCTTGCGTTCTACGAGGCACACAACCCAACCGATCGCGTCGTATCCGGGCAGGCTGCCTATAATGTTACACCATACGAGGCGGGCGGATTTTTCGACAAGATTGAATGTTTCTGTTTTACTGAGCAGACATTGCAGCCGGGTGAGACTGTCCAGATGCCGGTCAGCTTTTATGTCGACCCGGCTATCGTAAATGACCGTGACGCAAAATACGTGCATACGATCACGCTGGGATATACGTTCTACGAAATCGACCCACCCGAAGAAACCGAGCAGGCCGCAATGGACGCGAATCTTTTGACAACCGCGCCCAGCACCGCCATAGACACCAACTAACGACCGCGATCAGCGCTAGGGAAAACGATACATGGCCCACGAAAAGAACCACGACTTCCACATCCTCGCGCCGTCGATCTGGCCTTTTGCCGGATCTTTGGGTGCGTTCATCATGCTGTTCGGCGGCGTCCTGTGGATGCACGGTCACGGGCCTTGGGCGTTCCTCGTCGGTCTTGCACTGGTGCTTTACGTCATGTTTGCGTGGTGGTCAGAAGTTGTAACCGAAAGCCAGGTCGGCGATCACACTCCCGTTGTGCGGATCGGTCTGCGCTATGGTTTCATCATGTTTATTATGTCCGAAGTCATGTTCTTTGCCGCATGGTTCTGGTCGTTCTTCAAGCACGCCATGTACCCGATGGGCCCCAACAGTCCGTCTGTCGATGGCGTCTGGCCGCCTGTAGGGATTGAGACGTTCGATCCATGGCACTTACCGCTGATCAACACGCTGATCCTGCTTTGTTCCGGTGCTGCCGCAACTTGGGCTCACCATGCTCTGGTACACGAAAACAATCGTCAGGACATGAAGTGGGGCCTTATTCTGGCCGTTGCCCTTGGCGCTTTGTTCACCGTGTTTCAGGTGTATGAATATTCCCATGCAGCCTTCGGCCTTGCGGGTAATATCTATGGCGCGAACTTCTTCATGGCGACGGGCTTCCACGGCTTCCACGTGATTATCGGTACGATCTTCCTGCTGGTCTGCTTGGGCCGGGTCTATGCCGGTCACTTTACCCCCGAAAAGCACGTCGGGTTTGAAGCAGCGGCATGGTACTGGCACTTCGTTGACGTTGTTTGGCTTTTCCTCTTTGCATCGATCTACGTTTGGGGTGGTTGAACAGTGCCATAGCACTTTCGATCCAAGGCGGCCTCCGGGCCGCCTTTTTCGTTTCTGTGTGGGGCAAAGTCCCACCTTCACCCGCCGGGCCAAACGCGCTAAGGCAACCGGGTCTGACGTGAAGGGCCGTTCGCGATGTTGCGCAAAATTTTCTTTCCACTTTTGATGGGCGTAGTCGGCTGTGCCGTCTTGGTCGCTCTTGGTGCTTGGCAAGTCCAGCGCTTGCAATGGAAGACGGGCATCCTTGATCAGATCACCGCAACCATTACGGCGGTACCTGTGGCACTGCCTGACGATCCCGACCCAGTCGCCGACGAATACTTGCCTGTGACCGCACGCGGCCAAATTACAGGTACGCCGATTTCGGTCCTTGTCAGCACCGCCGAAAACGGCGCGGGCTATCGGACAATCACCGCCTTTCGCACCGACAACGGGCGCGACATCTTAATTGACCTCGGTTTTTTGTCGCTTGATAATCGAAGCGCTGTTCTTCCCACTGGCGAGATCACCTTGACGGGCAACCTTTTGTGGCCCGATGAAACGGATAATTGGACGCCAGATCCTGATCCATCTGGTATTTGGTTCGCCCGCGATTTGCCGGCCATGGCCATAGCCTTGGACACGCAGCCGCTGTTGCTTGTAGCCCGTGATATCGCGCCCGGCAGTCCCACTGTGCCGATGCCCGTGGGCATTCAAGGTATCCCGAATGACCACCTCGGCTACGCCATCACATGGTTCATGCTGGCCATTTTCTGGGCCTTGATGACCGGCCTCTTGATCTACCGCACAACCCGACCAAAGGACGCCTGACATGCGCTATATTTCCACTCGTGGGCAGGCCCCGGTCCTGTCGTTCGAAGACACGATGCTGACAGGGCTGGCCCGCGATGGTGGCCTATATGTTCCTGAAACGATCCCAACGCTGGATCGCGAACAGATCGCGGCAATGGCAGGGCAGTCCTACGAAGATGTAGCCTATACCGTGATGCGCCCGTTCATTGGCGACACGTTCACCGACACGGAATTTCGCGATCTGATTGCAAAGGCTTATGCGGGTTTTGGCCATGCCGCCCGCGCGCCCTTGGTTCAGCTTGCCCCGAACCACTTTCTGCTGGAATTGTTCCACGGGCCAACGCTGGCCTTCAAGGACTTCGCCATGCAGTTGATTGGCCAAATGTTTCAGGTAGCACTTGGACGTTCTGGCAATCGGGTTACGATCGTTGGTGCCACCTCTGGCGATACCGGTTCCGCCGCAATAGAGGCCTTCCGGGGCTTGGAAGCGGTCGATGTCTTTATTCTATATCCTCATGGGCGCGTCAGCGAGGTGCAGCGTCGCCAGATGACGACCCCTACCGAATCTAATGTCCATGCGATCGCAGTGGACGGCGATTTTGACGGGTGTCAGGCGTTGGTCAAAGATATGTTCAACGACTTTCAGTTCCGCGAAGACGTGCGACTAGCAGGTGTCAACTCCATCAACTGGGGTCGTGTGCTGGCGCAGGTTGTTTATTACTTCACCTCTGCGGTGTCGTTAGGCGCACCGCATCGTACCGTCAGCTTTACGGTGCCTACGGGCAATTTTGGCGATATTTTCGCCGGCTACATCGCAAAGCAGATGGGCCTACCGATAGATCAACTGATCGTCGCGACGAACTCTAACGACATTCTACACAGGACGCTGGAAACCGGGGCTTATACCAAGGACAGCGTCACGCCGACGATCAGCCCCTCGATGGATATCCAAATCTCTTCAAATTTTGAACGCGCGCTGTTCTATGCTTATGGGCAAGATGGCGCTGCAGTGGCAGGTCAGATGGACGATCTAAAACAAGGCGGATTTACCATCAGCCAAGGTGCCATCGACTCGCTGCGCGAGACTTACGCCTCTGGCCGTGTGTCGGAACAAGAGACCTCTGATGCGATCACACGCTATTTGGCTGAACACGGTGAGTTGCTGTGCCCCCATACCGCCGTGGGGGCCTTTGTTGGGGAACAACATCAAGGTCCCACGCCCATGGTCACCCTTGCGACCGCGCACCCGGCAAAGTTTCCAGCAGCGGTAGAGCGGGCGACCGGCATCCACCCCCCCTTGCCCCCCCGTATGGCCGACCTGTATGACCGACCGGAACGGATCACGCGCAGCGCCCATGACCTCGCCGCCATCCAGAACATCATCAGGGACCGGATCACGTCTTGACCATTGAACTCCATACGCTGTCCAACGGCTTTCGCATCGTCACAGAACACATGCCGGGGCTGGCCAGCGCCTCTGTTGGCATCTGGGTAAATGCCGGTGGTCGCCATGAAACCGAGGCCCAGAATGGCATCGCGCACTTTCTGGAACATATGGCATTCAAAGGGACCGAATCCCGCACGTCGCTGCAGATTGCCGAAGCGATCGAGGACGTCGGCGGATATATCAATGCCTACACGAGCCGCGAGACGACGGCCTATTATGCGCGTGTTCTGGAATCCGATGTGGGGCTGGGGCTGGACGTCATCAGTGATATTCTGTTGAATCCATTGTTTGAAGACAGCGAGATCGAAGTCGAGCGTGGCGTGATCTTGCAAGAGATCGGTCAGGCCCTTGATACCCCGGACGACATTATTTTCGACTGGCTGCAAGAGGTCGCCTATCCTGACCAGCCTATTGGTCGTACCATCCTTGGCCCCGAAGAGCGGGTAGAGAAATTTACCCGCGACGATCTGACCGGCTTTGTTGGCACGCATTACGGCCCGAACCAGATGATTCTTGCCGCTGCAGGTGCAGTGGATCACGACGCATTGGTTGCTCAGGCGGAAAAGCTTTTCGGTCATCTGCCTGCTCGCCCTCGCGATGGTCTGATCCACCCCGCCAAATTTGTCGGCGGAGAGCGACGCGAGAACAAGAAGTTGGAACAGGTGCATTTTGCGCTGGCTTTCGAGGGGCCCGACTACCGCGACCCCGCGATCTATACTGCTCAGATTTACGCGACGGCCTTGGGCGGCGGAATGTCGTCTCGTTTGTTTCAGGAAATCCGCGAAAAGCGCGGCCTTTGCTATACGATCTTCGCTCAGGCTGGCGCCTACGAGGATACCGGGCTGACGACGATCTATGCTGGTACCAGCGCAGAAGAGATTGAAGAATTGGCCAATGTCACCATGGACGAAATGAAGCGTGCTGCCGATGACATGACGGCTGCAGAGGTCGCGCGTGCCCGGGCCCAGATGAAGGCGGGATTGCTGATGGGGCTAGAGAGTCCCAGTAACCGTGCCGAACGTCTGGCCCGCTTACTGGCGATCTGGGACCGCATCCCCACCGTAGCTGAAACGGTGGAAAGCATTGATGCTGTGACCACAGGTGACGTGCGCGATTTTGCCACCCGCACAGTACAGGCCGGGGCCGCGTTGACACTCTACGGTCCTGCTGATGCCACCCCCTCTTTGGAGGCGCTGCGCGCGCGGCTGGTCGCCTGATGCTTGGACGGGCGCGCAAGGTGCGGTTGGATACCGAACGCCTGATCCTGCGCCCGCCGCTTCATGCCGATTTCCGCGCGTGGTGCGCGCTGCGGCAAGACAGCAAAGAGTTTTTGCAACCATGGGAGCCGACTTGGGCTGCAGATCACTTCAGCCGTAAGTCCTTTACGAACCGTGTCTACTGGTCACAGCGATCCATTCAGCAGAGCAGCGCAGTGCCGTTGTTTCTGATCCGTCGCAACGACTCTGCGCTGCTTGGTGCGATTACGCTGGACAATATTCGCCGCGGCCCCGCGCAAGCGGGCACGACTGGCTATTGGATTGGGCAGCCCTTCGCGCGGCAAGGCTATATGCGAGAGGCGATCAAAGCGTTGGTGCATTATGCCTTCACCACGCTGGATTTGAGCAGGATAGAGGCGGGGTGTTTGCCGGAAAACAACCCATCGCGCCGATTGCTGGAAAACTGCAGCTATAAATACGAAGGTGTCGCCCAAAGCTATCTTCAGATCGACGGACGGTGGCGGAATCACGTTCTTTACGCTAATCTACGCGGCGACCGGCGCGGACGCACCGACGTCGGATAGGCGCAGTGCCACCTAGGCCTGTTAGCGGGTCTTGACGGCGGTCGGCGTTCAGGAAATCTGGAACCATGCGTTGGCTTTTCATTTTACTACTGTGTGCGGGTTGCAGCCCAGCATTGTTGCGGACATCCGGTGCGCAGGATCCTATGGTCTATGACGCCGCACAGGTGGCACGTGCCGATAAAGTGGCGATCTTCATTCCTGGTGCGCTGTCGTCGATCGAAGTGTTCGAAGCTTCGCGAAACTGGGAGGATGCAGGCTACGCCCGCGCTTTCTATCGCTATCCGGGGCTGGATGGTTTGCCCGTGGACTATAGGCTTGATCCCGCGACGGCGGCACGCGATGTAGCCGCGTTTGCGAACCAGCTAACCGGCAAGGACGTGGCTTTAGTGGGTTATTCCACCGGCGCGTTGATCGCTTTGCAAGCGGCCCCTCAAATTGCAGCCGATCATCGCGTGCGGGTTGCGGCGATGTCGCCAGCGGTGGAGCATGCTGGCGGCGCACGCACTATCATAAAT
>JAGXIQ010000169.1 GCA_024635625.1 Loktanella sp. | reverse complement strand
CGTGTTGCGGTTGCTCAGCAGAGCTTGAAGCTCGGCGAGATCGGCGGGGCCAAGGTAAAGGCAGATGTCGAAGCGTCTCATGCGCCAAATATCGCATATCAGGCCGCCTATGGGAATCTTCTGTCAGGCGGCGAACACTAGCACATATTCACGCACCGACCGCCCCCGCGAAATGCGTGCTAAGAACAACCCGACGAAAGGTGCAAAAGCGATCCACCACGCCCAATAAAAAATCGTCCAACTACCCTGCCAATCCGCAAGCTGGTTGGTGACATTATCCACGCCAGTCCCATCCGGTCTAAAGAGGTGCAGCGACATGAAAGGCAATGCTGTAATGTAGTCCCACATGCCCACGAAAAGTGACTTGAAGGCAAACAGCGTGGATCCAAATACGAGGAAAAACGCGAGCACGAAGAACGACAGCCCCATGTTCAAGTTCGACAGCCACTTGATGCCCTTACCGACCCCGGACAATGCCGACAGGATTGAACAGAACATCACAACACCCAAAGCGGCAAGCATCGCCGCGACCGTAGGGGTGCCTTCCGCGTTCATCAGCCAATCCGCGCCGGTAATATTGAACACGCCAGAGGCAAATTGCGATACGCCGTAGCCGATGGTTACAGCAACGCCTAGGATCGTCGCCACGACTGAAACGATGTCGATGACGTGGCCTAGCGGCCCTTCAAGTGTCGTACCAAACAGCGGTGTCAGCCCAGATCGGATCGTCAGTGGTAGTCCTCGGGCATATGAAAAGAACGCAAGCGCAAGGCCCACGATTGCGTAGCAGGCCCATGCGGACAGACCCCAACGCAGGAAGGCCCACTTAAAAGCATAGCGGACGTTATCCTCACCACCCTCTGTCGCAAAACCTTGTATGGTCTCTGGGTTGCTTCCGAAGTGGTAGATCGGCACTGCTGTAGCATAGGTCAGCATACCAATGCCGATGCCTGCGCCGAACATCATGGAAAACCAAGAAAAGCTGTCAAACCCAGGCTTCTCGTCGACTTTGCCCAACATCAGCTTGCCTGTGGTGGGATAGATCGCCAGTGCAAAACAGGTGACGATGAAAAACGCCACGGCATACATATACCAAGGTCCTGTATTCGCATCGATGGTCGACCTGATGGCGCCAAGGGTGGACCCGGCGCTTTCGGACCGTACGGCGGCCCAGATAATCAGAAGGACGATGGCGACCTTTGCGCCCAACGTAACGTAGGTGTTGAAGCCTTGGTAAAAGCCGCTGTCGGCTGTATCGATATCGAGTTTCCGCAATGGCGGTTTGATGGGCATCAGTTCGAGTCTCCCGGTGGGACTCTTATGATGACGCCGCGACGTAATGCAAAAGCGACAGTCGGCAACCCAATACCGACTATCGCGGAGTTATATCGCAGTATAACGGCAGCTGAATCAGGCGTTTACATCGACAACGACACGACCACGCACCTGACCTTTTAGGATATCCGCACCGATTTTCGGCAGGTCGGACAGCGTGGCGGGTGTTACCATCGCCTCCAACTTGTCCATTGGCAGATCGGTTGCAACGCGCTGCCAAGCCCGCAAACGATTTTCATAGGGTTGCATGACACTGTCGATGCCCAACAGGTTCACACCGCGCAACAGAAATGGGATCACTGTCGCTGGTAAGCCAGCACCGCCTGCCAGACCGACAGCGGCCACAGATGCACCGTATTCCATCTGACCCAGCAAACGCGCCAGCATCCCTCCACCGACGGCGTCAATGGCACCGCCCCAGCGTTCGGCTTCAAGGGGCTTCTTGATCGTCTCGGCCAATTCAGCGCGGGCGATGATTTCCGTAGCACCTAGGTCGGTCAGATAATCCGCGCCCTCCGGTCGGCCCGTTACCGCGGCAACCTTGTAGCCCAGTTTAGACAGTATGGCAGTCGCAACAGACCCAACTCCCCCGGATGCTCCGGTTACCAGCACAGGCCCCGCCTTGATTCCATGATCTTCTAGCGCCATCACAGCCAGCATCGCGGTAAAACCTGCGGTACCCACAGCCATCGCTTGTCGGGTCGTCAGACCATCCGGCAGCGGCACAAGCCAATCGGCTTTTACCCGTGCTTTTTGCGCGTAGCCGCCCCAGTGCGCCTCGCCCACCCGCCATCCGGTCAACACGACCTTATCGCCAGCCTTGTAGCGGTCGTCGTCAGATGCTTCGACCGTACCAGCAAAGTCGATGCCCGGGACATGCGGATAATTGCGGACCAATCCGCCTCCTGGCCCGACGCACAACCCATCCTTATAGTTGACGGTGGAATACTCTACGGCAACCGTCACCTCGCCTGCGGGTAGACGATCTTCACCGATCTGCTGTACGGCGGCGCTGGTCTTGCCGTCTTCGCCCTTCTCTACGATCAATGCGTTGAACATCTGCTTCTCCTTCCACGAGGCTCTTGTCCTCGCTTTTTTTAAAATACTCTCGCCGGAGGCTCCGGCGGCTACCACACAAGCCTAGATCCAGAATTTGTCCTGCACCACCGCGTCACGCGGACCATCCGGGGTGTGCACGGTCAACGCTGTACCCGCGTCCCAATGTGTCATCCGCACCATGCCGATCGCGACGCCAGTGTCAAAGTCCGGCGATGCGGCGGCAGACGTTACTTGACCCACGCGCCGCTCTCCCGCCATCAGCGGCCATGCCCGGTCACATGGCGGCACTGGACCGTCTATCGCAATGGCGCAAATTTGCTTAATCGGACCCTCCGACGCAACACGCAGCAGTGCATCTCGTCCAACGCATCCGATAGCTGTTTGCGTCGAACAGAACCGCCCCAGGCCCGCTTCATGCGGTGTATTTTCCCGCGTCATGTCGTTTCCATAGGACAGCAAACCCCCTTCAACCCGTTCAATCAGGTTGGGGCAACCGGCGTGGACATCTAAATCGGCCCCGGCCTCCATGAGTGCGTGCCACAGGGGCATTCCATTTGCGGTACCGTCGCAATAAATTTCAAAGCCGCCTTGTTTCGAATAGCCAGACCGGGCGACCACCATGGCCGTGCCCTGAAAATCAAACCATCCAAACCGAAAAAATCGCAGACTGCGTACGGCATCACCAAAGACGCGCGCCATCAAATCATCGGCCTGTGGTCCCTGAACCGCGAGCGGGTGAACGTCCGGTTCATCAACCAGCACATCAAGGCGAAATCCAAAAACGATCCCCTTGACCCAAAATAACAAATCGCTGTCAGCAATGGAAATCCACCAACGATCATCGGCCAGTTTAAGCGCGACGGGATCGTTCAACATCCCACCAGTCTCGTCCACGATGGGAACGTAATAGCATTGGCCCGGCAACATGCCCCGCAGGTCGCGCGGTGTTAGCATTTGCATCAGACGACCGGCATCTGGCCCTCGAATCTCGATCTGGCGTTCACAGGCGACGTCCCAAACTTGCACCGCCTGTTTAAGGTGCCTGTAATCCTCGACGACTGACCGGAACACTGTCGGCAGCAGCATATGGTTGTAGACGGTATATCCCTTGACCCCTGCGGCTTCTACACCGTCGGAAAACGGCGTTCGCCTGACGCGACGAGAAGGAGAGATCGTTGCCATAAGTTACCGCCTGATCTGAGGGTTGCGCGACAGGGCCTAGTCCTGTGGCATCAGGAACAGCGCAGCTGGCGGCAAGGTCTGTCCCGATTGCGACAAGATCAGCCGCACCTGCGCCCGCAAATCCGTTTGCTGGTTAAACATGTGCATCGCACAAGTCGCGCGACCGACGATCACGTCACTTTGCGAGGTAATTGACCAGAAGGCGATATCGCCATGCAGATCAACGGTGGATAGCGTATCAGCCCACATTCGTAGCGCACCATCAGCACGAAACCGTTCGGCCCACCATGCCGAGGGTGTCGGCGTCAGCGTTGCGGTTTCGTTGGCCTGCGCCTGTGGTGCCTTTAGCTTGAACAACCGCGAGAGCCACATCTGGTCCAGCCATAGCAAATGGTTCAACGTCCCCAGCACTGATCCCTGAGGTAATCCTTTGTCTTCAAGTAATTCGGCGGCGTTCATGTTTTCAAGAACTGACCACATCGCCTTGTTCTGCCAAGCGTTATAGCGGGACATGGTGCGGCAGTAGGCGCGGTCGATCAAGGCTTTGGTCCTTTCCAATCGATAGGGCATATTTCGGCGGATTTTCCACCAAAGTCCCAGACGCGACCATAGTCGCGGACCTTGGATTTAACCCCTGTTGCAGCGATGATATCCGGTCCCATCCAGTATTTCGAATTACTGACCATGACTGGATGATCCTTGTCGGCGCCCGTCATCATTTCGATTTCGCCCTGGATTTTTCGGCCGATATAGATGCCCCGCTTAGTCCCTTCGCGAACGATCTCGACCTTTTCACGCTCGGCGCCGATAATTTCTGACACCAACATCGTAAACAGACCTGTCGTGCCACCCGCCTGTCCCGAGAAGATTTTTAGCAGGCCGTTGTAGGCCTTCTCTGTTGACCGCTCGTCGACGTAAGCCGCGACTTTCCAATTGCCCTCTGCCATGCGTCCAGGGATGTCGACCAATAGGCCGACGTTCAGGCCGGACAGATCCTCGCCTTCGAAATGGCCGTCGTCGATAGCGATTGCCATCCACGCGTGGCAATGGCCTTCGGTCGGCGGATGCGCGCCCAAGCTAACCACGCAGGGACAAAAGACGGTACATGAGCAGTTCAGAAACAGCTCTCCTTTAATGGCCCAGTTGGTAGGTTCCATTTTTCGGCGCTTGGGGTTCGCCATGCGGCTGTCGATCCGTTGGGATATAGGCAGGCGGTCGGAAGAGGTTTCTGGCATTATCTGCTCCTTAAAAAACGGATCGCACGGCGGTGAATAGGCCAGCTAAAATGAGCACTGCGCCGGCGGGTTTGATTAGACGATGCCCGATGGCAGGTAATTTTTCGAACACCATGAACAGAGTGGCCAACCCCATCCACAACAATGACATGGTGCCACCGACAAAGCCCAACGCCATGAAGCCCCAGCAGCAAACAACGCAGAACCCACCAAGTCGCAGGCCCATATCTAGGCCACCGCTAAATCCGGTGCGCCAGTGACCCAAAAAGAAAGTCATGGGCGCATGGCATTTCCCATGGCAGATGGCTTTCGTGCGGCTGAACTGAAACGCCCCCACCACAATCAGTAAGCCTGCGGTCAACAGGCCCGACGTGGCGGCGCCTAACGCGTCGACCCATCCCATCGCAATCAAGGCAAGCTGTGCTGACGCGATCAAGGCGGCAAAGCCAATCCATGCAACGCCATATCCCAAAAGGACGCCCGCCCATCCTGCGCGTGTGCCGTCGGCAGAAGTCATTAATCGTTCGTAGGTTGCCAGCGTCGGCACCATGGTCGGTAACATCATCGCCGCCATCATGATCGCCCACATGGGGAAAAGAGCAGCGAAGGTCGTCATTGGCATCATATTCATGCCGACGGGTCGACCCAAAACATCAACGCCTGACATACGCGCCATCATGAGCATCACGGCCCAAGCACCAAGAATTGCAATAAACACCACGATCCATGATGCCGCGCGCAAGCTGGGACTGATTGGTGCCGTCGTCATGTCTTGTCTGGCCCTCCCGTGCCCTCCTCCGTCATGCTGGCATAGATCGCAAACCCCTGCAAACCCCGTAACCGTCCTTGCTGCCTGCAAAAACGGCAATCGAAGAGCGTGCTGGCAAAAAGGGATCATTTCATCCTTGAAGGGTTGCGGGCCGCGCCATAACGTTCGTCTTGAACGATGCACACGGGAGACGTTGACAATGAAAACCAATACTTTGCTGGGCGCTAGCGTCCTTGCCCTTCTCGCTGGCGCGGCCATAGCCCAAGACGATGGTCTGCTGGTGCTGGACTATCCCGGCTTCGAAGAACCAGCCTATCATACCGGTTATCTTGAAAAGAACGGCGAAGAGCCGACTTTCAGCTTTTTCGGTGACGAGGATGAAGCGTTTCAAAAGATCCGCTCGGGATTTCAGGCTGACGTCGCCCACATCTGCGCGGGTTCAGTAACCAAGTGGGCCGAAAGCGGCATTCTTGATGAATGGGATACCGCCAAGGTTGATGCTTATGCCGATCTGGACAGCAACCTGACCGGGACCGATGTTGCATCGACAGACGGTGTATATTTTATCCCAACCGATTTCGGATCGACCGCCATCGCCTATAACCCCGACGAAGTTCCGGCCGAGGATGTGGCGTCACTTCAGATTTTTAAAGACCCAAAGTATTCGGGCCGCATGTCACTGCCTGATAACATCGACGATGCTTACGCGCTGGCCTATCTTGCCACCGGTGTCGCAAATTGGACCGAGGCAACCGATGCCCAGTTCGAGGCCGCGTCCAATTGGTTGCGCGAAGTCCACCCCAACCTGCGCACATACTGGACCGATCCCGCCGAACTTGCTCAGCTAATGGCCTCGGGTGAAATTCTGATTAGTTGGGCTTGGAATGAAACCTATCCCACCATGGTCGACGAAGGCCGCCCCATCGGCTTTCAACGGGTTGCGACTGAAGGGTCCTCGCTTTGGCTGTGCGGCTATGTGAACCTGAAGGAAGGCCAAGGGTCAGAAGAAAAGGCCTATGACTACATCAACGCGATCCTAGCCCCCGCCGCTGCCCTGCCATTGCTAGAAAATGGCTTCGGTACCGCGAATAAGGCCGCGCTGACATCCGAAATCACCCAAGAACAACTGGTCGCCGCGGGTCTGGAACCGATCGACGCGCCAGTGCTTGCACAGCTTCCGATGAGCAACGAGATGCGCGAACGTCAGGCTGAAACCTTCGAGATGATCAAAGCCGGTTTCTAAGTTTAACCGTAAAATCACGAAAGGCGGTGCAGCGATGCGCCGCCTTTTTTATCCAATCCTCTCTCATCGACTCGAAAAATTCAGCCAGTCCGGCGGTTTGCCGCTGCAATGCCGCTGGCCGGTGGCACAATATCCACTACGTGCTTCACCAACTTCAATAAGGAGCGTACCGCATGGACATTCTCAACTACTTCTTCGCCCTTGCCAGTATCGGCCTTGGTGCCGTGGGTTGGCTGGCCCCCGCCTATACAATGGAAATGCTCGACCTGAAAAAAGTCGAAGGCAACATGGGGCCCAGCGAAATTCGGGCGGCGTCAGGTGCATTATTCATTGGACTTGGCCTTGGTGCGATCTTGATCGGAACCCCTGTCGCATACGGCATGATCGGCTGCGCATGGACCGGGGCCGCCGTTGGGCGTGCGACTTCGCTGATCCTAGATGGTACCAGTAGCCTGAAGTGGAAGTTCTTTGCGACCGAGGTTGTCGTTGGTCTTGGCGCGCTTTGGGTCAACTTCGCCTGATCGCACCGAAAACCCCGGTGGCGGCTGGCAGAGGGCCGCGCTAAAGGGAACTCCGAACCACAGGGGACCTTATGGCACGCATCTTCAAATGGCTGCTAAGGCTGGCGACGCTGGCCTTTGTGCTGGCCGTGGCCTGCGTCACGCTGGTTTGGTATTTTGCTTCGCGCTCTTTACCCGATTACGATGGCACTTACACGGTCTCTGGCATCAGTGCCCCTGTCGAGATCGTACGCGATAACGCCGATGTCCCGCATATTTTCGGCGCGAATGACGGCGACGTTTTCTTTGCTTTGGGCTATGCCCACGCGCAGGACCGCCTGTGGCAGATGACGATGCTGCGCCGCACAGTGCAGGGCCGGTTGTCCGAAATGTTTGGCCCTCGGACGCTTAAGATCGACAACCTGCTGCGCAGATTAGACCTTTATAATTTAGCCGTGACCTCGGTTAAGGTGCAGGACGCCCCCACCACGGCCGCTTTGACGGCCTACGCCGCTGGCGTGAATGCGTGGCTGGCCGAAATCAACGCCGGTGCCCGTGGTCGTGGCGCACCGGAAATGTGGATTTTCAACGCTCCGATCGCCCCATGGCAACCCGCTGACAGTATCGCAATCCTTAAGCTTATGGCATTGCAGCTGACAGGTCAGGCCAATGACGAAGTACTACGGGCGCGCACGTCGCTGATGGTTTCGCCAGAGCGTCTGGCCGACATCATGCCAGATGACCCGACCGACGGCATTGCTGCACTGCCTGACTATAGCGCCCTTGTTGGGGACGTGCCGAGATACGCTGCCAATACGCGCGGCCCGGTGGATCCGCTGTCGCCCGTCCAGCCCCGCGGGCTAGAGGGGGCCTCTAACGCTTGGGCCGCTGGCATTACGCGGTCCGCAACTGGGTCAACACTGCTGGCCAGCGATCCGCATCTCGCGTTGACTGCGCCGTCAATCTGGTATCTTGCGCGGCTGCAATTGACCGCTGGCGATGTGATCGGCGCCACGATCCCCGGCCTGCCAGTGATCTTATCGGGCCGTAGTGCCGATCTGGGCTGGGGCATCACCAGTGCCTACGTCGACGATCAAGACGTGCACATTGAAGAGATCAACCCCGACAACCCCAATCAATACCGCACACCGGACGGCTGGAAGGATTTCCGAGCCCGCGACAGTATCGTCGCGATCAAGGACAACCCGGCTGTCACCCTCAAGCTAAAGTGGACAGATAACGGCCCAGTCCTGCCCGCAGATACATTCGATCTGGGCACGATCACGCCCCCCGGGCATGTAACCAGCCTGTCTTGGACAGCCTTGACCGGTGATGATCCGTCGCTTTCTGCCGCCATGGCAATGATGCGCGCCCATACGGTCGAAGATGCGATCGCCGCCGCTGAACCTTTCGTCGCACCCGCCCAGAACCTGACACTGGCCGACCGCACTGGCATCGCAATGAAGACCATCGGTGCGATCCCTCGTCGTGACCCGAACCACCAAAGCAAAGGGCGTTTGCCGTCCTATGGCTTTGCACCTGAAAACCGCTGGCAAGGGATCATGCCATACGCTGATAACCCGGCCTTCATCGATCCCGGCGGCGGAATCATAGGTAATACGAACAACAAGACCGTGGATCGCCCCTTTCCGAACCACGTGTCCTATAACTGGGGCGACACCCAGCGGATCAACCGCTGGCGCCGCCTGATGCAAAGCCGCGAAGTTCATACCCGCGACAGTTTCATCGAGGCGCAGTTAGACACCGTCAGCTTTACCGCGCGAGCGTTGCTGCCCTTGATGGGTGCAGACCTGTGGTTCACGGGTGACGCGGCAGAGGACGGCACGCCGGAACGTCGCCGCCAGATCGCCCTCACCTTGCTGGCCAATTGGAACGGAGAGATGAACGAACATCTTCCCGAACCGCTGATCTATGCCGCTTGGCTTCGTGCATTGCAGGACCGTCTTATCCGCGATGAACTTGGTCCCTTGGCGACTGAATTCACCCACGTCGATCCTGTATTTGTGGAACGTGTTTTCCGTGACGTCGATGGGGCGGCCGTCTGGTGCGACGTGATCCAGTCCGCGCCGGTCGAGACCTGCACCGATATCGCGCGCCAATCACTGGACGACGCGCTGACCTGGATCGGAGAGAACTGGGGCAAGAACCTTGAAACCCTCCGATGGGGTGACGCACACCAAGCAACACACGACCATCCAACGCTGGGGACAGTGCCAATCCTGCAATGGTTCGTAAATATCCGTCAGTCGACCAGCGGCGGTGACAACACCCTGATGCGCGGACAAACACTTGGCACTGGGCCAGACCCATTCCTGAACGTTCACGCGGCGGGCTACCGAGGTGTCTATGACTTTGCCGATCCTGACAGTTCAGTCTTTGTTACTGCAACCGGGCAATCGGGGCATTTCTTGTCGCGCTATTACGACAACCTAGGAGAGTTGTGGCGACGGGGCGAGTATATTCCTATGTCACTTGATCCCGACCTTGCCCGCGCGGCCGCCTTGGGTACGATGGTGCTACAACCCGGAAACGCTTCAAAAACACCGTAAATTCTGCTGTCTTATTAAGGCTTGAACAACGGGTTTGACCCACGTTCGCGGCATGTTGAAACACATGATCTTTCAGTGGCTTTTGCGCGTCTTTGCGTTGAACCGACGGCGGGACTACGTCCTGAAACCAATTGCCGTTCTGACAATCTTTGTCATCTTGTTCATCGCGGTCTCGGTGCTGTTGCTGGGGCAAAACTGGCGGAGCTTGCCAGCATCGATTGCGACGGCAGCGGTGGTTCAGTTCCCCTTCACCACATTAGCCTTTGCAATGGTGACTTACATGGACCGCATGCAATCCGATTTGGCAGACCTAGCCATGACCGATATGTTGACCGGTCTGCCAAACAGGCGGTCCTTTGTCGTAAAGGCCGGACAAGCGCAGGCGAAAGGAGAAGTCGGTTTCGTACTGATTATCGATGCAGATCACTTTAAACGGATCAATGACACCTTTGGCCATGCGGTTGGCGATCGCTGCCTTCAGGCGATCGCCAACCGCATGAATGACGTGCGCCGGCCCGAAGATTTGATCGGTCGCATCGGAGGTGAGGAATTTGGTGCCTTCTTGCCTTTTTGCACGATGGAGGAAGTTCACCGGATCGGCGGCCGCCTATGCGGAGCGATCCTGATTAACCTGCCAGAAGAACGCGACCCATTGCGCCTGACCTTGTCGGTCGGCGCAGCGGAAACGAAGCCCTTCGAGATGATCGAAGCAGCCGTGTCCCGCGCGGATGAGGCGCTTTACGCCGCGAAATCCGGCGGGCGCGCACGATTGGTCGTCTGGTCCCGCTCTGCGATGGACAAAGTCGCCTGACGGCCTGGCAGTTGTTTACAGAGTGTTAACGTTTAGAGAGATAACTTCGCGACATGCCGTATAGTGCACCCATTTTTGCGACACGGCTGATCCGTGCGACCGCCCCAAAGGGGCCAATCGACACGGTTGTGAAATTCTGTGCATTTATGATCGTCATCCACACCCTTTCAATTCTTGTAGAGCTTGGTTTGACGGGACAAGTTCACTTGGGTTGGATCCGCAGGTTTTTACTGACCTTATACCAACCGGCGTGAAGCCTGACTCTCGAGGAGGATTCCCAAAGCGGGCAAAGTCTGAATCTATGGTGGTGGATCTGGGAGGTGTTGAGCGACAACCATCTTGGCCGGTGCCGACATCCACCTTGGCCGGTGGGGCTGGACGGAAGACGGGCTTGCCCGTCTGGAGGGCAGCCCCACCGGCCTGATTGATTTTGGGAATAGGTGCTGGTCGCTGCGGGTTGGTAAACTGGGATCCTCTGCCGTCAAACGGAGGATCCG
>JAGXIQ010000168.1 GCA_024635625.1 Loktanella sp. | reverse complement strand
GCCTTCTTCAAGGGCTATACGGAAAAGCAGTGGGGCACCTCGCCCGCCAATCTGCCCGCATCGATCCTAAAACGCCTGCCCCTGCGCTTCACCTACGATGACAATTATTTCTTTCACCGCCACCAAGGCATGCCAGAGGACGGCTATACCGCCCTCGTCGCCGCGATCCTTGATCACCCCGGCATAACCGTCGGGTTAGAGACTGTTTTTGACCCCGCCGATGCTGACCAATGGGACCACGTCTTCTGGTCTGGCCCCCTCGACGGGTTTTTCGACTATCGCCTTGGGCGGCTTGGCTACCGCACACTTGATTTTGAGGTCTTCCGGGCGGAAGGCGACTGGCAAGGCTGTGCGGTCATGAACCATCCGGACGCTGATGTGGCCTTTACGCGCATCAGTGAACACAAGCACTTCGCACCTTGGGAAAGTCACACCGAATCAGTGCTTTACCGTGAGTTCCCCCGCGCCTGCGGGCCTGATGACATTCCCTATTACCCAATCCGTCTGGCAGAGGAAAAATCCCTGCTGGCCGATTACGTGGCCTTGGCCGAAACAGCCCCTAACGTCACTTTCGTCGGCCGCTTGGGCACCTACCGCTACCTCGACATGGACGTCACGATCCGCGAAGCCTTGGACTTATCCGACGTCTTCCTCGCGGCCCGCGCCAGTGGCACCCCTGCCCCGCGGTTTTCCAAGGCGCCCCTATGAAACTGACCGCGGTCGTCGTCACCTTTAATCGGCTGCAGCAGTTGCAGCTTACCCTGCCAGCCCTCCGCGCAGAGGCCGTTGATCATATCGTCGTCGTCGATAACGCCAGCACCGATGCCACGCCGGGTTGGTTGGCCGATCAAGCCGATGACCGTGTCCATGTCGTCCGCCTGCCCACCAACACCGGCGGCGCTGGCGGGTTTGAGGCCGGGATGGCCTATGCCCGCGATCACCTGTCCCCGGACTGGGTCGTGCTGATGGACGACGACGCCCGGCCCCAACCCGGCGCCTTGGACGCGTTTCGCAACGAGACACCTGCTTTGGAAGCCACCTTTCCCAACCTCGGCATCGTCGTGGCCTCGGTCTTTTATCCAAACGGCAGCCTGTGCGAGATGAACCGCCCGTCGCGCAATCCATTCTGGAACCTCGGGTTGTTTGCCAAGACCCTGTTCCAAGGCACGCGGTCTGGCTTTCATCTGACTGATGCTGACTTCGCCCCCGACGCGCCCGCGATTCCGATCGATGTGGCGTCCTTCGTCGGCTACTTTATTCACCGCCGTGCTTGGGAAAAATCCGGCCTGCCCGAAGGTGGCCTGTTCATCTATGGCGACGACGTCCTGTATTCCCTGCGCCTGCGCCGGGCCGGGTTCCGCATGGCCTTTGCCCCAATGATCCGCTTCACCCACGATTGCGGCACCATGGGCGACGGCTTTGTCTATCGCCCGATCTGGAAGATTTTCTACCACTGCCGCAATGGCGTCAGCATTGCGCGGCAAGCCGCAGGGCCGCTGATCTTTCCCGCAGCGCTCGTCTATTACACCGTCATCTGGTGGCGCCGCGGCCAGCATTGTGAAGGCACCGAACGCCGTCTTTACTATAAGATGATGCGAATGGGCCTGATCGACGGACTCCTGCGCCGCCGGGGCCGCAAGGATGCCGTTCACGATCTGGCACAAGGGCTGGCCCCTGCGCCTGCAAAACAGTAGATTGCCGCAATTCCGACAGGACTAATCATGTCACAAGACGCCGCCACCCCGACCACTGCCCCCCTGACCGAAGCCCAGCGACTGGCCCAGGCCGAGGCTGAAATGAAGGCTGCTGTCCACGATGCAGCCCAAGCCCGCAAGGCCACCCAGATGGTCAATGTCGAGGTCAACCGTCTACGGCGCGAGCTTGAGGATGCGCAGATCACCCTCAAAGAAGGCAAGACTGTCGTCAAAGCAGTCGCTAACCAAGCGGGGATGAAAACCCGGCACTACGGTCTGATCGCCAGTTTTGGCGTCATGTTCCTCCTGCCGGTCGGTCTCGCAGCGGGATATCTCTATCTGCGGGCGGCGGATCAATACGCCTCTACAATGGCGTTTACGGTCCGCAGCGAAGATATCAAATCAAGTGCTGCCGACCTGCTGGGCGGGATTGGGGCAGGCCTTGCCGGGGGCAGCGGTGGTGCCACAGGGGCCGATTCCGATATCCTGTACGAATTCATGAGAAGCCCCGACATGGTGCGCCGCATTGACGAGCAGCTGGACCTGAAGGCTATATTCAGCAGAACCTACGACACCGACCCCTACTTTGCACTGGATCCCGAAGGCACGATAGAGGATCTGACCAGTTACTGGCAGCGTATGGTACAGGTCGACTACGACACGACATCCCATCTGATGGAAGTCCGGACCTTAGCCTTCACCCCAGAGGACGCTCGTGCAATCACTGAAAGCGTGTTCGCCGAAAGCAGTCTGATGATCAACGAGCTGTCCGATATCGCCCGCGCAGACAGCACCCGCTATGCCCAAGAAGATCTAGACGTCGCGTTGGAGCGTCTGAAAAAAGCCCGCGAGGCCGTGACCCAGTTCCGCCTTGAGAACGAAATTGTCGACGTCGAAGCCGACATCCAAAGCCAGATGGGCCTTTTGTCTGTACTACAAGGCAAACAGACCGAAGCCCTGATCGAGCTTGATTTGCTTAGCGACAATGCCCGGTCGGGTGATCCCCGTTTGGATCAGGCACAGCGCCGGCTAGAAGTTATCAACGCACGTATCACAGATGAAAAGCGCAAGTTCGGCGCCGAAGGGTCAGGTCCTGGTGGCACAAGCTATGCCAACACTGTCGCCGACTACGAACGTATTTCGGTGGATCGTGAATTTGCAGAGCGGGCTTATGTTGGTGCCTTGTCCGCCTATGACACTGCCAAGGCCGAAGCCAGCCGTCAAAGCCGCTACCTTGCGGCCTACATCCGCCCAACACTGGCACAGAAATCAGAATACCCGCAACGGGCCCTGCGGACAGGCACTGTCGCGCTGTTCAGCCTTCTGATCTGGATCATCAGCACACTGGTCTTTTATGCCCTACGCGAACGCCGTTAGGATCGCAGCGCGATGATCCGCCTGACCAATGTAACCAAATCGTTCCGCAGCGCTGGCAACGTGAAGTTCACGGCCCGCAACGTGAACGTGACGTTTCCAACCGGCACAGTCGTGGGTCTGCTGGGACGTAACGGTGCTGGCAAATCCACGATGATGAACATGATTGGTGGCAGCACCAATCCAGATAGTGGCCGGATAGAAATCACCGGCACCGTATCGTGGCCCGTGGGGTTTGCCGGCAGCTTTCACCGCGACATGACCGGCTCACAAAACGTCCGCTTTATCGCGCGGATCTACGGTGTCGACACCGAAGAACTGCTGGATTTTGTCGAGGACTTTGCCGAGCTTGGTCACCACATCAATCAACCGATCCGCCATTACTCATCCGGCATGAAAGCGCGCTTGGCCTTTGGCGTATCCATTGGAATCCCTTTCGACACCTATCTGGTCGACGAGATTACAGCCGTCGGTGAC
This sequence comes from Loktanella sp., assembly GCA_024635625.1. Lineage (GTDB taxonomy): Bacteria > Pseudomonadota > Alphaproteobacteria > Rhodobacterales > Rhodobacteraceae > Loktanella. Next base: position 1,556 of record JAGXIQ010000168.1, on the reverse strand, counting down.
GCCAATTTCCGCCGTAAAAGCCGCTTAGTCTTTGAGGACCGGATGGAGAATGCAGGCGCCTTAATGGTTAGCCACTCGATGGGGCAGGTCCGCCAATCCTGCCAAGCTGGTGCCGTCTTGGAAGACGGTCATCTGACCTATTACGAAGATATCGAAGAGGCGATCGACGCTCATCATCGCAATATGGGCACCGGCGAGGAAGCCTAAAAATGTCTCGCAGCGCGACATATTTCCAGCCTCACAAAATACATTTCAAAACCTAAATGTTTCGCATGCGATACATATTATGTAAAATAGAACCCGTGGGGGCAGGCTACTGATAGACTCTATTTTAGACGTGAACATGTGAAAAAGGGGCGCTGCGGATGATCCCGCAGCGCCCCTTTTTTCGACTGCATAGAGTCTAAAAAACCTGCAACAGACCCTAAACAGGTCAGGCCTTATCCAAATCCCGCAGCGCATCCATCAAGCGCGAGACGAAGACGCGGTTTTCTAATGCGGGTCCGGTCAGGCGAAATGCACCGTCCTTTTCCACCCGTAGCATAAGACCGTCGCACAGGGTTTCAGGCTCTGAGTGTTTGCGTGGGCGCTCTCCTGTGATCAGGGGGGCGGTGGGGGTGCTGGTCTCGGACATCGTGCGGGCGATGATCTGGGCTTCGGCCTCTGCCGTACGATCAGGCTTATCCGTCAGGGCAGTAATCAGCCTGTGGACCAGTGTCTCGTCAGCCTCGAGCGCTTGCACCAAAGCGAGCCCCGTGCGTTCGGTGATATCGGTTGGATACTTCAGACCCTGATCAAGTTGCCGCACAATAGTGACGAACTGGTTGATCTTGGATCGCTTAGACCGGGACACGGCAGCAAAGAGCTGCGCTAAGGCGACACGGTCGCTGCGAAACACATCACGATCGACAGAGCGGACGACGATCCGGGCGCGTTCATAGAACGACAGCCCGACGCGGATTTCGTTTTCCTCGACCATCGCGACGTAGGATTCAGCAGCGTCCGCCGGGGTGCGGATCAAGGCTAGAACAGTCTCGAAGGCGGATTCTTTCGTCTCGAACAGCAAATCCCGCAGCGCACCCAGGCGACGCCAACCAGAGATCAGGCCGTAACGACCATCTTCAAGCGCCACGACCTCAATCGCGGTTTGCTGACCGCGCTGACGGATGCTGTCCTTGAGGACAGACATCTCTTCGGCATCAGCCAGGATGCGGTCGCGAACAAGATGTTCGGCGTCGATCAGGTGCAAAGGCAGGCGCTGGATCAGGCGGCCTTCTTCACGTGCGGCAGTCAGGGTTTGTGCAACCTCTGCCAAAGCGTTGGTGCTGGCAGCGTCATGTGCCACATCAGCAATCGGTGGGCGAGGAGACCCTAGACCCCGGGTTAGGGTCGCAGTGCTCTTAACCTCTGGCGCCATGGCCGGTGCGGGGCGGGCCAGACCAGGGGTCGGTGTCAGTCGCTTACGCTTGGCCATGCGATGATCCTTTCGCAAAAAGGGCAGGGTGGGGCTGCGTGGTTAACGCCGCCTGAGCGGGCCATGCGCTGGAGTCAAAAAT
>JAGXIQ010000167.1 GCA_024635625.1 Loktanella sp. | reverse complement strand
GTGTTGCGGTTGCTGATCAGGGCTTGAAGCTCAGATCGGTCGGCGGGGCCAAGGTAAAGGCAGATGTCATCGCGTCTCATCCCACGAATATCGCACATCGAGCCGACACTGGGAATCTTCTGTCAGGCGGCGAACACTAGCGATGCTATGTGCCCTTCCGAATTTGCCACTTGATGACCATGTTGAGGCGACACAAGCCTTAGCTTTTAAAAGAAATAATGCTTTCCGCCGAAGGCTGCTGCGACAACGTGACACTCGACAGTCTGTATGCTGCGCTACTTTATGCGCATCACATCAGCAGGTTGGGCTTTTGACACATATTCTCATACTCGGATCTGGGCCATCGGTCGTTGACTGTGCGGGCTGGCAACGCGCACCGTTCGACCGTATTTTGGCTATCAATAATGCATGGCAGGTCCGCGACGATTGGGACAATCTGATTCACCCATCGGACTTTCCAGTGGAACGCATGCCTGCTGATGTTGAACCCCATCAACAGATTATCACGGCAACTGACTACGTTTCGCAGCAGAATAAATTCGGTGGTTTCGTTTATGCGGGCGGTACGATGGCATTTACCGCAGGGTATTGGGCGCTTGCTGCCTTACAACCGACCGTCATGGCCTTTCTTGGGTGCGACATGGTCTATGCGGGAACTGGCCCAACGCATTTCTACGGTAAGGGTACGGCTGATCCCCTCCGCGATGATGTTAGCCTACGGTCACTACAGGCCAAATCCGCCCGTTTGCAGGCGTTGGCGGCACGGGCTGGTTGCGCGTGCGTGAACTTGTCGACCGAGGATAGTCGTCTCGTTTATCCACGCGCGACGCCCGACACGTTGCCGACACGACCAGCCCCTATCAACGCAGACGCCATCGCACAGGCCGAGGCGGAAGAGGCCCGATTGGGCTACTACGTCCCCGATGGAAAATACTGGAAACATGCGGATCGGTTTGATCCCGTGGCCATTGATGCACTGGATGCGCTTTGGCTGCAGGCCGTCTAAAGTAACTTGTCCTCAAACCCGCACAGATCACGGATTAGGCAGGCTGCACACTTAGGCTTGCGAGCGACGCAGGTATAGCGTCCATGCAGGATCAGCCAGTGGTGGGCATGGCGCTGGAAATCCGCTGGAATATGATCCTCGATCCGGCGTTCGACCATATCTACATCTTTGCCCGGTGCGATGCCGGTCCGGTTGACGACACGAAAGATGTGCGTGTCCACAGCTTGGGCTGGGTGCGACCACCACATGTTCAGCACGACATTTGCCGTCTTGCGACCCACCCCAGGAAGCGATTGCAAGGCTGCGCGAGAGTTCGGAACATCCCCGCCATAGTCATCAACGAGAATCTGACTTAACTTTATCACGTTCTTCGCCTTCTGGCGGAAAAGGCCGATGGTCTTGATATGTTCGGTGACGCCATCAATCCCAATGTCGAGCATCTTCTGCGGCGTATCTGCCACGGCAAACAGCCCACGCGTCGCTTTGTTCACACCTTTGTCAGTCGCTTGCGCCGAAAGCGCCACAGCGACAACAAGGGTGTATGCGTTCACATGCTCCAGTTCGCCCTGCGGTTCGGGCTCTGACGTCTGAAATCGGGTAAAGATTTCGCGGATTGTCGCGTAGTCGAGTTGTTTTGCCATACAGCCTTTTGCCCTGTTTGATGCCGGTTGTGCAAGTTCCGGGTCGCCGCAGCCGCGACCGCAGCATAGGATCGCGTCATGGAACACGCACATTATCATTATGCTGTCATGGCCCGCGCGATCGACCTGATCGATACCCACCGCGGACAACCACTATCCTTGGCGGATCTTGCCCACGCGCTTGATATGAGTCCCGCTCATATTCAACGCGTTTTTTCTGTCTGGGTCGGTGTATCGCCAAAACGCTACCAGCAGTATTTGGCGCTAGATCACGCACGTGTATTATTGCGCGACCGCTTCACGACCCTTGATACCGCCGACGCGGTGGGGCTGTCGGGTAGCAGCCGCCTTCATGACCTATTTCTACGATGGGAAGCCATGACGCCAGGCAACTACGCCCGTAAGGGCGAGGGCCTAACAATTCGATGGGGCTGGTTCGACAGCCCATTCGGCGAGGTTTTATCCATGGCAACGGTTCGCGGACTATGTGGCTTGGCTTTCGCGGCAGAGACCGGACGCGACGCTGCCATGGCGGACCTAACTGCACGGTGGCCCTTGGCAGACTTCGTAGAGGACGATGAGGGGATAGCACCTTGGACGCAGGCCGCCTTGACGGGCGCGGGAGAGGCGCGATTACTCATGATGGGGACGCCCTTACAAATCAAAGTGTGGGAAGCGCTTCTTCGTATCCCCTCTGGATATGTCACCACCTACTCCGAGATCGCGCAAAGCATAGGTCATGACCGCGCCGTGCGGGCAGTAGGCACCGCTGTAGGGCGCAACCCGGTCAGCTTGTTGATCCCCTGTCACCGCGCGTTGCGAAAATCAGGTGCATTGGGCGGCTACCATTGGGGTCTGCCCGTCAAGCGTACTTTGTTGGCCTGGGAGACCGCCCGCGAAGATTCACGAAACGGTGATCATCAGCGGAACATTGCCTGACATTTGCGCGTTATTGGATAGCACGAAAGCTTGCTGCATATTCGCCAGCAGAACACCCGGCCTGTGCCGGTCCTCATAACGAAAGAGAATCACATGATCACGCTCTCCCGCTTGAACCTGACGCTGGCGACCGCCGCGTTGGCCCTGACCACCGCTTGCGCTGGCACCGGTGGCCCGAACGATAACCGCATGACCGGTCAGGGTGCAGCTATCGGCGCGGGCCTTGGCGCACTTGCTGGTGCGGCTTCTGGCGACAACAAGAGCGAGCGTATCCGCAACGGTCTGATCGGCGCGTCCTTGGGTGCTGCAGCTGGTGCGACCGTCGGCAATGCTCTGGACAAACAGGAACAGCAACTTCGCAACCAGATGGGCGGTAACGTCGGCATCGTAAACAACGGCCAGAACCTGACCGTGACACTGCCACAGGACATCCTGTTTGCGACGAACTCCACTTCGGTGTCCGGCGCCGCACAAGGCAACCTGTCAACGCTTGCGAACTCTTTGCAGCAGTATCCAAACTCTACCGTCAACGTGATCGGTCACACCGACGACGTGGGCGATGCGGCATTCAACTTTGATCTGTCGCAGCGTCGCGCACAGGCCGTGGCTAGCGTTCTCGTCAACAATGGCGTGTCGTCGTCGCGCATCCGGTCGATCGGCCGTGGCGAGGATCAACCGGTCGCAACCAACCTGACTGCCGAGGGTCGTCAACAGAACCGTCGCGTCGATATCGTCATCACGCCGAACTGATCTGTACCTTAAGACCACATTAGTTGGGGTCGTCCGAAAGGACGGCCCCTTTTTGTTTGTGGCATGCAACAACTGGTCATATAATCTGACCACCTAGTCACGAGTATGCCCATGCCTTTCGAGCCAGTCACACAGGAAAAGCTGTCAGTCGGAATTGCCCGCCAGATCGAAGATCTGATTCTTCGCGGCATTTTGCGACCCGGTCAGCGACTGCCGTCAGAGCGAGAACTGAGCGAGCGGATGGATGTATCCCGTCCATCATTAAGAGAAGCGCTGGCGGATCTGCAAGTACGGGGGCTGCTGACGGCGCGTGCAGGCGCGGGCGTCTTTGTTGCGGATGTGCTTGGCAGCGCCTTTGCGCCGGCCTTGATCACGCTTTTCGCAAGTCACCCTGTCGCCCTGTTCGACACCATCAGTTTTCGACGCGACATGGAGGGGTTGGCCGCCGAACGCGCAACGCGGCACGGTACGGATACCGACCTTGCCGTTATCAATACCGTTTTCCAGAAAATGGAAGCAGCCCACCGCAAGACAGATCCTGCGGAAGAGGCCCAATTGGACGCGGATTTCCACCTTGCGATCATCGAAGCTAGCCACAACATAATTTTGCTACATATGATGCGATCGATGTTCGATTTGCTACGACAAGGTGTTTTTTACAATCGCTCTGTGATGTTCCAGCAGCGACTGACACGGACAGATTTGCTAGACCAGCACCGAGCCATAAACGTCGCTGTACAGGCACGGAATTCGATAGCTGCAAAAGCTGCGATCAATGCTCATTTAGACTACGTCGAAGGTGCAATGAAAGATCAGCAAAAGGCCGATCAAAACGAAGAGTTTGCACAAAAGCGGCTGGATATCGAGCGTCAGCGCTGAACGATAAAAGGCCCCGGCGCATCAGCGACCGGGGCCTTTTTCTAATCTAATGGCGTGGCGGTTTAGTGCATTTTAGCCTTCACCGTAGCGATGGATTCTTCAATCAGCGCGTTGGCACGGCTGGCATCCATCTGCTTGGCGATAACGTCCTTTGCGGCAGCAACTGCGACTGTCACGGCACGGTTCTGAACATCTTTGACAGCGGCGGCGCGGGCGCTTTCAAGCTGCTCTTCAGCACCGGCCAGACGACGCGCGATCGAAGCAGCGATATCGTCTTTGGACGCCTGAGCAGAACGCTCTGCTTCGGTGCGGGCGTTGGCGACAATACGGTCGGCCTGCTCCTGCACTTCTTTCTGCTTACGCTCGTAAGAGGCAAGCAGCGACTGCGCTTCCTCGCGCAGGGCACGGGCTTCATCCAGATCGGAACGGATACCATCAGCGCGCGCATCCAGCATGGCACCAATTTTGGACGGCACCTTCATGTACACCAAGATGGCGATAAACAGAATGAAAGCCAGCAGCACGATAAAGTTCGTGTTGCGTAGCGAAATGAACGGCCCAGTGGCGGCCATCGCTGGCGATGCCAGAACGGCGAACAGCGGGATCATCAGATAACGCATGGCTTATCCCTTCATCCGGTCGGTGACTGCAGCGTCAATGGTTGCCTGATCAGCAGAAGACCCCATGGCAGCAACCAGCGCCTCTGCAACATCCTTTGCTACGATCGCGACATTTTCCGTCGCAGACGCGCGGATTTCGGCGATGTTAGCTTCTGCATCGGCTGTCTGAGCGGCGATCTTTTGATCGGCGTCAGCCATCGCCGCGTCCAGATCGGCCTGTGCGGCGACGCGCGCCTGATCGGCGATCCGGTTGGATTCTATACGAGCGTCAGCGAGGGCCTTTTCATAGACCGCCTCGGCCTCGGTTGCGCGCAGCTTCAAGTCTTCTGCGGCAGCAAGATCGTTTGAAATGGTGCCCGACCGTTCCGCCAACACACCGCTGATGCGCGGCAGGGCGATCCGGGAAAGGACCAGATAGATCACGACTAGCGCGATCAGAAGCCAGAAAATCTGGTTCGGAAATGTCGAGAAATCGAGTTGCGGCATGCCGCTTTCGACTTCCTGTGCGACGACGTTTTCAGTAGCCATCTGGGTCCCCGGTTACCTTCGGTTTCAACCGTCCGACGCGAGGGATGCCCCGCGTCGGAAAGTCGTAAGGATGTCGTTCAGCTAATTAGGCTGCGAACATCAGCAGCAGAGCGATGAGGAACGAGAAGATCCCCAGTGCTTCTGCGAAGGCCAAGCCGATGAACAGCGTCGCGGTCTGCGAAGCAGCGGCAGAGGGGTTGCGCAGCGCGCCGGCCAGGTAGTTACCTGCCACGTTGCCAACACCGAGAGCGGCCAGACCAGTACCGATGCCTGCGAGGCCGGCACCGAGGAATTGACCCATGCTTGCGATATCGCCTTCCATAATCTTATCTCCTTACGATGGAATTGCGTTGGTGGTTCGTAGACTTACCTATGGTCCTTGGCCCTAGTGGGCCGGATGCAATGCATCCTTGAGGTACACACAAGTTAGAATGGCAAAGACGTAGGCCTGAATACCGGCCACAAGAACCTCTAGACCGTAAATAGCCGTGATCGCGACGACCGACAGCGGGCTTACGATGGCAAGTCCTGCGAAAGCGGCGAAAACCTTCATCACGGCGTGACCTGCGGTGATGTTACCCGCAAGACGGACCGAATGGCTAACCGGACGGACGAAGTACGAAATCAGCTCGATGATCGCAATGATCGGGCGCAAGAACAGCGGCGCTTCGGACATCCAGAAAAGTTTCAAAAAGGACGGACCGTTCAGAACGAAACCAAGGATCGTCACACCAAAGAACACACCGAAACCAAGGACCGCTGTGACAGCGATGTGGCTGGTGGTGGCGAATGACATCGGGATCAGGCCAAGGAAGTTGGCGAACAGGATAAAGACGAACAACGTCATGACATAGGGGAAGTACTTCAGCCCCTCTTTGCCGCAGACATCTTCGACCATCTTGTGCGTGAAACCGTAGAAAAGCTCTCCGACGGACTGAACGCGGCTTGGGATCGTGGCGCGACCGCGAGATCCGACAACGAACAGCAGAACAACGCACAACACTGCCAGCGCCAACCACAAGGTCACGTTAGTCGGCGTATACCAATGGATCGGGGGAACCGGCATCGACGGATGAAAAATGCCCCCGTCGCCAAAGATCGGGCGAACTATGAACTGATCCAGCGGGTGAAAGACAAGGCCGCCAGCGTCGTGCGCTGCGTCGGCGCCGTGCGCAACGGCCGCATCACCGGCACCGACTGCGTCGGCGCTCATGACGGCGCCATCGGCACCATGGGTCACTGCTTCGGTCGTCTCGGTTGCCGTATGACTAGCCACGTGTGTCACCCTCGTTCTTGGCTGTCGGCCCCTCTTGGCCCGCCAGTTGTTTCTTCTGCACTTCCTCTGCGGACCGCAGCATCGTCTTGATGCCTGCGGCAAGCCCGAACAGGACGAACAGCACCAGAAAAATTGGAAGGGTCCCAAAGAACCGATCCAGACTGTATCCGATGCCAAAACCGATCCCAAGACCGGCCACAAGCTCGATCACCATCCGCCAGGCAAGTTGCCCTTGGTAGTGACCGCCGGTTTGACCATTATCCGTGATCTTCGGCCTGCGGGAGGCCAGCTTCTCCTCTAACGCCCGTAGTCGGGCGGCGGAATTGTCTGGGTCCGGGCTGTCTGACACGCTGTTATGTCCCCGTAAATTACTCAGCAGGGTCTATGCGGCAGTGGGCTTCGAGTCAAGCGAGGCAATAAGTAGACTAAAACACTGTATTCAATGTATTTTTTGAAATTCAACCATCAGGATTTTGGCCACAGCTGCCGCCCACCAATACCTTTCGTTATTCAACCATTCGGTTGACGTTTGCAACTCAAGCGCCCTAATGAGCGCATGAAAACCGATCTTGATAGCACCTTTGCGGCCATCGCAGATCCGACCCGTCGGGCAATCCTTGCTATGCTATTAGAAGACGACATGGCAGTGACCGACGTGGCCGAACCCTTTCAAATGTCGCTGGCGGCCATATCCAAACACCTTGGGGTATTGATGGCAGCCGGTCTGATCTCTCAGGAAAAACGGGGGCGGGTGAAATGGTGCAAACTGGAACCCGATGCCCTGCGGGACGCAGCGGTCTGGATGCAAGGGTTTGGCCAGATCGGTGGCATTGACCTTGACGCGTTTGAGGCATTTCTAGATCAACAGTTGCGCCCATAAAAATGGTCGCCTGATCCATAGATCAGACGACCGAAACTCGTTCACAAAAAAGCTGAACTTACCGGAGGCCGAAAAGGCTCAACACGACCAGTACGACGACCACAAGTCCGATGATGTAGATGATGCTGCGCATGAAGCGTCCTTCCATATTTATGAAACATGAACACGCATGCGTGAGCAAAGTTCCACAACACTGAAGAAATCATAAATTTCACGGGATTACACTACGCAGGCATAAACGGGAAACCTCAAGCCACAGTGTTGCTTTCGATCTGCGCTAGATTGCCGCGGGCGACTGCTTGCTAAGTTGCACCGCAAGAATGCCACCCGCGATGATGAGGACACCGACGACATCCAACGGCCCAATGCTTTCCCCCAGAAATCCGGCCGCGATTAGCACGCCTAAAAACGGATTAAGAAAGTGAAAGGTGCTGGCCCGCACGGCGCCGATACGCCCAACCAAAAGGAACCAAACCCAAGTGGCGGCCAAGCCGGGGATCAGGGTCGTGTAAAAGAAGGCCCCGATTAGCGTTGGGTTCCAGTCCACCACGAACGGCTCGAACAGAATTGCCGGGATCGCCGTCAGGGCGGCCCCCACTAGCAATTGCAATCCAACGATTGCCAGCACGTTGCCACCGGACGACGCTCCCATCACCGCCAACGTCGCCGCCGTTAGGGACAAAACACCGACGATTAGCAGCAACAGCCCCATTACATCGGTGCCACCGGACAAACGCGCACCCATAATCAGTGTAACGCCCACTACTCCGGCAATCAGACCAGCCACGCCCAGCGGACGGACTTTGGTATCGAAGAAAAGCCAGCCCGCCAGCGCCACTAGCAGCGGCATGGTCGAAGCGATGATTGCCGCAAGCGATGCTTGTACGGTCTGCATCGCGACAAAGTTCAAACCCAGATACAGAGAATTCTGGCACAACCCGAACACCAGGACCCCGGTCCATTGCCTGCGAGACAGGCGAAACGACTGGCCCAGCGCCCAAGCGATGGCGCAGCCTAGCAGCCCAGAGATCAGGAACCGTAGCGACAGCGCCGTCAGCGGCGGCGCGTATTGCACGATGATCCGCGCCGAAGTGAATGCAGAGGACCACATCGCCGCAAAGGCGAAGCCCATGAAAAGTGCCTTGAAGTCCATGTTACCTCAATGAAAAAGGGCCGCCCTTGAGGCGACCCTTTCCCTAAATCCAGACAGATGCAAGATCAGCCGTTAACGCTGTCTTTCAGCGCCTTGGCGATAGTCATCTTGACGACCTTGTCAGCGTCTTTCTTCATCTGCTCGCCGGTGGCCGGGTTGCGGACCATCCGCTCAGGACGCTCGCGGCAGTAAATCTTGCCGACGCCGGGCAGCGTAACCGCACCACCGCCAGAGACCTCTTCCGTGATGATCTCTGTCACTGCATCCAGTGCCGCGCCTGCGGACTTTTTGTCCATGCCGGTCTTTTCGGCCAGCGCCGTGACGAGTGCGGCTTTGGTCATCGGTTTCGTTGCCATTGGTCGTGTCTCCCTAAAGATGCCCCGGCTATGGGGCCAATTGGCCGTCATTTAACGTTATGTTGTGGGACACCACAACGCTTTGTGCCGCCGCGCAAGTCAAAAATGACGCAAAACCGCTTATTTCGTGGGGTTCAAAGGAAAGCTGTCTCTTCAAAGCTACGCAATTTGCGACTGTGGATGCGTTCCAGTGGCATTTCGCGCAGCGCTTCCATTGCCCGAATACCGATCATCAGGTGATTTGCGACCTGAGTACGGTAGAAATCGGATGCCATGCCGGGCAATTTCAGCTCTCCATGCAGGGGTTTATCGCTCACACACAACAAGGTGCCATACGGCACCCGGAACCGGAATCCATTGGCGGCAATCGTGGCGCTTTCCATATCCAGCGCCACCGCGCGCGATTGCGACAAACGCTGCACCGGGCCGGAATGATCGCGAAGTTCCCAATTCCTGTTATCGATGGTGGCAACTGTCCCGGTCCGCATGATGCGCTTCAGATCGTAACCTTCAAGCTGGGTCACAGCTTCGACTGCGTCTTCAAGTGCGATCTGGATTTCAGCCAGCGCCGGGATCGGCACCCAGACCGGCAAGTCGTCATCCAAGACATGGTCCTCACGCAGGTAAGCGTGGGCAAGGACGAAATCCCCCAATCGCTGCGAATTACGCAGACCTGCGCAGTGGCCGACCATCAGCCAAGCGTGCGGGCGCAGGACGGCGATATGATCCGTAGCAGTTTTGGCGTTGGATGGCCCGACACCGATATTCACCAGTGTGATCCCAGCACCTTTGTCACGCTTCAGATGGTAGGTCGGCATTTGCGGCAATTTCGTTGGCGGGGGCATCGGGGTGTCAGCATCGATGATGACCTGATTGCCCGGCCCAACAAACGCGGTATAGCCGCTATCCGGATCGGCAAGCATACGGCGTGCGAACGCCTCGAATTCCTCAATATAAAACTGGTAGTTCGTGAACAGGACATGGTTCTGGAAATGAACGGCTTCAGTCGCGGTATAATGTGACAGCCGCGCCAAAGAGTAATCGACGCGCTGCGCAGTAAAAGGCGCCAAGGGGGCAGCGCCGTCAGGATACATAAAGCCGTGACCGTTGACGATATCGTCGTGCGTCGTGGACAAGTCCGGCACGTCAAAGATGTCGCGCAGATGGAAATCGGCAGCCCCTTCCTGAGGGACAGTAACGCTTGCGTCGTTCGCTACAGCAAAATGCACTGGCATAGGCGTGGTAGAGACCCCAATCGTCACCGGGACCCTATGGTTTTGCATTAAAAGGCCAATCTGCTGTTCCAGATAGTGCCGGAACAAGTCAGGGCGGGTGACAGTCGTGGAGTATGTGCCCGGTTGCGGCACATGCCCGAAAGATAGGCGGCTGTCCGTCGGCGCATAGCTAGTCGTCGTTAAGCGAATTTCGGGATAATAAGCGCGGTAGCTGACGTCAGACTGGCCACTGCGCAAAACTTCTTGAAAATGCGCGGTCAGAAAACCGGTCGCAGCGTCGTAAAGCTCACACAGCCGGGCGACCGCAGCAGCGGCATCTTCAAAGGCTTCGGGCGCGGGCACATCGGGGCAGCGAAGGGGACGAATTTCAGTCATTGCGGGCCCTCAAAAAGCGGGGTGAGTTCGAATTTGGTGACATCCACCAGTCCCAGATCGCTGATCCGCAATTCAGGAATGACCACAAGTGCCAGCAAAGAGTGCTGCATGTATGCCTTGTTCAGGGTGCAGCCGCAGGCCTCCATTGCGGCGATCATCGCCTCGGCGTCCGCCGCGACGGTCGCTGCTGGCCGGTCCGACATCAGGCCAGCGATGGGCAATTCGACCAGTGCGATCTCTTCGCCGTCCTTCCAAACGGTGATCCCGCCGCCCACCTCGCCCAACCGGTTTGCAGCCTGCGCCATGCAGGCACGGTCGGTACCGACGACGATCATGTGATGACTGTCATGTGCCACGGTGGATGCGATGGCCATGTTGCCAGTGTAGCCAAAGCCAGAGACGAAGCCGTTCGTCACGCCGCCCGTGCCGCGGTGCCGTTCGACAAGGGCGATTTGACAGACCTCTCCCGTCGCTTGAACGCGGCCTTCGGTGACGGGCAGTTCAAATTTCAACGCCTTTGTGGGCGCCTGATTTTCGACGACCCCGATGACTTTTGCGGTCACGGCATTCGCCCCTTCGGGAGCTTTGATCGCAAAATCGACCTCTTCAAGGATCTTGCCCAAATGGACGGTCTGTCGGGCAGAGACAGGCCAGTCATAATGCGGGCAGTCCACCGTGATTTTCCCATTCTTCGCAACCGTCTGACCACGTGCGATCACATGCTCTATAGGTAATGTGGTCAGATCGGATGTCAGGATCATGTCAGCGCGTCTGCCCGGCGCGATACTGCCAAGCTCTCGTTCCAGCCCAAAATGCGTGGCTGTATTGATCGTCGCCATTTGCAGGGCGATGACTGGATCACAACCGCATTCAATCGCATGGCGCACGACACGATTCATATGGCCATCGTTGACGAGCGTCCCCGCCATACAGTCGTCGGTGCACAAAATAAAGTTGCGTGGATCAAGTCCGCGTTCCGTCACAGCCGTGATCTGGCTTTCAACGTCGTACCACGCGGACCCAAGACGCATCATGCTGCGCATCCCCTGCCGTACACGGGCAATCGCGTCGGATTCAGCGGTGCCTTCGTGATCGTCCGCAGCGCCGCCCGCAGCGTAGGCGTGGAACGGGATGCCCTTGTCGGGGCTGGCGTAATGCCCGCCGACGGTCTTACCCGCCCGCATCGTCGCTGCCATTTCAGCAAGCATCTGTGTGTCACCATTGATGACCCCAGGGAAATTCATCATCTCTCCTAGGCCAGTAATGCCGGGCCACGCCATCGCTTCGGCCACATCTTTGGCTGTGATTTCGTACCCGGTCGTTTCAAGGCCCGGAGCAGAAGGGGCGCAGGACGGCATTTGCGTAAAAATATTCACGGGCTGCATCAGTGCCTCGTCATGCATCATCCGGACACCCGCCAACCCTAAGACGTTTGCGATCTCGTGTGGGTCAGTGAACATAGTCGTTGTGCCATGCGGAATCACTGCGGCAGCGAATTCAGCAGGTGTCAGCATCCCGCTTTCGATATGCATATGCCCATCGCACAAACCGGGGATCAGATAGCGGCCAGCGCCGTCGATGACTTCGGTACCGTCGCCGATGCAGTGACCGGCGTCGGGGCCAACATAGGCAAAGCGGCCATCTGCGACGGCAACCTGCCAGCCACCAAGGATTTCTCGGCTTTGGACATTGACCAGTTGTACGTTACGCACAACAAGGTCTGCAGGTGCGCGACCAGCAGCTACGGCAACTAGGCGGGGGGCGGTTTCGGCCCAAGTGGGGATGTGATGAGACATGACCAAACGTGACACCAAACCACGACCCGCTTCAACCCCGCGAGGTCAGAGTTTGCTGATTTCCAACGGTTTCTGGTTGGGATTAAGGCGTACCATCGCCAGATTGAGAGCGGCCGCGACAGTGACCCACGCCAAATAGGGCACAAAGGCCAGACCCGCCCAGAAATCCAGTTGAAAATGCGACACTGTCGCCCCTAACACTGACAACCACAGGCAACCCATGACGGGCAATGACCCTTTCAAGCGGCGCAGACCAAAGAACAGCGGCGTCCAAAGCGTGTTCAACGCGATCTGCAATGCCCAGAACGCCATCGCATAGGCGTTTCCGTCTAGCGGCGCGACCCTTGCACCCGCGAAAGAGATCAGCAGATAAATAGAGGTCCAAGCAATCGGGAAGGCCCAGTTCGGGGGGGTCCAAGCAGGTTTATTCAGGCGCTTGTACCATTCGCCAGTCGGAAACATCGCGCCCGTTGTGCCGGCAGCGAAGGTGGCGGCAAGAAAGATCAAGAACAGCATTATGGACATAGGGCAGCCTTTCGCGGGCAATCCCTTTCTTTTTAGGCGCTTTGGCGGTCCTGTCCATGCCCCTTGTCGCGCCGGGTAAGATCCGCCAGCGTATCAAGCACCGCAGTCGAGCGTCCCGCACGACGCGGCTGGCGAGCGGCGGCAGCGATTAGAAAGGCAACTTCAGTGAGGGGCGCGGCATACATCACTGCGGGACACGGCATTAGGAAAGTTGCCGCCGCCATCCCCGCAGCCTGCCCCATCCAAGCGATCTTTTGCGCCTTGGTCGTCTGCGCCCTGCACGTGATCGAATTGTAATCTTGTCGGCGGACTTGTCGCCCAATGCCGCCATAAATCAGCCGCGCGGCCCAGATGCCAAGCCGCGCTGACCGGGGCAAACCTGCGATCCCGGCCTCAGACCTTCGATACAGCAGATCCGCTTCGGTCAACAGGCGACGCACCATCTGGCGCTGCGCGGGTCCCGGCTGCGGGTTGGATAGAAACGCGGCCTCGGTCAAACCGGCCTCTGCCAGCCAGTCAACCGGCAGATAAAGCCGACCTGCGCGGGCATCCTCGCCGACGTCACGTGCGATGTTGGTCAGTTGCATCGCGACACCAAGGTCGCAAGCCCGTGCAAGGGTATCGGCGCAGCGCACATGCATCAGCACGCACATCATGGCACCTACCGACGCCGCGACACGCGCGGAATAGGCGCGCACGTCAGATAGAGTCGCATAGCGGCGATGCTGTGCATCCCATGCTAGGCCTTCGACCAATGCATCCGGCAGCGCGCGGGGCATGTCATAGGCGGCGACAATCGCGGCAAACGCGCGATCCTCGGCCGCATTTCTGGGCTGCCCGGCGTAGGCAAGGTCAAGGCGGTCACGCAAGCGCATAACCGCACTGGCTTTGTCTACGCCCTCGTCCACCTCATCGTCTGCCAACCGGCAAAATGCGTAAAGCGCCAGCGCCGGATCGCGCACCTTGGCGGGCAACAGGCGGCTTGCAGCATGAAACGACAAAGATCCCGTCCGAATCATCGCGCGGCAATGTTCCAGATCAGCTGTCGTGATACCGTGCACAGTCATTCGGCGGCCATCTTAAGCGAGGGGGTGAATGGCGCGTCGGGCACCAGCTTGCCTAACACTTCTGCGCTGGACACGACCCCCGGCACGCCTGCACCCGGATGGGTGCCCGCGCCAACAAGAAAAAGGCCTTTCGCCTCTTCACTAATGTTGTGTGGCCTGAACCATGCCGATTGCAGAATGCGCGGTTCGAGCGAGAACCCCGATCCATGCGGCGACAGGTACCGGTCGCGGAAATCCTCTGGCGTATAAATAAGGTCCGTTGTCAGATGTTCGCGAAACCCCGGTATTAGGGTGTCGAGAACCATTGCAACCTTGCCCTGATATCGCAGCTTTTCAGTCGGCCAGTCGACGGGATTGCGATGGCCAAGATGCGGAACGGGGGACAGCGCATAAAACGTATCGCCGCCCGCAGGTGCCACTGACGGATCGGTAACGGATGGGCGGTGCACATACAGCGACATGTCATCGGCCAACTTGCCCCGCTGAAATATATCACGCAGCAGACCGTCGTAGCGAGGGCCAGACAGGATTGTGTGATGACCTACGTCCGCCCATTTGTCGCGCGTGCCAGCAGTACCAAAATACCAGACAAACAGACCCATCGACCAGCGACGCTTCTGCAACTTTGCGTCAGTCCAGCGCTTTCGCGGCGCGTCCCTCAGCAGCGTGCCGTACGTATGACCAGCATCGGCGTTGCTAATGACCAAGGGGGCCGCCAGCGTCTGGCCGTTTTTCAAGGTCACGCCCTGTGCCGCGCCGTCCCTAATCGCGATCCGCTCGACATGCTGGCCCAGCCTGACCGTACCACACTGCGACCGAACAACGTCGGCCATCGCGTCGGCAATCGCTTGCACACCACCCATCGCGTAGTGAACGCCAAACTCCTTCTCCAGATAGCTGACCAGTGCATAAATGGACGTCACCTTGCGGGGATCGCCCCCGATGAACAAGGGATGGAACGACAGCGCCATGCGCAGCCGCTCGTCCTTTACCCGGGCTTTTGCCAGTCCAAGGATCGATCGATCCGCTCTTAGTTTCGCGAACTGCGGCAGCACCTTCACGGTTTCCCAAATGCGATGCATCGGCTGGGCAACCATGCCCTCGAACCCCAGCTTATATCGGGCGTGACTGTCGCGCAGGAATTGGCGGTAACCCTTCACATCGCCGGGCGATAGGCGGGCGACCTCTGCGGCCATTTCTTCGGTGTCACCATTGACCGTAAAGTGCGACCCGTCGGGCCATCGAATCTCGTAAAATGGCGTCAAAGGCCGCAGATCAACGTCAGCGTGAAAATCCCGCCCGCAGGCAGCCCAAAGCTTTTCGTAGACCTGCGGGACCGTGACGATGGTCGGACCAAGGTCGAAGCGGTGTCCGCCTTGGGTTAAGGAACTGCCCCGCCCCCCAACGCGGTCCAACTTGTCCAGCACGGTCACGGCGTAGCCTTTCGCACCCAGGCGCATGGCGGCGGACAGTCCGCCGAGGCCTGCACCAATGACGATTGCGCGATTGTCGCCTGTGGAACTGAGGATGTCTTTCATCATAAGGTCACGGTAAATGTGTAAATCTAAGTTGACAATATATTTTTACGACCCGCCAAAAATACACCATACAGGGTTGCAACATTTAAAAAATGTGTCACGATAGATTTACACTATACGGCAGGACCCGATGAATCAGACCGTAAGCCTTAGCCTTTACAGATTTTCCGGGTTACGGACCCGCGCATGGGCGCTGGGCATGATGGCGCTGGCACGGCGACCGCTGAAACGCACGCCGGATATCGGGTTTTTCAAGCTCTGTGGCGCGGGAATAGGTCATGGCTTTACGCCGACAGCCAACCCTGCTGTCATCGCGATCCTTGCCATTTGGCCGGATGCAGACACCGCGCGAACACGCACGCAAAACGCCACAATTTTCAGTCGATACGCCGACCGTGCAACCGAATCGTGGACAGTCCTGCTGAACCCAACCAGCGCGCGCGGTCAGTGGTCCGGTCAGGCCCCTTTTGTCGCTAGTGGCCCGACCCCCACGGGCATGCTGGCAGCACTGACTCGTGCCACGATCAGGCCTGGCATCTTGCGACGCTTTTGGACCCGCGTACCGCGTATTTCAGACATGATCGGTACCGACCCGAACGTCACATTCAAAATTGGCATTGGCGAAATCCCGATGCTGCATCAAGTGACGTTCTCTATCTGGCCCAATCAGGCCTCGATGGACGCATTCGCGCGCACCGGGCCGCACGCCGAAGCGATCCGCGCTGTTCGCCGCGAAGGGTGGTTCGCAGAAGAACTTTATGCCCGCTTCACAGTGCTGTCGGACCACGGCACGTGGGGTGGATCGTCACCCCTACAGGAGGCCGCATGACAGCCCCATTCCCCTTCTCAGCCATCGTCGCACAAAAAGAAATGAAGCAGGCGATGATCCTGACTGCCATAGACCCAAGCATCGGTGGCGTGCTGGTCTTTGGTGACCGCGGTACCGGAAAATCAACCGCTGTGCGCGCCCTTGCAGCTCTGCTACCGCCGATTACTGTCGTGTTGGGCTGCCCCGTAAACTCTGCCCGCGTGGCTGATGTACCGGACTGGGCAAAAACCGGGACGACGATGGAGGAGGTCCCGACCCCCGTCATCGACCTGCCCCTAGGTGCATCAGAGGATCGCGTGACCGGGGCGCTGGATATCGAACGCGCCTTGGCGGAGGGCGAACGCGCATTTCAACCTGGCCTATTGGCGCGCGCGAACCGGGGTTATCTTTATATCGACGAGGTCAATCTGCTAGAGGATCACATCGTCGACCTGCTGCTGGACGTTGCCCAATCCGGACAGAACGTGGTGGAACGCGACGGATTGTCGATCCGCCACGCCGCACGCTTTGTGCTGGTTGGTTCGGGCAACCCCGAAGAAGGTGAATTGCGTCCGCAACTACTGGATCGATTTGGCCTGTCGGTCGAGGTCGCCAGCCCCAAGGACATCGAGACGCGGATCGAGGTGATCCGCCGCCGTGATGATTATGAGAACGACACCGCTGCCTTCATGTTGCGGTGGCAAGCAGAGGACGCGACGATCCGCGACCGTATTCTAACGGCGCGTCAATCCTTGAAGGATTTGACCACCAGTGACGCGAACTTGCGCGACGTGGCTGAATTATGCCTCGCCCTCGGCTCTGATGGGCTGCGAGGGGAACTCACTCTGTTGAAGGCCGCCCGCGCCTTTGCGGCATGGCGCGATGATACCGCGCTGACCCGCAGCCACATACGCGCCATGGCACCGATGGCATTGCGCCACCGCCTGCGACGCGATCCGATGGACGAGGCAGGAACCGGCGCACGTGTCGGCCGCATAGTGGCAGAAACCCTTGGCTGAGGCGTGGGATAATGCTCTTTTGGCGTTACGGCTGCTGGCCATTGATCCGGCACTTGGTGGGATTTGCATCCGTGCACGATCTGGACCTGTGCGCGACGCATTGCCTTTGCCAAAGGCAATGCGTCTTCATCCCAGCCTGTCGGACGAGGCGCTATACGGCGGGTTTGATCTGACAGCTACCCTTGCGACCGGTCGAGTGACCCGGCGCACGGGACTTTTGGCGCGCGCCGGACCCTTGCTGCTGACCATGGCTGAAAGATGCCCCGTCAGTCTGGCGGCAAGGCTTTGCCTGCATCTAGACGCGACGCCACGCGTTCTAATCGCGTTGGACGAAGGTACAGAAGATGAAAGTCTTCCAGTTAACCTGATGGAACGCCTCGCATTTTTTGTCGATCTGACCGACGTACCGATGGGTGCGGCAGCCGGCGAACGAATAGTCGTGCCACACGCATTTCGGGTCGGTGCCACACCCGCGCAGACCGCACAGATTACATCTGTGGCCATGGCCTGTGGAATCGATAGCGCCCGCGCGACGCTTTTTGCCCTGCGTGCGGCACGCGCCCATGCGGTTTTGATGGGTCGCGACACCGTTAGCGACGACGATTTGTCCATTGCATGCAGCATGACCCTTTCGCACCGTGCCACGCAAATCCCCGAAAGCTCGCCGACGGAAGACAAGTTGCCACCCGCGCCTGATCAGCAACAAGGCGAGGCGGAGGCGGAAACCGAGGATTCAGCGGATGATATCCCTCAGGATATGATGCTTGACGCAATCCGCGCCCTGATCCCTGACGACCTGCTGGCACGTCTTGCAGCGCAAAAAGCCCGCGCGGGACGTGGCGATGGCACCGGGGCTGCACGGCAGGGTAATCGCCGTGGGCGGCCTTTGCCATCCCGACCTGGCCGCTTGCAGGATGGTGGTCGCATTGATGTCGTCGCGACCCTGCGTGCGGCAGCCCCGTGGCAAACGATTCGGCGGCAAGAGTCCGGTCGCGCGGGCCTGCACATTCGGAGTTCGGACATCCATATCAAACGATATGCGGAACAGGCCGACAGACTGCTGATCTTTGCGGTAGATGCGTCTGGCTCTTCGGCTCTTGCGCGACTGGCAGAGGCAAAGGGGGCAGTAGAGATGCTGTTGGTGCAGGCCTACGTCCGCCGCGATCATGTAGCACTGATCGCCTTTCGCGGCACAGGGGCAGAGGTCTTGCTTCCGCCCACCCGCAGCCTTGTTCAGACGAAAAGGCGGCTTGCTGCCCTACCCGGCGGTGGCGGTACACCACTGGCTGCGGGTTTGGATGCGGCGCTGACGTTGGGCATTCAGGCCGCTCGTCGGGGTATGACGCCAACGATCTGCATCTTGACCGACGGTCGCGCAAATATCGACCGCAAAGGCTGTGCAGACAGGCTGCAAGCCGCAACAGACGGCCAAACTGCCGCCCGCCAGATCCGTGCCGCGAACTTGGATGCCATCGTCATCGACACAGGTAACCGACCCAGCGATGCCTTGCGGCAATTAGCCCAGACACTGGCGGCACCCTATTTGGCAATGCCGCGCGCCGATGCGACACGCTTATCGACTGCCGTCAGCGCAGCGGTGGCCAACTGATGCATTGGCCCCCACCCCCCGACTGGCCGATGGCTACCGTTTCACGCCGCGTGGACTGTAGCCCGCACCGTTGGCACGTGCAGGAACAGGGCACTGGACCAACGATCCTACTCCTGCACGGTGCAGGTGGCGCGACCCAAAGTTGGCGCACGCTGTTCCCCTTACTGGCCAGCGATTTTCACGTAGTTGCCATGGATCTTCCCGGGCAAGGCTATACGCAGGCTGGCACACGTCGGCGATACGGGGTTGAACCTACGTCCACCGATCTGATCGCGCTTTGCCAACAAGAGGGATGGTCGCCTGACTTGATCGTCGGCCATTCGGCAGGTGTGCCAATCGGCCTGCAGATGATGTTAGACGGCATGAAACCAGCGCATGGCGTCGTCGGCATCAATGCCGCGTTAGAAACGTTCAAGGGCGCTGCTGGTCTGTTTTTTCCGCTGATGGCCAAGGCTTTGGCCATGGCCCCTTTGACCGTCCGCCTGTTCGCCGCGACAACCACCCAGGCGCGAACCAAGCGTTTGTTGGAAAGCACCGGATCGAAAATCGATCAATGGGGGCAGTCACTGTATTTTCGCCTCGCGTCGGACATGCAGCACGTCGATGGAACGCTACAGATGATGGCGCAGTGGACCCTCGAGGATTTGGCCAAGCGCCTGCCGCAAATCTCGGCGCCGGTTATATTGCTGACCGGCGACAACGACCTTGCCGTACCGCCGGGCACCAGCGTCGACGCAGCGCAGGTGCTTCCGAAAGGTCAGCATCGTAGCCTTGGCGCGTTAGGGCATCTGGCGCATGAAGAAGATCCGGACGCCGTTGCTGCGAACATTCGCCGTCACATGGCAGAATAGAAAAAGCCGCCGCAATCGCTTGCGGCGGCCTTTAATGTCGTCAGATCAATCGATCAGTTGGTCGCTGCGGCGGCGTCGCCTTCAGCTGCCATACCCTCGGTCCCGAAGGTCGCAAGGAAGGCGTAAAGGTCATAGGCCTGCGCTTCGTCGCGGACCTGATATGCCATCTTGCCCCGGGCGCGCTTGTCGTCCAGCGCCGTCCGCAGAAAACCCGTCGGGTCCTGCACGTAGCCAACAAAATTGGCTTCGTCCCAGATAGCACCGGTTTCGCCATACTTTACTATCGCATCGCCGTAGTTGAAGCCTTCATGAGCGCCCGGCGTCTGGCCAGCCACACCATAAAGGTTCGGCCCGACCTTGGCGTTACGCCCTGCCAGTACTTCGTCAGTTTCCGTGTTCTGCACGACGTGGCATGCCACGCACTGGCGGTTGAACTGCTCTTCTCCGGCGGCTGCATCACCTTGCGGTGCGGCCATGTGGCTTTCAGCGAACGCGGGCGCTGCGAGGGTCGTCAGGGCCATTACAAGTGTCGTCAGTTTCATTTATGTCTCTCCCAAAAATCAAAGCAAATTGGACCGCTTGCCCCAGTCTTCATACAACCTAGCACGGTCACGAACGGCGTCCAGTGGGCGTATGGCAGAGTGCACAATCACGCGACTGCCTGCGATAGGGCGCATTGTCGCCATAAGGTTCGAAGCGCCGCCATCAGGTGATCGATGTCGGCGTCCGTGTGTAATGGCGACGGCGTAAAGCGCAGCCTTTCTGTCCCCTTTGGGACAGTCGGATAATTGATCGGCTGTACATAGATATCCCATTCCTGCATCAGGTAATCGGCCAACATCCGCGTCTTGACCGGGTCTTTGATCATGACCGGAACGATATGGCTGTCGTTCATCAAATGCGGAATGCCGGCCTGATCCAAAGCGTCACGCAGGCGCGCAACCTGACGCCGCTGCTGGAACCGTTCCACATCAGACGTCTTGAGGTGCGCAATAGAGGTGCGCGCCGCGGCCGCAACCGCAGGTGGAAGAGCCGTCGTGAAAATGAACCCGCTGGCAAAGCTTCTGATAAAGTCACAAAGGGCCGCTGATCCAGTGATGTAGCCGCCCACGACACCGTATGCCTTGCCCAATGTACCCTCGATCAAAGTGATCCGATCCGCGACGCCTTCTTGCTCGCTGACACCGCCCCCACGAGGGCCATAAAGGCCTACCGCGTGCACTTCGTCCAGATATGTCATCGCGCCATATCTCTCGGCAACCTCGACGATGGCCCGGATCGGCGCAACGTCGCCGTCCATGGAATAGACGGATTCGAAAGCCACGATCTTGGGAACATCCGCGGGCAAAGCCGCCAGCTTCGCCTCTAGGTCATTCACGTCGTTATGGCGCCAGATTACCTTTGTCGCGCGGGAATGCCGGATACCCTCTATCATGCTGGCATGGTTGCCAGCATCGGACAGGATCACGCAGTCTTTCAAGCGGCTTCCCAAAGTCGACAGGGCCGCCCAGTTCGACACGTAGCCAGATGTGAACAGAAGCGCGGCCTCTTTCCCATGCAAGTCGGCCAGTTCTGCCTCTAACAGCAAGTGATCATGGTTGGTGCCAGATATGTTGCGCGTGCCCCCTGCCCCGGTTCCAGTCCGCTGCACGGCCTCGCACATTGCCGCGATAACCGCGGGATGCTGACCCATGCCAAGATAGTCGTTTGAACACCACACGGTGACATCGCGCACTTCGCCATCCTTGTAGTTTCCCGCGCGGGGAAACTTGCCGCACTTACGCTCCAGCTCTGCGAAATAGCGGTAATTGCCGTCGCGCTTCAACTGGTCGAGCTGGTCGGTGAACAGTGCGTCAAAATCCATGGGTCTCGCTTTCTGTATCGGTGTTCGTTCGGGGCAGCATCCACCGCCAAAGTTTCGCATCGGGCAAAGGAATAACCATCAGCCAGTGTTCAAGCAGGGCCAAGGCCGCAAGCGCCGTCAACAATGCAAACCCTGTCGCTGTCGCCGGGACTTGCGTGGTCCATAACCGTTCAGCGCAGACGGCTAAAAGCGCCGTCAGCGCCGTGATTGCAATAGGAAAGGCCAAGGTGAATGGACCGCGGGTAAAGTAAGATTTCAGATGGGTCAGACGGGTCGGCACAAATTCCGTATTGATCCGGGGTACGCCGAAATAGAGGTTAAGCTTGGCACAGATACGCGCAATGAACAGTACCATGTACGTTGCAAGCGCAATGCGGTTTACAGCGCCATCTGACGCCAGCACGAGTGCCAGTAGGCCAAGTACGAGAGCAAGTTCGTGCCATGCCACAGTGCCGAAAGCGCGCTGGAAACGGTCCCAGCTTCGCAGTCCCGGCGGGCAATCATCACGCACCGGTCCTGCGACGACGCCGGTCAGAAATGCCAGTTCGATCCAACCCCAGATAGCAAGCGCACCCAGAAAAGCCTTATAGACGCCCCCGACCGTGTGGCTATCCAGCGACCCCGCGACGCAGACCGCCCCCAGCGCCAATAACGGCAACCCCGCCACGGTCGCACACACATGCGCCGTGCCCCCAATCCTGTCTGCCAGACGTACGATCAGAAGGATCGCCCCTGTGGCGAACCACCAAAGGAACACGGCTGATACAGCTGCCATCCAGGGTGCGTCCATCATGCTTGTTCTCGTTCCAAATATTCCGGAAGCTGACGCCGCAGGGCGCAGAGGGCTGGTCCCCCTGCATCCTCGCGAAGGCGCGAAGGCGCACCGGGTTGCATGAACGCAATCAATAGACCGGCTCCAGCCGCGGGCTGTCAGGCACCGCATTACGCTGGACCGGAATCGTCAACAGGCTGACAAAACCCAGTCCCGCCTTCGCACGACCACCCAGCGCCTTCAGCTTGCCCGCGAACCCACCCTGTTTCGCGCCAGCTGCAATCTGCACATTGGCATCCTGAATGCAGTTCAGCGTTGGAATCCAACGCGGGTGGTCGATGTCCAGCGTCATCGGAAACACTTGGCGCGTGATTTCAGATGTCTTGCGAAACACTTCTTGCCCGTACCACGCGGGGTCCACGCCCAGCGCGTCATGGAAAGCGGGCCGCTGGTGGTCGCGCACCCACATGGTGGCAAACACGGCCGTCAGAAAAAACTTGATCCACAGCTTGTTCGAAAAACTTTGTGTGAGCTTAGGGTCTGTCTTCATCAGCAAGGCAAAAGCCTCGCCATGGCTGAACTCGTCGTTGCACCACTCACGGAACCACTTAAAGATCGGATGAAACCGCTTTTCGGGGTGTGCCTCAAGATGGCGGTAGATGGTGATATAACGCGCATACCCAATCTTCTCGGATAGGTAGGTCGCATAATAGATGAACTTTGGTCTGAAGTAGGTGTATTTCTTCGACTGGGTCAGAAAGCCAAGGTTTACCGCAATACCAGCCTCGCGCAGGGCGTCATTGATAAACCCCGCGTGCCGCGCCTCGTCCCGCGCCATCAGTTGGAATAGCGTCGTGATATCGTCATTCGATCCACGCCGCTTCATTTCTTTATACAGCACACATCCAGAGAATTCAGCGGTGCAGCTGCTTATCAGAAAATCAATGAACTCGGCCTTCAACTTTGGCTCCATCCCGTCCCAATCAACGTGGTCCCAGTCTTCGTTTTTCTTGAAATGCCCCTTATTCGGGTCTGATTTCATTTGTGCGATCAACTTGTCCCACTCTGCGCGCACCGGGGTCACGTCGATGGCGTCCATCTTGGCAAAGTCGGTGGTGTAAAAGCGCGGTGTCAGCAGAGTGTTCTGCATCGCCACAGCTGTCGCGGCTTCATTGGTCAGGGGCGGTAGTGCCTCTTGGGCTGCGATAGCCTCTTCGGCGGTAGTGGCGTCTGATGAGTGCATGTTCATGACAGGGCCTCCTCGGAGAATGAGAATTCACACAATTCCATAAATTCGAAGTCGCCAGTCGCCCGGGTCCAAAGCTGTTCCAGCTTGCTGGCGCGGGTGATGATGGCAGTGCGCTTTTCCACGACCATCTCGCCGAAGGGGGCCATGATTTCTGGCCCTTGCACCAAAACCTCGTCGCCGGGATTGATAGTGGTGCCGTTGTCGAACCGGACGTGCGCGGAAAGTTCCTCGAACCGGTGACTGATCGTCACAGTGCAGGGTGCTGTTTCGCGTTCCTTCGTAAAATATCCCATGTGCGTTCCCTTTCACATTTGGCCATCGGGGTGGCTGCCCCCAATGGCTGGAGGTTTCAGTCAATTAGCCGCGCAAATGCGGCCACGTTGTCTACACCGTATCCGATCAAGGCGATGTCCATTCCCGTGGACAGATCAATGATGGAGAGTGTGCCGTTCTCATGCAGTTGCAGCGTCACAGGATCGGCGACCGGCAAATCGGCTGTCACGCGCTTGCGTTCGACGACACGGCCCATGACACCGATAAATCCTGCCTTGTCTCGGTCGGACATCGCCAGCACGGTACCGTCCAGCGCTTGTGCGGCGTAGGCACCATTGCGGTCACCTATGAGAGCGATATCGAGTGTTTTTACGACCGGAGAATCCGGCACCACGCCGACATGCGGCGCATTTGTCAGACGCGATACCGTCACCAACGTTAGCGATGCCAGCATCAGCGTGAACATGGCGACAACGAGGGCGCGGGGGACCATTTCCTCGGCTTTGGAATTGTGGATGCGAGTTGCGGTCTGTGTCATTGTGATTACTCCGCAGCTACGGCGTGGGACGGGATGGCATCGCGCCGTTCGACCATGGGTTGGCTAAGGCGCGTCTCAGCGGCATCTGTGAAGAGGCGGGCCACACGTTCTGCGTCGGCAATGCAGCGCAGGGCGGCCTGTGTGCGGTTGATGTGACCTGGGCGGATATGGGGCCATGTCATCAAGTAGGATAAACGGGTGTCGACAGGCAGCAGGAACGCTAGTGTTCCGGTGCCGCCTAGCCGCAGATCCAACTGGGCCGCTTCGATCTGGTTATACGGCAGGTTCAGCGTCATGGTCAGTGCCGCACCAATACGCATGCCGACCCGCTTGTTGGTCAGAGTATAGACCGTGGCGCGGGATTGTATCCAAGCCAAGCCGTAAAGCAGCGCACAAACGAAGGCCCCAACGATCAGGAATGGCGTCGCCAACACAATCGACCCGGCCAAAGTTGTGTCGGCAACCGAAACACCGAAGCGCCAGACCGCAAGCAGAATGAAATAGCCCGCCACCCACTTGGCTTTGAATGCCTCGATCCACAAACGGCGGGCGACCGGGCTGCCTTGCCAGATGATGTGCTCGTCCTTCGGCAGTGCCTCTGGCAAACCGCGCACCGGCTCAAATTTGAAATCGTCGTGCATGTTGTCTTCCCCTTGTCCCAGTGCGGCGGCCCCGTTGGCAGGCGG
Organism: Loktanella sp.; assembly: GCA_024635625.1. Taxonomy (GTDB): domain Bacteria; phylum Pseudomonadota; class Alphaproteobacteria; order Rhodobacterales; family Rhodobacteraceae; genus Loktanella. The sequence goes on along the minus strand of JAGXIQ010000167.1, from coordinate 52,095 downwards.
GACCGCCGATTACATTACAGAACGCTGGCTGACCGGGCGTCAGAAGCATAAAGCGTGCCGCCAGCGACGTAGGCCATGATCTTTTCTTCTTCGAGAAGGGTGACCTGATCGGTTGTTCGGAGTGTCGGAATATCTGCCCAGTTATGGGCATAAAGGGCACGCACGCGGACACGGTCCGACATCACCCGCGACATCGCCATTGGCACCAGCCGGGTCTGACCAGAGCCTTCGGGATTCAGGTCTACGACCAGATAACGTACCAGCTGCTCTGGCACGTCGATCCACATATCGATCACGCGGCCCACGACCTCTCCGTCACCACCGACAACGGGCAGTCCGCGCGGATCGCGACCCATCGAGATATGGAATTCTGAAAGCTGTGACATTGGCCGGATCTTTACCTCGCCGTGCGCATCCAGTTCGGGGATATCCCGGCGCGGCGCCCAAGCGGCGGGGCCGACACCATCGATCATCGGATCACCGGTGGGGACCCAAGGCGAACCCGTCGCCATCGATGAACGAGCCAGGCCCAGTTCAGTACGCATATGGCCTTCTTCAAACGCAAGGCTGGGGACAGTTACTGTGCCGCGGCCGTCGCGCAGAATGAACGTCTTGGGCGCAGGAAGCGGCCACAAGCTTTCGTTCGCCGGCACCTCGTCCGTATCGTTGCGCAGGGGATATCCCTCGCGCATGTTCTCGCGCTGAAGATAGATCACGAGACCCGCGAAAAAGACCCAAAACATATACAGCGCGACCTGCGCCAGATCGACATGTCCGAAAAATGTGACGCCAAGCATGGTCGTGTTCCTTTCAGGTAGGGAAGTCGGACAGCTGCAGCTTGCCCGTACTTGCCGAGGTCATGGCCCGGACGCGCACCAGCGGGCCAAGGACGATGAGTGTGATGAACAAAAGGCCGATCTCGGTGTGGTAGACGACCGAGTAGCCGGTGGCAGGCGTGGCGAGCGCCTCGGACAGCATGCCGTTCCCGGCGGCATGATTGACAAGGTCGCGGATTGCGCCCCCGATAAAGATCGACAGACCAGCGCCGGTAGCTTGTGCTGCCCCCCATGCGCCCAGCGCTAAACCGCGACCGGCGGCCCCGACGGCAGGCATGGTCATGGCAGAGGTCAGGGTCGCAATTCCGAACAGCCCGCCGCCAAAGCCGATCAACGCGGCCCCGGTAAAGAACAATACGGTAGACCCGAGAGGTGCAGCGAAGATCACGCAGCAAAATGCTGCCAGCCCAGCCAAGATACCCCGCGCAGCCATTCGCATTGGATCAGTCGCGGCCGCCAGCCACCAGGCTGCCATCGCGAAACCGACCAGCGCACCGGCCGCCCAACTGGCTGTTAGCAAGGTCGTTGCAGAAACAGACAGACCAAGGATCTCTCCGCCATAGGGCTCTAGCAGCACGTCCTGCATGTTGAAGGCCAGCGTCCCAAGGAACACCACTGCCAGCAGCCGCCCGGCATCGCCGCCGCGCGTCAGGTCAAGCCATGCGTCGCGGAATGTCGGCCCCTGCGCTTCGCGTTCAGCCTTTGACATCGGCTGCACATGCTCCTGCTTCCACAGGGCGATCACGTTAAGGATCATGGTGACCACAGCGGTGCCCTGCACCACCTGCACCAGCCGGAGCGGAGAGTAGTCGCGTAACAAGGCGCCGATGATGATAGAGGAAATCGCCATCCCGACCAACAGCATCACATACAGCAGGGCCACCACCTTCGGCCGCGTGTCCTCTGTTGCACGGTCGGCCGCCAAGGCCAGACCAGCGGTCTGGGTCATATGCATCCCTAGGCCTGTCAGCAGAAACGCGAGGGCCGCGCCAACGTAGCCTGCCCAATCAGCGTCGATTGCCCGATCCCCTGCCAACACCAGCAGCGCCATCGGCATGATCGCTAACCCGCCGAATTGCCACATCGTCCCGAACCAAAGGTAGGGAATACGCTTCCAGCCGATAGCAGAGCGATAGTTGTCGGACTTAAACCCGACCAGCGCACGGAAAGGTGCGACCAATACCGGGATCGCAATCATCAGCGCGACAAGTATGGCAGGGATACCTAACTCGACGATCATAACCCGATTCAGGGTACCTAAAAGCATCACACTGGCCATACCCACAGACACCTGAAACAGGCTAAGCCGCAGCAACTGGCGCAGCGGCAGATCCACGCTGGCGGCGTCAGCGAAGGGCAGTGCCTTCAGCGAGAGTTTCTTAAGCGCATTGGCCTTGATGATCATCATCTTGCGTCCTCGAACACATAGGCGGTGGAAATATAGAAGCCGGAGGTCACACGCTCGACCTCTTGCAACCTTCCCTGCACGCTGGATTCACGCAGCGCTTGTTCAATATCCTTGGCGGCATGCGGCACCATTTGCGGACTACGGTCGGCACGGGGAAACAGCTTGCCCATGCGAAACATTGCCATCAGCAACGGCGTGCGCGGGGCCAGCGTAAAGGCAAAGCGCCCGGTTATTCGCGGTCCCGCGCGGCCTAGCACCTGCGCAATGTCTGTGGCGGAATAATAGATCATCGAATCCATCGCGACGGCATGATCGAAGGTGCCATCGACACCATCCAGCATATCGCCCGCAATCCATGTGATCCGGTCTGTAAGATGACCCGGCATTCGCCGCCGCGCGATGTCGATAAGGGCCGGAGAGATATCGACCCCCACCACCTGCGCGCCCCTTTCCGCCAAAGCGACCGACGCCGCCCCCGTCCCGCATCCAGCATCCAGCACACGGCAGCCCGTTAGGTCTGATGGCAGTTGCGCCAAAAGCAGGTCCCGCATCCGATCACGGCCCGCCCGCACTGTGGCGCGGATACCGCTGACGGGCGCGTCAGACGTCAGCCGCGCCCAGACCTGCGTGGCGCTGCGGTCAAAGTAATCTTCAACCCGGTCCCGTGTGGCAGCGTATTGGGTCATCAATCAAATCCCAACAGTTCAAAGATTTCCCGATCGGGCAGACACTCTGGCGCCATCGGCAGGGTGCCGTTCCAAAGCGTTTCAGCGAGTCGGATATATTCCTTACGGACCTGCACGATTTCTTCGTCGTCGGGCATTTCGAACAGGGTTTTCTTCTTTAAACGACTGCGCCGGATCGCATCCAGATCAGGCATATGCGCCAACCGGTTAAAGCCCACGGTGCGGCAATATCGGTCCACCTCGTCGGTGTCCTTGCTACGGTTCGCGACACAGCCGGCCAGCCGGACCTTGTAGTTGCTGGACTTGGCTTGCACCGCTGCAATGATCCGGTTCATTGCATAGATACTGTCAAAGTCGTTTGCGGTTACGATCAGCGCCCGATCAGCGTGCTGCAACGGTGCGGCGAATCCACCGCACACAACATCGCCCAGTACGTCAAAGATCACGACGTCGGTGTCTTCCAGCATGTGATGTTGCTTTAGCAGTTTTACCGTCTGGCCCACGACATACCCGCCACAGCCAGTACCGGCAGGCGGCCCGCCGGCCTCTACACATTTCACACCATTGAAGCCGTCGAATACGAAATCCTCTGGGCGAAGTTCCTCTGCATGGAAATCAACATCCTTAAGGATGTCGATCACCGTCGGCACCAGCGTGCCCGTCAACGTAAACGTACTGTCATGCTTTGGATCGCAACCGATCTGTAGCACGCGCTTGCCCAGCATTGAAAACGCTGCTGACAGGTTGGACGACGTCGTAGACTTACCGATCCCGCCTTTGCCGTAGACAGCAAAAACCTTTGCCCCTTCAATTTGCGCATCCGCGTCCTGGTGCACCTGAACAGAGCCTTCGCCATCCATGCCACGCAGGTTCGGTATCTCGTCTCTGGGGCTCATCAGAGCCTCCTTTCTGTCGGGGCAAAGATCCCCAGCTTCTTGGCGTCAAAAACATCCCGGAGTCTGGGGGATGCCCCCAGTCCGACATTCGAAATGGCGCAGGTACCAATCATTCTGCCGCAATCCCTTCCATCCGATCCTCAATCGCGTCTGCTGCGTCCTGAAGAGCCGCCAATGTCGCTGCATCAGGCGCCCAATAGGCCCGGTCCGACGCCTCCAGCAGCCGGTTCGCCATCCGCATCGAAGCTTGCGGATTCAACGCCGCTAGCCGTTCACGCATTTCGGCGTCCAGCACGAATGTTTCGCTGAGGCGCTGATACACCCATGGATCGACTGACCCGGTCGTCGCCGACCAGCCCATCGTATTGGTGATCTGCGCCTCGATTTGGCGCACGCCCTCGTGGCCATGCTTTAGCAAGCCTTCGTAGAATTTCGGGTTCAGGCTGCGCGACCGCGTCTCTAGTGCCACTTGATCCTTAAGCGTGCGCACCTTGTTTCCGCCGCGGGTCTGGTCGCCGATGTAGACTGGCGTATCGACGCCGCCCTTTGCCCGCTTCACCGCCCGCGCGATCCCGCCCAACGTGTCAAAGTAGTGGTCGACGGAGGTGACGCCCAGTTCGACCGATTCAAGATTTTGGTAGGCCAAATCGACGTGGCGCAACGTCTTCTGCAGCAGATCGGCGTTCTGGCTAGGCTTGCCATCCACACCGTAGGCAAAGCTTTTGCGGTTCTCGTATGCATCGGCCAGCTCGTCCTCGTCACCAAAAGCAGAACTGTCGATAAGCTGGTTTACATTGGACCCGTAGGCACCCTCTGCGTTGGAAAAGACCCGCAACGCCGCCTCTTCGATGCCACAGCCCGTCTCGGCCATGTGGGCCGTCGCATGGGCACGGATGAAGTTCTTGTGCGCAGGCTCGTCCGCCATGGCACATTTCAATGCAGCCTCGGCCAAAAGCTTGGTTTGCAGCGGTAGCAGATCCCGAAATATGCCGGAAAGGGTCATCACGACGTCGATGCGCGGACGTCCCAAGGTTTCAAGTGGGATCAGGTCAGCCCCAGCCAGACGACCATAGTTGTCGAACCGCGGCACGGCCCCCATCAGCGCCAGCGCTTGGGCCAACGGGCCGCCATCGGACTTGATATTGTCGGACCCCCACAGAACCAATGCCACAGTGCGCGGCATGGTCGGGTGGGCTTTAATCAAAACCTCTGCCTGCTTGGCACCTTCAGTCATCGCGAACGCTGTCGGCATACGGAACGGATCAAATGCATGGATGTTGCGTCCAGTTGGAAGGATCGCAGGATTACGCATCAGATCGCCACCCGGGACCGGTGCGATATAGCGTCCGGACAGTGCGCGCATCAGGGCGGGCAATTCATGGTCTTCCATCAGGTGACGCGCCGCTTCGCGGGCCGCATCGGTGTCGCCCATCAGCGTGATCATGTCAGCACGCGCCGCATCGGTCATTACGCGCCCCACGATATGCAAACCGTCAGGGATAAGTGACCCTTCCGTCTCCAGTACCGTCAGCCACAGGCGGTTGAGGTCGGCAGCGTTTAGATCCAGACCCTCGGCCTGTTCGACGATCATCGTTTCCAGATCACCACGCTGCGGGTCGTTCGATCCCATGCCGCGCCAGCGCGTCAGGCTGTCCTTAAGGTCTAGCAGCCCCTTGTATAGACCCGCTTGGGCCAAGGGCGGCGTCAGATGCGTGATCGTAACGGCATTGCTGCGGCGCTTGGCCAATGTCGCCTCGGATGGGTTATTGGCGGCATACAGATAAACATTCGGCATTTCGCCGATCAGACGGTCCGGCCAGTCGCGCGCCCCAAGGCCCGCCTGCTTGCCCGGCATGAATTCAAGCGCACCATGCATGCCAAAGTGCAGGATGACGTCGGCGCGGTAGGTATTGCGCAGCCAAATGTAGAACTGGGTAAAGGCATGCGTCGGCGCAAAGCCGCGCTCGAACAAAAGGCGCATCGGGTCGCCTTCGTAACCAAAGGTCGGCTGCACACCGACGAAGACTTTTCCGAAGTGGCAGCCAAGAATAAACACCCCGCGCCCATCGGACTGGATCTTGCCGGGGGCCGGACCCCAGACGGCCTCTATGACCTTCAGCGGTGGTGTGTGGCTGACGATGTGATCGGCAGTGACGTGATCGGCTACGTTCGCCTCTTGACCGAACTGCGCAGCATTCCCTTTCAGGACCATCGCCCGCAAGGTGTCCAGATCGGCGGGCATATCGACGTCGTAACCGTCGGCCTTCATCCGGGTCAGGGTGTTGAACAGGCTTTCGAACACGCTAAGGTAGGCCGCCGTGCCAACTGCACCCGCGTTCGGCGGAAAACCGAACAGGACGATACCCACATTCTTGTCCGCGTTGCGCTTGCGCCGCAGTGTCGCCAGCCGCAGAGTCTTTTTCGCAAGCGAAGTAATCCGCTCTGAACAGGGCGCCATCGACTTGTCGCCCGGCTTGCCCGTGCAGGCGTTATGGCAACCCGTGCAAGGCTCTGTACCGTGACGACCGGCAAAGACGGTCGGCGCAGTCGCGCCGTCAATCTCTGGCAGGGCAACAAGCATCGTGGTTTCCACCGGGCCTAGGCCCTGCGCACTGGCGCCCCACTGGGCCAGCGTCTGAAACTCTAACGGCTGGGCGGCGATATAAGGGACGTCCAGTGCCATCAGCAGTTTGATTGCAGCGGGGCTGTCATTGTAAGCGGGCCCACCGACAAGGCTGAACCCTGTCAACGAAACCAGCGCGTCAACTTTGCCGTGAAAATAGTTTTGGATCGCTGGCGTCGCATCAAGACCACCCGCAAAGGCGGGTACGACCGCCATGCCCTTTGCCTCGAACGCCCGAATGACAGCGTCATAATGGGCGGTGTCGGACGACAGGATATAGGACCGCAGCATGAGGATGCCGATGGTGGCAACCGGTTCCGCCGGGCGCGGCAATTCACGTTCATTTTCACTGATATGGGTGTCGGGAAGGTCCGGGTGGTAGACGCCACATTCTGGATAATCAATCGGTGGCAGCGCCTTGACGTCACCCCAACCCCGATCGCGGCTGTAGCGACCAACCAGCATGCGGATCATCTGTTCGATGTTTTCGTCCGAACCGCCAAGCCAGTACTGCATGCTTAGAAACCAGTTGCGCAGGTCCTGCGCCTTGCCGGGAATCAGTCGCAAAATCTTGGGCAGGCGGCGCAAGGTTTTCATCTGGCTTTGACCGGATGTGCTAGCCTTGGCTTGCGGTTTCAGCTTCTTCATCATCGCCATCATGCCGGAGGCAGGGCGCTGCATGTCCAGATCGCCCATCTTCGTCAGCTTTACGATTTCGCTGTCTGCAATCACGTTGATCATGGCGGCGCAGTCAGGCCGACGGGCAATCAGCGAAGGTAGGATTGCGGCGGTATGTTCTTCAAGAAACAACAGGTTCGTAACGATGATGTCGCCCTGCGCGACAGCGGCTTGCGCATCGGTAAGCGCCGCCGGGTTTTCGCCCCATTCTGCGGCCGCGTGTATGCTAATCTCCAGCCCTGGGAAATCGGCAGTCAAGCGATCGCGCACGCGACCTGCGGGACCAGCCGTATGACTATCCAGCGTGATAATTACGAACCGAAAGGCGTTATGATGGCTACTATCGCGCATAATGTGCCTTCGCCTCGTACAGAGTATCAAGGCTGATCTGGCTGATGCCTTTTTGCGCGGCAAAGGCTTCGGTATTGCGGCGCGCCTTGCCCCGCACAAAGAACGGGATTTTCTTCAATTCCCTCTCGGCGTCCGACAACCAGATGACGTTGCCGTCACTGGTCGGATCGGGCACTGGGCCTTCGTTCATCTGAACGGAAAAATTGCCAGCAGAGGTATCAGAGACAACCATCTGTGCATGACCACCATGATGGCTTGGTCCTGCCGCATCGTTGAACTCGAAATCCTCCCGGAACATGGTCAGCAGGTGCTCTTCTAGCCCCATGACCAGCGGATGAATCAATGTATCAAAGATGACGTTCGCACCTTCAAACCCCATGATGGGCGAATATCGCGCAGGATAGTCCTGCACATGCACAGGTGCCGAAATCACGGCGCAGGGGATGCCCAGCCGCTTGCCGATATGCCGCTCCATCTGGGTGCCAAGGATCATCTCTGGCGAGGCCGCTGCGATAGCTTCCTCGACCTCTAAATAATCGTCGGTAATAAGCGCCTCTAGCCCCAACTCGCGAGCTATGCCGCGCACAGCGCGGGCTTGTTCGCGGTTGTAGCATCCCAGGCCCACGACCTCGAAACCCATCTCGTCGCGGGCCATGCGTGCCATCGCGCAGACGTGGGTACCGTCGCCGAACAGAAACACGCGCTTGCCTGTAAGGTAGGTACTGTCGACCGAAGAAGTCCACCACGGTAGGCGCAGGCGGGATTCATCTGGCTTGCAGGGCAAACCAGTGATCGCCTCAACCTCTGCGATGAAATCGCGGGTGGCGCTAACGCCGATGGGTACGGTTTTCGTGAAGGGCTGGCTGTAGGTCTTTTCCAGCCAGCGTGCAGCGGCCTCTCCTGTTTCTGGGTAAAGCAGCACGTTAAAATGGGCGGCGGGCAGGCAAGCGATGTCTGAGGGTGTCGCGTTCAACGGGGCCACGACGTTAATGTCGATGCCGAGGTCGGACAGCAGGCCCGTAATCTCCTCGACGTCGTCGCGGTTGCGAAAGCCCAGCGCTGTGGGGCCGAGGATGTTGCAGGTCATCCGCGCGGTGCGGTCTTGTGGCTGCGCCAGCGCCCGGACGATCTGATAGAACGTTTCGTCCGCGCCAAAGTTTTCCTTGCGGGAATAGCTGGGCAGTTCCAGCGGGATGACGGGGATCGAAAGGCCCATCGTCTCCGCCAGACCAGCGGGATCGTCTTGGATCAATTCCGCAGTGCAGGACGCTCCCACGATGATTGCCTGCGGATTGAACCGGTCGACCGCATCCTGACAGGCTGTCTTGAATAACGTTGCGGTATCAGAGCCGAGGTCGCGGGCCTGAAAAGTTGTGTACGTGACGGGGGGGCGATGGTTACGCCGCTCGATCATCGTGAAAAGGAGGTCGGCGTAGGTGTCACCTTGTGGGGCGTGCAGCACGTAATGCAGGCCCTTCATTGCGGTAGCGACGCGCATTGCGCCCACGTGTGGCGGACCTTCGTATGTCCAGACCGTCAACTTCATAGTTGCCGCCCGGGGCACTGGCCCGAATCCCAGATTATGTGCACAAAAGCGGGGACGGGGATCATTCAGCGGCCTCCAACTTTAGCAGAGACTTGCGCCGCACGGGCCGGCTGAAAAGACCGGCGAGGTCGCCCGCCTGTTCGTAGAAATGCACCGGGGTGAAGACGAGCTCGATTGCCCATTTAGTGGTCAGGCCTTCGGCCTCTAGCGGATTCGCGAGGCCTAGGCTGCATACCGTCAGGTCGGGGCGGGCGGCACGAGCCCGGTCAAGTTGCAGGTCGACATCCTGCCCTTCGCTGATCTGCGGTCCGGCAGGTAGCAGGTCAAGGTCGGGACCATGCAGAGCGTCGTGTATATAGGGGCTGCCAACTTCGATTGCCGTCATGCCGCATTCACGGGTCAGGAAGCGGGCCAGCGGAATTTCAAGTTGGCTGTCAGGAAAAAAGAATACAGATTTGCCGCGCAACCCCTCTGATGCCTGCAAGATTGCCTTGCGGGCGCGGGCACGGGGGGCATCTGTGACAGAAGCGAATGTGTCAGCGCTGACACCGAATTTGGTGGCGATGGCTTGCAGCCAAAGGGTTGTACCTTCTTCACCGAACGGGAAGGGGGCCGCGATGTGACGCGCGCCGCGGCGTTCCAGTGCGGCGTGGGTTTCCCCCAAAAACGGCTGCGTCAGGGCGAATACAGTGTTTGGGCCGACTGCCGTTGTGTCATCGATGCGCCGTGCGGGCAGCAAGCGAATATTGTCGATCCCCATCTGACCTAGCAGGGACAGCATCTGATCCTCGACCACGTCGGGCAATGCACCGACCAGCAAGAGTTCACGGGCCGCCGTGTCCTTCAGGACAGGGACCATAGAAGCGAGGCAAGCGTCTTCGCCCTCTGTGAAGGTCGTTTCAATTCCAGAACCGGAATAATTCAGCACACGGACATGTGGCGCGTGAACTTGGCTTAGCCGTTCAGCAGCGCGGGCAAGGTCGATCTTGATAACCTCTGACGGGCAGGAGCCGACGAGGAAGAGTTGACGGATATCGGGGCGACGGGCCAACAGGCGGGCGACTTCTCTGTCGAGTTCGGTATGCGCGTCTTTCATGCCCGCCAGATCCTGTTCTTCAAGGATTGCGGTACCGAAGCGGGGTTCGGCAAAGATCATCACGCCAGCCGCCGATTGCAGAAGGTGGGCGCAAGTGCGGCTACCAACAACGAGGAAAAATGCGTCCTGCATTTTGCGGTGCAGCCAGATAATTCCAGTGAGGCCACAGAAAACTTCGCGCTGGCCGCGTTGCTTCAACACGGGTGCGGTGCGGCAACCACCAGTGGCACCAGGCGTAAGATCATTCATGTCAGCGCCCCCTGATCCAGACGGGCGCGGCGCAGTTTCAGAAGGAACTGGCCTGCGTTAATGACATAGGTCGCATAGGCTGCCAGCGCGACGAACATCAGCGTCTCGGGCTGCATAGAACCGGCGATCAACCCCCAGAGGTAAGCGGTATGCAGGGCAATGACGGCAAAGCTAAAAACATCTTCCCAAAAAAAGGCAGGTGCGAAGAGGTACTGACCAAAGACGACCTTTTCCCAAATCGCGCCAGTCACCATGATCAGTGCCAAGAAGGCTGTCTTGACGACAATGGAAATTGTCGCGGCAGTGTAACCTTCGCCCGTCGCCAAATAGTGCACAACCAAGACGAGAGAAATAAGGAAGGCGAGGAACTGGACCGGTGCCAGAATGCCTTGCACGATCGTCCATCGAGTCTGATCCCGCCGCGCGCGCTCTTGCAGCGTATAGAGCGGACGGGTCACTTTTTCCCCGCCAACTATGCCTTGCATCGCGACTGACATGTAATGCCTCCCTGACACTTCGTACTGTCAGACTACGTCCGATTCCAAACATGTGTCAACTATACCTTACAGTTTTTTAGGCACGCCAAATCGCCACCTTCAGAAGGAATTCCTATAGATATAGAATAAATTCAGACTCTTATATGTAAATCTCAAAATCTACATTTTGAAGTGTCAATTTTATTTGACATATTCATCGTCATTTTCGAATATGAGATTGACGCGTGACCGGCATGGCGCCGCGGCGTTTAGAAAGGACGGTAATTCATGGGCCAGCTATCGTCACATGACCGGACGTACCTGATCACACCAGAGCACGGCATTTGTGACGGCAACATCGCAGACGCGGTTGTAGCGCTGCGCACCGCAGTCCTGCACACTAGCAACGATACATGCGATGGTGCCTTGCGGGCGGCACGAGCGGCATATCTGACCAACAGTCAGTTTGCAGACATCTGCATCCCGCAAGTTGCCCGCGATCTTGGCCAGATGTGGTGCGATGATTTGATCAGCTTTGCCGAGGTCACGATCGGCACCGCGCGCCTGCAAAGCCTTCTGCGCCAGATCAGTGTTGGTTGGCACAGCGATGTATCGTGCCGGCGCGATGAAAAGACGGTACTTGTGATCGTCCCACCGCAGGCGCAGCACACTTTGGGGCCTGCAATATTGGTGTCGCAACTGCGGCGACGCGGCGTGTCAGTCCGAATTCTGGTTGGTGCGACCCCAGCACAGGTCAGCACAAATCTACGCCGTTCGCCCGTCGATGCTGTCTTTATGTCACTAACATGCCTAGAGATGCTTGATTCATTGCGATCAATCGTCAATCAGGTACGCAAGGGACACATATATACACCCGTTGTAATTGGCGGTCCCGCCATTAGCTTGACGACAGTAGTTTGCGCCACCACCGGGGCTGACCATGCGACATCCGACCTGGACGAGGCGCTGACATTATGCGGACTGATCGGAATACGCCCTCCGGCGATACCACCAGAATCGAAGATCTGAATGCCCCGGCCCCCGCGCCCACCGGCCTGTCCGGCATGAGCCCCCGCGGGACGAAATACTGGAACAGTGGTGACATCCCGCTGATCGGTCCTGATATCCTCGGCGATATTCTGATGGCCGTCGCTGATGTGGGCCTTGTGATATCTGACGATGGGATGATCCTGTCCGTATTGCTGAACCCAGCTTTTGGCGATCGCGGACGGTTTGAGGATCTCGACAACACCGATTTCACTGCGACGCTCAACTCGGAAAGCCGCGAAAAGTTTGCAAAGCGGATCACTTCGTTTCTATCCGGCGACGGCGATGTTCGCCCGATCGAGGTGAACCACATCGGTATCGGCGGACGCCGCGAACTGCCTATCCGCTACAGTTTTCACCGCATCGGCACCGCAGGCGCCATTCTTTTGCTAGGTCGCGATCTGCGGCCCGTTGCGGAAATGCAGCAACAGCTCGTGTCAGCACAGATGGCGCTAGAGCGTGATTACGAAGCGCATCGCGACTATGAGATGCGGTTTCGTGTTCTGCTTGAAAGCACCACCGATGGCGTAGTGATGGTGACCATGAAGACCGGGGCCATCAGCGAGGCAAATGCCATCGCCGCCGACATGTTCAATAAAGCGCGTGACAGCTTGCAGGGGCAATCGCTGGTTAGCCTTTTCGACACGCGTCAAAGCGCCAATTTGCTGGACCGCCTCACGACGCAGGCTTTGTCCGGTGGACCAACCTCGGTAGAGGTCGATCTGAAAGGCCGTGATGGTACGGTATTGCTGCGACCGACGATCTTTCGCGCCGCTGGCGAGCGGATTTTGCTATGCCACATCACGAAGAAGAACCAGGCTGAGGCACCTGCCGACAATCTGGACCAGAATATGCGCGCACTTTACAGCGCTGGCCCCGATGGCATGGTGTTCACTGCGGGCGATGGCAGCATCTTGTCGGCGAACGACAGCTTTCTGAACATGATTGGCGTCGCCCATGACATGAGCGTGCGCGGTCAACAGATTCAAGACATGCTGCAGCGCGGCGCTGTCGACTTTAAGGTTATGGCCGAAAACGCCACGAACGTCGGACGGCTGCGGGCTTATGCCACCAAGATTGCAGGCGACTATGGCAGTCCTCGGGATGTTGAAATTGGCGTAACGCGCCTAAAGGCCGGGGCAACGGCGATCTTTGCGTTCGTTATTCGGGAAATCGGATCGTCCGAATCGCCACGCGGCGAACCAAGCGACGACGGCCTCAGCTCTGTGAAAGAACTTGTCGGCAGTTCGACCCTGAAGGATATCGTGTCGGAAACGACAAATGTCGTCGAAAAAATGTGTATCGAAACCGCAATCGCCCTGACCATGAATAATCGCGTCGCCGCAGCAGAGATGTTGGGCCTGTCGCGACAGTCGCTTTACGTCAAGCTGCGCAAGTTCGGACTGATTGATAGGGACACCAGCGATTGACGGTTAGTTACGGGAAGGCGTCGTGGTCCATCGTCGCGTGGTCCATCGTGCTATGCTCCGTCGCGTCGTGATCCATTGCCCCATGGTCCATGGCACCGTGATCCATAACGCCCGTCGCACCAGCCATGCCTTCGACCTTGAAAACAACATCTAAACGCCCCGCCTTCTCGAAGACCAGCGTCGCGGGAACCTCTTCACCCACTTCTAATGGGTCGCCATTCAACCCCATGAACATGACATGCATCCCACCGGGGGCAAAGGTCACCGTACCACCCGCAGGGATCGTAACACCGTCCAGCGCAATCATGCTGGCGACACCGTCAACGGTGGAACTGTCATGTAAAGACACACGAGGGAAATCAGCCTCGATTGCAATCAGCGTGTCGTCGATATTGCCAGAATTCATAATCTCGACGTAGCCGGCACCGGCCATCGCGGTTGCCGCCGTGGCCCGCGCGAAGGGATGTTCGACATGCAGATCGCCCAGCATATAATCATGCCCCAGCGCAAATCCGGGCAGGAGTGCGACCGACAAGGCAGTCATCAGACGGGTGAGCGAGGACATTAATTTTCTCCTTAAGCGTAATGGTCCCGATCTAGGCAACTGCTTACCCCGGTGAAAGGGGCGAATGGCCGCAGCGCGTTTCCAACGCGGAAATTTGCCGTATGCGCGTCGGCGGCGGTCTGCCATAGTTTAGGGAACCCGGCGCATTTCGCGCGCCGCCACGACATAGGACACTAACAATGGCACTTTTTTACAAGCTCGCCGCCGTGGCGCTTAGCCTGACTTTGGCTGCAGCCACCCCAATTCAAGCGCAAGAAACCGAGTATGTTTTAGCAACCGCATCCACGGGTGGCACCTATTATCCTGTCGGCGTGGCGTTGGCGACGCTTATGAAGGTCAAGTTGCAGCCCGATTCAGGGATTAGCATGTCCGCCTTGCCCAGCGCCGGGTCTGGTGAAAACATTAATCTTCTTCGCAACGGTGTAGCGCAATTTGGCATCCTCCAGGGTCTTTACGGAATAAACCTAGCATCTGGAAATGGGCCACTGACCGAGGCGGGGCCGCAAGACAACCTACGCGCGGTTTCTGTCATGTGGCAGAATGTGGAACACTTCGTCATCGCATCCGATGCTGTGACAACCGGTACGATGGCCGATTTTGTGGCGCTAAAAGGACAGTCAGTCGCTTTGGGCGCCCCAAACTCTGGTACACTGGAATCGAACAGGGTTCTGCTGGCGGGGTTAGGTCTAAACCTCGATTCGGACTTCAAGTTGATGTCCGAGGGATATGGCCCGGCCGCAGACGCCCTACAGGCCGGTGAAATCGCAGGGATTAGCATGCCGGGGGGCGATCCAGTCGGAGCATTATCTCATCTTCTTTCGGCTGCCGGACACGCGGTGACACTGCTGTCCTTTACGCCAGATGAAATCGCTGCAGCCGATGGCGGGCGAGATTTGTGGTCTGCCTACACTATTCCAGCCAACACTTACGCCGGTCAATCCGAGGATATTGCTACCATCGCCCAACCAAATTTTCTGGCTGTGAATGCCGACGTATCAGAGGACGACGTTTATCTAATTACCAAAACAATTTACGAGAACCTACCGTTCCTGCAGGCCATACACCCCACCATGCAAAGTATCACACTCGACACTGCTATCGTTGGCCTGCCGATCCCGCTGCACCCCGGTGCATTGCGTTATTATCAAGAAGTCGGGATCGAAGTGCCTGCAAATCTGATTGCGCAATAATTACCCAGCCAAACGGCTTGCATGACTGATCTGCGGCATTTACGTCCTAAAACCTTATCGACGGCGCAGCACGCAAAGAACCCTTCGGTTTACCAAATGCCCGCACCACACGCCTAGGGCGCCTTATTTTTAGGCAATCGCTGCGGTTAGGGCAACGGTTTTGCGGCGGCCTGTTGCCTCTGACGGGCAAGTTTGTGCAAGGTCGGCCTATGACCCACGCAGCGCCCGTTCCTGATGCCTTACCCGACGACCCGCACCGGTTCACGCCGCGCGCGCAGGGCGTGTTGCGGATCAGCGTGCGAGACGGCAACCGTTTAGACAATTTGCGTCAGGCAGGGGCATCCAAGGCGTTGTTTCCGCGGCACGCTGGGGACGATCTTCTGGCTGTAACGCTGAATACCGCTGGCGGCGTCACGGGCGGCGATCGCTTCGGGATCACAGCGCAGGCCGCTACGGATAGCCACCTGACGTTGACCACTCAGACGGCAGAGCGGATTTACAAAGCGCAACCGGGCCAGACCGCCCGTATGACGACGGATATCACCATTGCCCAAGGTGGTCGTATCGACTGGCTACCGCAGGAAACCATTCTTTTCGACCGCTGTCGTCTACGGCGGCGCCTAGGGGTCGAAATGGCTGGGAATGCAAGCTTTCTTGGCGTCGAGACCCTTGTGCTGGGCCGCGCCCTAATGGGTGAGCGTGTCAAAAGCGCGTTTCTGAAGGACGATATCCGTATTACGCGTGAGGGTGATCTGATTTTTGCCGATGCGATTGCCTTGGATGGCGCGGTGTCAGGCCGAATGGCAGCGGAATGGTGCGGCGGGCCTGCGAATTGCGTTGCCAGCGTTACATTCGTAGCCCCCGATGCCGAATCTTTTCTTGCAAGATTACGACATCTGATGCCCGCCACTGGCGGTGTCAGCGTTATCCGTGACGGAGTCCTTTTCGCCCGCCTACTGGCCGCTGACAGCTTTGATATGCGGCGCGTGCTGATCCCCATCCTGACCGCTTTGCGCGGCCCCCTGCCCCCGACTTGGACGATTTGACATGCAACTGACACCTCGTGAAAAAGATAAGCTGCTGATCGCCATGGCGGCAGAGGTCGCGCGAAAACGGCTCGCCCGCGGGGTTAAGCTGAATTATCCAGAGGCGATCGCCCTGATCACTGACACCGTCGTCGAAGGTGCCAGAGATGGGCGCAGTGTCGCGGACATGATGGAAGCGGGTGCACAAGTCATTACCCGCGAGCAGTGCATGGAAGGCATCGCAGAAATGCTACCGGAAGTGCAGGTAGAGGCTACGTTTCCCGACGGCACCAAGCTTGTGACCGTTCACCAGCCGATCCGTTGAGTTTGAGTGTTTTGAGAAAGTTCGGACAGGAGTTGCGCCATGATCCCCGGTGAAGTGATGACGGCAGACGGCGATATCGAACTGAACGCCGGGGCGGAGGTGCTGACCCTGATGGTTGCCAATACGGGCGACAGACCCGTGCAGGTGGGCAGCCACTACCACTTTGCCGAAACAAACCCGGCGCTTGACTTTGATCGGTACGCGGCACGCGGTATGCGGCTGGATGTGCCGCCCGGATCGGCAGTTCGTTTCGAGCCGGGGCAACGCCGCGAGGTGAAGCTTATCGCAATCGGTGGCCTTCGGCATATCTATGGGTTCAATGCAGCCGTCATGGGAGCCCTTTAACATGGCACGATCAGCAACACCGCTGGAGCATTTTTCGACATCACTAGAGGTTGGCTTAATGCTGGCTGAAGCACAAAGTGTCATCGCCATGCGCGTTATGGGGTGGAGCGGACTTTGGTCCGTCACCTCTACAGAGAACGACCGTATGCTGTCAGAAAAGACCGAGGCCATGACACGGTCGATCCAGAACGCCACGCTAGCCGCGATGACGGGCAAGCGGCCGGACGAAATCGTAAATGCCGCCGTAAAGCCCCTGCGCCAGAAAACCCGCGCCAATGCCAAACGCCTTGGCAAGCGCGGCCCAACGATGATGAAGTGAGCCTATGCCAGCCCTGATTTCCCGCGTAAATTATGCCGCCACCTTTGGCCCAACGACGGGCGATAAAGTGCGTTTGGCTGATACTGACCTGATCATCGAAGTCGAACGCGACCTGACGACCTATGGTGAAGAGGTAAAGTTCGGCGGCGGCAAAGTCATTCGCGACGGGATGGGGCAGTCTCAGGTCACACGGGCCGGCGGGGCCGTTGATACGGTCATCACCAACGCGCTGATCGTGGATCATGCGGGGATCTGGAAGGCCGATGTCGCGCTGAAGGATGGCCGCATCCACAAAATCGGCAAGGCGGGCAATCCAGACACCCAGTCCGGCGTCGATATCATCATCGGGCCGGGGACAGAGATTATCGCGGGCGAAGGGCGCATCCTGACCGCAGGCGGATTTGACTCTCACATCCATTTTATCGCGCCGCAACAGATGGAAGACTCTCTCCATTCCGGCGTGACGACCTGTTTCGGTGGCGGCACCGGGCCAGCACATGGGACGTTGGCCACGACCTGCACACCCGGCGCTTGGCATATCGGGCGGATGCTGCAAGCTTTTGACGGCATTCCGATGAACATCGGACTGGCCGGAAAGGGCAACGCGAGTCAGCCGGATGCGCTTGTAGAGATGGTAAAGGCCGGGGCCTGTTCGCTGAAACTGCACGAAGACTGGGGTACGACACCTGCCGCGATCGATTGCTGCCTGTCTGTCGCTGACGACATGGACGTGCAGGTAATGATCCATACGGATACGCTGAACGAGAGTGGCTTTGTAGAGCATACCGTGAAAGCGATGAAGGGCCGCACGATCCATGCCTTTCACACGGAAGGTGCAGGCGGCGGGCACGCCCCGGACATCATCAAGATTTGTGGCGAACCCTATGTGCTACCGTCGTCTACCAATCCGACGAGGCCCTTCACCGTTAACACAATCGAGGAACACCTCGACATGCTGATGGTGTGCCACCACCTTGACAAGTCGATCCCCGAAGATGTCGCCTTTGCCGAAAGCCGTATCCGGCGTGAGACCATCGCAGCCGAGGATATCCTGCACGACATGGGGGCATTTTCGATCATCGCATCGGATAGTCAGGCTATGGGTCGCGTGGGCGAAGTCTTGATCCGCACATGGCAGACCGCCGACAAGATGAAAAAACAGCGTGGGCGTTTGGCAGAGGAGACGGGCGCGAACGACAACTTTCGCGTGCGCCGATATATCGCGAAATATACGATCAACCCGGCGATTGCGCATGGGGTTAGCCACGAACTTGGGTCGATCGCCGAAGGCAAACGCGCCGATCTTGTGCTTTGGAACCCAGCCTTCTTTGGCGTCAAGCCAGAGATGGTGCTGATGGGCGGCACTATCGTGGTGGCGCAGATGGGGGACCCCAACGCCTCTATTCCAACGCCGCAGCCGGTATATTCGCGCCCGATGTTCGGTGCCTACGGACGGTCCCTGACGGAAAGTTCCGTCAGTTTCGTATCAGCTGCAGCGCAGGCCGAAGGGCTGCGCGACAGCCTTGGATTGGCCAAACAAACAGTAGCGGTCAAAAACACACGCAACATTGGCAAGGCTGATCTGATCTTGAACGACGCCCTACCCCACATCGACGTGGACCCAGAAACGTATGAGGTCCGGGCGGACGGCGAGTTACTGACCTGCCAGCCCGCAGAGGTGTTGCCAATGGCGCAGCGCTACTTCCTGTTCTGATGATGGGCAGCAGGGTTGCACAAAACGCAATTGCGGTCAGAGATACTGACCTTATATGGAGTGGCAAGGGAGGAGACCTGATTGCCACTACAGCGGCACTGGCCGCAGATAAGGTTTCCAATGTCTACTCAAACACTCAGCGCTCCGCGCTCTGCCGAAATCCGCGCCAAGGTCGACTCGTTCTTTGCGTCAATTGGTCAGGGCATGAACGCCTATATGGAACGTCGGTCGCGGATGACTCAGATCGTAGCACTCGAGGCAAAATCGGACGAAGAGCTTGCAAAGATGGGCATCCGGCGCGATCGGATCGTACACCACGTCTTTCGCGATCTGTTCTACGTCTGACGCAGGCGGTCTGCGCATGACGCAGCCCATCGCACACCATGTTATACACGATCACAGCGCACAGGTATTCGACACTTGTGCGCTGACCTATGACGCGCGGCTGATGCGGCGCAAGGTGCTGACCAGTGATGGCGGCACCTCTTTCCTTGTCGATCTGGAACACACGACATCCTTGAACGACGGCGATCTTCTGTCGCTGGACGATGGTCGCGCGATCCGTATCGTTGCAGCGCAAGAGCCTCTCTACCGCGTTAGCGGGGACATCGCGCGACTGGCGTGGCACATTGGGAACCGCCATATGCCTTGCCAATTTGCAGACGACCACCTGCTAATCCTACGCGATCCGGTCATCGGCCACATGCTTAAGGATCATCTGGGGGCTGACATTACCGAGATTGACGCACCCTTCGAACCAGAAGGTGGCGCATATGGTCACGGCCGCACACTTTCCCATGCCCACTGATGGCCTGCTGACATTAATGCAGTGGCTGTCCCCCGGCTTTCCGCTGGGCACATTCAGCTACTCTCATGGATTAGAAAACGCGGTCGCCGAAGGGCGGATTCCCGATGCGGGTGCCCTGTGCGACTGGCTGACCACAGTCCTGACCGACGGAACCGGACGTAACGACGCGATCCTGCTGGCAGAGGCATATCGCAGCGATGATCCCATGACTGTTGATACGTTTGCCCGCGCCTTGGCCCCCTCGCGCGAGCGCCTGCTAGAGACGACAGCGCAGGGAGAGGCCTTTTGCGCCACGGTCAATGCTGTCTGGGGGACAGATCTGCAACCGATGACCCTGCCGGCCGCCGTCGGCGCGGCGGCGCGATCACAGGACATTGCGTTGGATCAGACACTGCAAGCCTATCTACACGCCTTTGCCGCTGGACTGATTTCGGCAGCACAGCGGGCGATGCCGTTGGGGCAAACACAGGCGCAGACCATACTGGCCGGGCTGACGCCATTGTGCATATCGTTGGCAGAGAGGGCGCGAACCCAGACATTGGACGACATCGGCAGCAGCGCCTTCATGGCAGAAATTGCTGCAATGCGGCACGAAACCCTTCAACCAAGGATATTCCGGTCATGAGATCTCCTTACGGTCCATTGCGCATCGGGATCGGCGGCCCGGTCGGCGCAGGCAAAACCACACTTACCGCCAAACTTGCGGTCCGGATGAAGGATCAATTATCGATCGGCGTCATCACAAACGACATCTACACACAAGAGGACGCCGAGGCCCTGATGCGGATGCAAATCCTGCCGTCTGACCGAATCATAGGTGTCGAAACCGGCGGGTGCCCTCATACGGCAATCCGAGAGGACGCGAGCATCAATTTGGCTGCCGTTGCGCAGATGCGCGACCGCCACCCAGACCTTGATGTCGTGCTAATCGAAAGCGGCGGCGACAACTTGTCCGCCACCTTCAGTCCGGAACTGGCAGACCTGACGATCTACGTCATTGATGTCGCGGCAGGAGAGGAAATACCCCGCAAGGGAGGCCCCGCAATCACCCGGTCAGACATCCTGGTCATCAACAAGACGGACCTTGCCCCCTACGTTGGCGCATCACTTGATGTGATGGCGCGCGATGCAAAACGGATGCGTGGCGAGGGGACAGTGTGCTTTACTGCGCTGCGCCACGATCAGGGGCTGGACCCAGTCATAGCACGCATCGCAGCCCTTGGCGGCCTCAGGTTGGTGTGACATAACGCGGAACCGATCAATCCGACTGCGGGTTGGTCAGAACGAACTCTTCCAGACAGGAAATATCAACTTGGACAGTCAGATCACTGTGCGCCTGAACTATGGCGTGCCGCGGCCCACTACATTGCTGTTGCAAATCCGCGCCATGACCGATCCCTTCCAGATCGTGACATGGGAAAATACCGAGATCGCAGCCTACAAGTCGTTCCGCGACATGCCGGCCGAAGAGGGTATCGGAAATCGGATCTGGCTTGAAACCAACGGCAATCTGCTGCTGACCTACTCCGCTCAGGTTTCTGTGAACCGCCCGGTTGCCAGACTAGAGACATTAACAGAAACGCCGCTTCATCAACTGAACGCACCAACAGTCAAATACTTGATGTCTTCGCGTTACTGTAATGCTGACGATTTCGCGGAGTTTCTGGAAGAGAACTTCTCTGGCTTGCGCGGCGGCGCCAAAGTGAAGGCTATGTCAAAGTGGATCACGGACAATCTGACCTACGATGGCAAAAGCAGCGACGGCGATACTGACGCCGAAGATACATTTGCCGCGAAACGCGGCGTTTGCCGCGACTATGCCCATTTATTGATCGCCTTCTGCCGGTCTAGCGCAATTCCGGCACGGATCGCCAGCGTCTACAGCCCAGACGTCACCCCGCCAGATTTCCATGCAGTTGCAGAGGTTTATCTGAACGGTGGCTGGCATCTGATTGACCCAACAGGCATGACGACAGCTGATCGCATGATCGTGATCGGCGTAGGACGCGATGCAGCGGACGTCGCTTTTTTAACCGCCTTTGGGACAACAACGCTAAATGAACAGTCGGTCTTGGTTGTGGCGGATTGACCTTCCGACGGTTTCTGCCTGTATTAATTGCAGAACCGGTGGAAAGCGTTAACTTCAGCATCATGAACACAAAACCAGATCATTTCGACGAAATGCGGGTGGGCGACACCGAGGTGCGCCCCCCATACGCCAGCTACAAGACATGGTTCGATGACCAAGAGCCCGGTCGACTGGCGCGCAAATCAAAAGAAGCAGAAGCCTTCTTTCGACGCACTGGCATAACCTTCAATGTCTATGGACAGGTCGCGGCTGAAGAACGCCTGATCCCCTTCGATCTTGTGCCCCGCATCATCGCGAGCCGCGAGTGGACGAAGTTGTCCAAGGGGATCGAGCAGCGTGTCCGCGCGATCAATGCTTTCCTTCATGATATCTATAATCGTCAGGAAATCCTGCGGGCCGGTCGCATTCCGATCGACTTGATCGCCAAAAACGCAGCATTCCTGCCGCAGATGATGGGCTTTTCGCCGCCCGGCGGCGTCTATACCCACATTGTGGGCACCGATATCGTGCGAACCGGCGAAGACGATTTTTTTGTCCTCGAAGACAATGCGCGCACGCCTTCTGGTGTCAGCTACATGCTGGAAAACCGCGAAACGATGCTGCAGATGTTTCCGGAGCTGTTTAGCCGAATCAAAGTGCAGCCCGTAAGCGATTACCCGAAGAACCTGCGCCGATCGCTGGCGGCCTGTGCCCCGAAGTCCTGCAACGGCAAACCGGTAATTGCCGTACTGACGCCGGGCATCTTTAATTCAGCCTATTATGAGCACTCGTTCCTGGCAGACCAGATGGGCGCCGAACTGGTCGAAGGACACGATCTACGCGTCGTCGACGGTCATATCGCGATGCGCACAACCCAAGGCTATAAACAGATTGACGTGCTGTATCGTCGCGTCGATGACGAATACCTTGACCCGCTGACGTTCAACCCAAACTCGATGCTGGGCGTGCCCGGCATTATGGACGTGTACCGCGCGGGCAATATCACAATCGCCAATGCGCCGGGGACCGGGGTGGCCGATGACAAGGCGATTTATAGCTATATGCCAGATATCGTCGAGTTCTACACAGGCGAGAAGGCGATCCTGAAAAACGTCGAAACGTTCCGCTGCGGCGAGCCCGACAGTCTTAAATACGTCCTCGACAATCTTGCCGACCTCGTTGTGAAAGAGGTTCATGGATCCGGTGGCTACGGTATGCTGGTCGGACCTGCCGCCAGCAAAAAAGAGCTTTCGGATTTCGCCGACAAACTGAGCGCGCGTCCCGGAAATTACATTGCGCAGCCGACGCTTTCGTTGTCGACGGTGCCAATCATGGTGAAAAAGGGCCTTGCGCCGCGTCACGTCGATTTGCGGCCTTACGTGCTTGTGTCACCCGACGGGATCAACATCACGCCCGGCGGTCTGACGCGCGTCGCGCTGACCGAAGGATCGCTTGTCGTCAATTCCAGCCAAGGGGGCGGCACCAAGGACACTTGGGTGCTAGAGGACTAAGTATGCTGGGAAAAACCGCAGGCGGACTTTACTGGATGTTCCGCTTTCTGGAACGCGCCGAAAATACCGCACGTCTGGTCGAGGCGGGCTTTCGCATCGCCCTAACCCGGTCGCAGGATTCGTCAACCGAATGGGAATCCGTCGTGACGACCGCAGGCGTCTGTGACCCATTCAGAAAAAAGCACGAAGGCTTTACCGCATCGGACGTCATCGACTTTTTGCTACGCGACAAAGACAATGCGTCGTCAGTCTATTCGGTGACGAAGTCGGCGCGTGATAACGCAAGATTGGTACGCACTGCGCTGACGGCAGAGGTCTGGACCGCCGTAAACGATAACTGGATGACGATTCAGGAACTGTTGAAAAAGCCTATCAAGGAAACCGATCTACCACGCGTGCTGGACGTCATTCGCCAACAATCCGCACTTGTGCGTGGCGCATTGCACGGAACCATGCTGCGCAACGACATCTATGATTTTGCCCGGATCGGTACCTTCATCGAGCGCGCCGACAATACAGCGCGGATCATCGACGTAAAGTATTACACCCTATTGCCGTCTAACAGTTTCGTCGGGTCGTCGCTGGACAACGTCCAGTGGGAAACCATCCTGCGATCCGTATCCGCGCACCGCGCTTTTCGCTGGCTGGACGAGGAAGAGATGACCGCGTCCAGCGTGGCACGCTTTCTGATCCTGGACCGCCGCCTGCCCCGATCTCTTGTATTTTCAATGGCGACGACCCTCGAAAACCTGAACTATCTGGTTGACGAATACGGGACGCGTCATGCCTGCCATGACCATGCCGAACAGATGCTGAAAAATCTGCGCGAACGCGATATTACGTCGATCTTCGACGAGGGTCTGCATGAATTCATCACAGGATTTATAAACGACAACAATGCCCTCGGACTATTGATCGAGCGTGACTACAAGTTCTACGGTTAGGATAACCCCTTGGATCTGCACATCTCTCACAAGACGAGCTACGCCTATGACCAGCCGGTCAGCTATGCGTTGCAAAGGTTACACTTGCGACCGCAATCGAATGCAATGCAGACGGTGTTGGACTGGAACATTACCGTAGACGGCGGCGTCGTGGAACTGACCTGCAACGATCACCACGGAAACATCATAGATCTGGTGAACACGTTCCGTGGGGCGTCCGAACTTGTGGTCACAGCAGAAGGCACCGTGCGAACCAACGATTGCGCGGGCGTCTTCGGCAAGGTCTATGGGTCCGCGCCGCTATGGCATTTCGTTCAAGGAACGGCGCTAACGCAACCGAACAAAGATATCCGCGCATTAGCAAAGCCCCTGAAAGGGGCGTCCGATCCGCTTGGTGCGTTGCATGCAATGTCCGCCAGCATCCTGTCGGCAGTGCCCTACGCAACAGGCCAAACTTATACAGAAACTACGGCAGAGCAGGCTCTCGCTGGTGGTGCGGGCGTGTGTCAGGATCATGCGCATATCATGATTAGCGCAGCACGGGTGGCGGGCATGCCAGCCCGTTATGTGTCCGGCTATCTGATGCTTGACGACCGTATTGATCAGGACGCCAGCCACGCCTGGGCAGAAGTACATCTGCCCTCGCTGGGTTGGGTCGGTTTTGACGTCAGCAACGGGATTAGCCCTGACGAGCGCTATGTCCGCCTTGCCATCGGCACCGAAGCACGCGATGCCGCACCGATTCAAGGTCTGCGGATGGGTCCCGGGGACGAATCGCTGATTGTCACACTGCAAGTGCAGCAGTAGAAGCAACCTGACCCAAATCAGAGAATACCCCATGACCTATTGCGTTGGCCTGCGTCTGAACCGTGGCCTTGTCTTCATGTCCGATACCCGCACCAACGCAGGCGTCGACAACTTTTCGATGACCCGCAAGATGTTCACGTGGGAAGCACCGGGCGAACGCGTCATTACAATCATGACGGCCGGCAACCTTGCGACCACCCAGTCCCTGATTTCCTTGCTGGAGGAACGCAGCAAATCCGCCGCTGACCGTGACCCCAGCATCATGCGCGAGCCGACGATGTTTCAGGTCGCGCGACTTGTTGGTGCAACGCTGCAAGAGGTGATCGCTTATTCATCGCCCTTGGGTGACACGTCTGGCCAACATTTCAGGGCCACGGTCATTGTTGGGGGCCAAATCAAAAACGGTGTGCCGACCATGTTCATGGTTTATCCCGAAGGCAACTTTGTCGAAGTGACTGAAGAGACGCCGTTCTTTCAGATCGGTGAGACGAAATACGGGAAGCCTATCCTTGTCCGCGCCTACGATCCCGAGATGACGTTCGAGGACACGGTCAAACTGCTGCTTGTCTCTTTCGATTCGACAATCAAATCAAACCTCTCTGTCGGGCTGCCGTTTGATATTGTCCTTTACAAAAAAGACAGCTTCGAGATTTTCAAGCGGACCCGCGTCGAGGCAGAGGATCCGGTGTTTCACCAGATCTCGTCAGGCTGGGGCAATGCGCTGCGCGAAGCTTTTGTATCGCTGCCAACCTACAAGCTTTAGCGGTCCATCCACAGCCTGACGGTTGCTGCCACCGAACGGGCAAGCGCCTGCCGTGACGTTGAACGGAGACGGTCGTTCAGCTCTAGCATTTTGTCGATTTCGCGGACGACATGATCGCCATGTTCCACCGCCGCGGCGACACGTGTTCGACGGTCGATCACGAATTGGGCGCCGACGACATAGGCCGTCAAATTATCGCGATCTTTCAATGGCTCTATAATCAGCAAATTGCTGAATTCTGTCCCATCGGCCCTCCGATTGCGGAAAACAGCTTGTGCTGATGCGCCACCAATCAGAGCATCCCGAATGATTTGCCGCGAGTCATTATTTTCCAGATCGGCCTGCAAAAACCGGCAGTTCTGCCCCAGAAACCGCGCGGCGTCATATCCGGTTGCCGCGCAAAACGCCGGATTAACATAGGTCAGCGGCATATCGTTCTGCGACGCATCGGCGACCGAAATCGCAATGTTAGACCCATCAAGTCGCTTTGCGACTTCTTCCATGTTCAAAACGGGCATATCGACCTCTTACTGCACTAGACCACTGGCGTTTCTGCATTAAATCCAAACATAAGTTATCTACGCCGCCGGAGCCAGTCATGACCATATCAACCGAAACGCCGCGTATGGATCAGGACGCGCTGATCATCGTTGGAATCGGGGCTTCTGCCGGCGGATTAGAAGCTATTCAGGGCTTGCTAAGCGCGCTTCCAGACCCTTTCAAAATGGCATTGGTTATCGTCCAGCATCTGGATCCACATCACGAAAGCCTGATGGGCGAACTGCTAAAGCGTCAGACATCTAACCCCGTCGTGACGGCTTTCGATGGTTGCGAAGTGCGCGCTGGGCACATCTATTTAATAGCGCCCGGTGATTTGCTAACGTTGTCCGATAATCGGTTGCGCACCGAAAAGTTCGCCGAACCGCGTGGCGTTCGCAGGCCGATCGACGTTTTTCTGACCTCGCTTGCCCATCATTCTGGAATGAATGCCGTCGGTGTCATTCTGTCAGGCACTGGCAGTGACGGCACCCAAGGGGTGCGTGATATCAAAAACAACGGCGGGCTAGTGTTGGTTCAGCGGCCAGAAGAGGCCAAATACGATGGCATGCCGCAAAGCGCGATTACATCCGGGACAAGCGACCTTGTGGTCCCCGTGGCAGAGATCATTCCGATCATTGAGGATTTTTTTGCCCGTGTCGGCAGTCTGACGTCTGACAGTATGTCAGAGGACGAGTTTCTAAAACGGGTCACACGGCACCTGCGCAACCGAACGGGCCACGACTTTTCTGAATATAAGCCTGGCACACTGCTGCGGCGAATCGCCGTACGCATGTCAGTCATCGGGCAGGAAAGACCTGCTGATTACCTGCAACACCTGATCGAAGATCGGGAAGAAGCGGACCGTCTTTTCAACAGTATCCTTATAAACGTCACCAGCTTCTTTCGTGATGACGACGTTTTTGCTGAACTGCTCGATACTATCATCCCTGATCTGATTGACAGGGCATCTACCGAAGGAACGCTGCGCATCTGGGTCGCAGGCTGCGCAACGGGCGAAGAAGCCTACAGTCTTGCCATCGTTATTTCAGAAGCGATGGAGCGATTGAATAAATGGCCCCATATCGCGATCTTTGCGACGGATATCGATGAAGATGCCCTGCGCAAGGCGCGCCGGGGTGAATACGGTAACGATATCGCAGAGCGCGTTTCAGACACGCTATTGCAGAAGTATTTTCAGCCGCACCCCAACGGATATTTGATCAATGAAACACTGCGAAACATGATCAGGTTCTCGACGCAAAGCCTGATCAAAGACCCACCTTTTTCGCAGATCGACCTTATTACCTGCCGCAACGTGCTGATATATTTTCAAAAGTCACTGCAATCCGCAGCCTCGCAGACATTCCACTACTGCCTGCGTGAAAATGGAATTCTTGTACTCGGCACGAGCGAAACAATCATCGGCGGGCAAGGTCTGTTCGAGGATGTATCCCAGACCCACCGCATCTTTCGCCGCGTGCCGGGGCCTGCCGCACGACTAGAACTGCGCCAGCCAGACCATTCATTTAAACAGGCACCGCGTCCAGCGATCGAGGACACCGCGCTGCCGGTGGCACAGCCCTATTCTGCCGATGTGATGAACCACTTTGCCCCCCCGTATATGGTGTTGGCGGCCCCGACAGAGCTTGTCTACGCCTCTGCTAAGGCAACCGAATTCCTGCGCGTCACCGCCGGGCGCCCGCAGCTATCTGTTTTGAACATTATCCGACCAGAACTAGAGCCCGTGATAAGCCGCTTGCTGCGCTTAAGGCAGAAACGAGAACAGAATCAAAATATCGTTTTCGAAGGCGACCTTGATGGCACCCGTCGACGGGTACTGATCAGCAGTCGACAGATTGAAAATCGCCAGACACTAGTGGTGTTCGAGGATCAGCCTCTGGACATCAGCACTGCCCCTGCCAGTCGCGTTGATGTCAGCAGTGACACCCAGAACTATCTGCGGGAACTAGAGGCGGAGTTAGATGCCGCGCGTGATCGACTGCGCACTATCAAGGAAGAGTTGGAAACATCGAACGAAGAGCTGAAAAGCTCTAACGAAGAGATGATGTCGATGAATGAGGAGTTGCAGTCCGCCAACGAGGAACTGACGACCACCAATGACGAATTAAACTCCAAAATTGGAGAGATCCGCGACGCGAACGCGGACATGACCAATTTTATCAAAAGCGCCAAGATCGGCACAATCTTTCTGGATCAGGATCTGCGGTTGCGCCGGTTCACCCCAGAGGCGCGCAAACAGTTCCGCTTTGTTACATCGGACATAGGGCGGCCGCTGGACGATATTGGGTCCGACCTTGATGTATCGCAAATCCTTGACGACTGCCGCGCCGTGTTAACCGGCAGCGAGATGATGGAAACAGAATACACAAGCCGCGAAGGACAGGCCTTTCGCGCTCGTATCGTTCCATTCGAATCCGAAATGGCTAATCTAAGCGGTGTCGTCATTTCAATATTTGACGTGACTGAACTGCGCCATCTGGCCCGAGAGGCAGAGGCCCAGCGCGTTTTGTCGGAACAACGACTGAAAGAGATCGAAAACCTTTACAATATCAGCCCGCAGGCCATGGGCGTTGTCAGTTCGGACCTTACTTATATCCGCGCTAACCAAAGACTTGCCGATATCACAGGGTTCGCAATAGACGATCTTTTGGGCCGTTCGCTGGGGTCGATTGCACCCTCGTTGCGAAACATCGTCGAACCTTTGGCGAAAGACGTTCTAGAGAATCAATCCCGCATCGAAAACAAGCAGCTTCGCGGCACAGGCTTTGGCGAGTTGGATTCGCAAAAGGTTTGGGAAACAGATTGGTACCCGGTCATGTACGACGACAACGTCGCTGGTGTGGGTCTGAATGTACGCGACATCACAGAACAGGTCCGCACTCAGTTTGAATTGCGTCGCGTGATGCAGGAATTACAGCACCGCGTTAAAAACATGCTCGCTAATGTTCTGGCGCTCGTGTCCCGCGCCAGTCGCGATTCCACCGTCGACAAAGAAGTCTTTACCGCCCTTGCCCGACGGATACAGGCACTGGCACAGACACACAAACTGCTGACCCAGTCGAATTGGTCATCAGCAAACCTGCATCAGGTGTTAGAACCGGAATTGACAGCAGTCTACGGTGCGCACCGGGTTCGGCTGAAAGGCCCAGAGATCATCGTGAACGCCCGTGCCGCGTTATCCTTGGGGATGGCAATCCACGAACTTGCAACGAATGCCGCGAAATACGGCGCATTTTCTGTGCCAGAAGGCGAGGTTCAACTCTCATGGCTCCGTCAGGACGATGGCGAAACTGACAACTACATTTTTACGTGGAAAGAAGTCGGCGGGCCGCCACCGGAAGAGCAGGACACCGATGGGTTCGGCACAATGCTGATCAGGTCGACAATAACTGGCAGTCTGAATGGCGAGGTTGCATTTCACTGGGAACCAAACGGCTTGCGTTGCGTTTTAGAAGTGCCTGCATCTGCGCTGATTGAGATCCCCAATGAATCACTTTTCAACTCCCTCGAAATCTAAACTGCTTTACGTCGAGGACGAGGTAATCGTGGCGCTCGACGTTTCTGATGGGTTGCAGTCGGATTTGGGCTTTGATGTTCATATGGCGCATAATCTGAGCAAGGCGCAGGATTTGGTAGATCAATACGACTTTGAATTTGCCTTGCTAGACATGAACCTCGGAAACGGCGAAACGAGCCTTGTTCTGGGGTTGAAGCTGGCAAAGCTTGGCACCCACGTTGTTTTCGCATCAGGTTACAACCGCAACGAGATCATGCAGATCGAGTCGTTTCAGCTGATCGAAAAGCCATTTCAGTTGTCAGATATCGCTTCGGCGTTTTCCGCCGAACGAACTTCGATCTAAACACTGGCCAAGGGTTAAACGCTGACCCAAGCCGCATCCTTCGCAGAAGAACGCACGCAAGCATCTACAAAGACAACCCCCGCCAGACCGTCCTGCACCGTCGGATAGATGGCATCGCTCTTTGCGCTGGTCCTTGCTGCTTCAATCGCGTCAGCCGCTGCAACGTAGATATTGGCAAAACCTTCTAGGTAACCTTCTGGATGGCCGCCCGGTATGCGAACGCCGTCTGCAGCACCAGAGGCCCCGTTCCGGGTTAGAATTTGCGTCGGTTTACCGAATAGGGTGTATTCCATGACGTTGGGATTTTCTTGTGACCACGACAGTCCCCCCTTATCACCATAGATCCGAAGCGTCAGCCGGTTCTCGTTGCCCGGCGCCACCTGCGAACACCACAGCATGCCCCGCGCACCGCCTTTGAAACGAAGCAGCACGTGCCCATTGTCATCGACACGCCGCCCAGAAACGAAGGACTGCAAATCCGCGGCCAAACTGTCGAGCGTCAGCCCTGATACGAAGCAAGCAAGATTGTAGGCGTGGGTTCCAATATCGCCAGTTGACCCGCCGACACCAGACCGTGCCGGATCCGTGCGCCATTCAGCTTGCTTGTTCTCCGCATCCGACGCCTCGGTCAGCCAATCCTGGGCGTACTCCACTTGCACGATGCGGATGTCACCCAGCGAACCAGCGGCAACCATGGCTTTGGCATGCCGCATCAGGGGATAGCCTGTGTAGTTATGGGTTAGCACGAACAGTGCGCCTGACGCCTCAGCAACGGCTACAAGACTCTGCGCCTCTTGCAGCGTGGCCGTCAGGGGTTTGTCGCAGATCACGTGGACGCCTCGCGACAAAAATGCCTTCGCGGCTGGCGCATGCATGTGATTTGGCGTCACGATCGCGACCGCTTCGATTCCGTCGGTACGCGCGGCTTCAGCTTCGGCCATCGCTTCGAAATCCGGGTAAATCCGATCATCGGCCAGTCCCAGCACCCGCCCGGATTCAAGTGACTTTTCAGGCGTCGAAGACAATGCACCGGCCACTAGCTCATAGCGATCATCAAGCCGCGCCGCATAGCGATGCACCGCACCGATAAAGGCGTCCTTGCCGCCCCCAACCATCCCAAGCTTGATCCGTGCCATCGTCACATCCTCCTTGCCGAATTCTTCTCGTCAAAAATATCCTGGGGTCCGGGGCAAAGCCCCGCCTCGAAGATTCCTATTCAGCTGGGACCCAGCATTTTGCGGTTCATCGCATCATCCGTTCCGCCCGCCGCAAAATCGTCAAAGGCGTGCGGCGTTACTCGAATAATGTGATCCCGCACGAACTGCGCACCTTCTCGGGCGCCATCCTCGGGGTGTTTCAGCGCGCATTCCCATTCCACGACAGCCCAACCATCGAAATTGTTGGCCGCCATCTTGGAAAAGATCGCGCCGAAATCAACTTGGCCGTCACCCAGTGAACGGAACCGTCCGACCCGGTCGACCCACGACTGATAACCCCCATAGACACCTTGCCGTCCGGTCGGATTAAACTCTGCGTCCTTGACGTGGAACATGCCGATCACGTCCTTGTAGATGTCAATGTTGTCCAGATAATCCAGACATTGCAGGACGTAGTGCGATGGATCGTACAACATCTTTGCGCGGCTATGATTTCCAACCCTCTCTAAGAACATCTCGAACGTCACGCCGTCGTGCAGGTCCTCACCGGGGTGGATTTCGTAGCAAAGGTCGATACCTTTGCTGTCCGCGTGGTCCAGAATGGGCCGCCAACGTTTTGCGAGTTCGTCAAAAGCAGCCTCTACCAGACCTGCCGGTCGCTGCGGCCACGGATAGATATAGGGCCAAGCCAGCGCACCAGAGAACGTCGCCTGCGCAGTCAGACCGAGATTGGCAGAAGCGTCTAGCGCCTTTTTTACCTGATCAACCGCCCAGACCTGACGCGCCTTCGGGTCGTTATGCACCGAAGGGTCCGCAAACCCATCAAAGGCCAAATCATAAGCCGGATGAACAGCGACAAGCTGACCCTGCAAGTGGGTGGACAGTTCAGTGACTGTAATCCCGTTGTCGGCCGCCTGCCCCTTCCATTCGTCGCAATACGTCTGGCTTATTGCTGCCTTGTCGAGGTCAAACAACCGCGCATCCCAGCTCGGGACCTGCACTCCGTCATAGCCAACCGATTTAGCCCACTTCGTAATACCATCCCAACTGTTGAAAGGGGCCTTGTCCCCAGTGAACTGCGCTAAAAACAGCGCGGGTCCCTTAATGGTCTTCATGGAAGATCCTCCTTCAGACGTAACGGTTCACGACGTTTTCCAGCTTCTCCTGACGGCCCGACACGGGCTGCGGGTCAAGACCTTCTGCGCGGGCCGCGATGCCGTCCAGTGTCTGTCCTTCGTCTAGATAGTCGACCTTTTCCCAACCAGCGTAGCGGGCGCGGCGCGGCCCTTCTAGTGCGTCGTCTTCCAGCATCTTGGCCGCTGCCTTCAGACCACGTGCGCAGATATCCATGCCACCAATATGGGCGGCGATCAGATCCTCGGCGTCCAGCGACTGGCGGCGTAATTTGCTGTCAAAGTTCGTGCCGCCAGTGGTGAAGCCACCCGCGCGCAGGACCTCGTAGTAGGCCAACGCCGCCTCTGGCGTGTTGTTCGGAAACTGATCAGTATCCCAGCCAGACTGATAGTCGTTTCGGTTCATGTCGATGCTGCCAAACAGGCCTAGGGTACGTGCCAGGGCAAGCTCATGCTCGAACGAATGGCCAGCCAGAATTGCGTGACCCTGTTCGACGTTGACCTTCACTTCACCTTCAAGCCCGAACCGCTTGAGGAAGCCGTAGACCGTTGCGACGTCATAGTCGTATTGATGTTTCGTGGGTTCCTGTGGCTTCGGCTCGATCAGGATCGCGCCCTTGAATCCGATTTTATGTTTGTACGCGACGACCATTTGCAGGAACCGGCCCATCTGCTGCAACTCGCGGTCCAGATCGGTGTTCAGAAGTGTTTCGTATCCTTCACGACCACCCCAAAGCACGTAGTTTTCGCCGTTCAAACGGTGAGTGACGTCCATGCAAGCCTTCACCGTTGCCGCACAATAGGCGAACACTTCGGGATCGGGATTCGTGCTAGCGCCACTCATGTAGCGGCGGTTCGAAAACATGTTCGCCGTGCCCCACAGCAGTTTTGGCCCACCGTCGGCCATCTTGGGCTCAAAATAGTCGGCGATCTGGTTCAGCCGGTCACGGCTTTCGGCCAAGGTCGCGCCTTCGGGCCGGACGTCATGGTCGTGAAAACAGAAATAAGGCACGCCAAGGATACGGAACATTTCGAAAGCCACATCAGCGCGTTGCTTGGCTAAGTCCATCGTATCGGCCGGGAACCAGGGGCGTTCAAAAGTTTGCCCTCCGAAAGGGTCACCACCCTCCCACACGAAAGAGTGCCAGTAGGCGACGGCAAAACGCAGATGGTCTTCCATACGCTTACCCATGATCACCTCTTCCGGGTTGTAGTGGCGAAACGCCATCGGATTGGTGCTGTTTTCGCCTTCGAATTTGGCTGGTGCGATACCCTTGAAGAATTCGGTCATTGAACGTTCTCTTTGATAAAGATGTTAAGTGGGATGTTGCCGCGATCCGGGCCGACGGTCTGTCCGTCGGAAAGGTCTCGCATGATGGACATTGCGCGCGTGACGGCGCGGGCCGGGTCCTGATCAATTACTAGATCGAAAAGGTCGGCGCGCAGGCCAGCGCGGGTTGTTTCAGTCAGCTCGTGCAAAATCGTCACCGGGCGGAAGACGGAATTTGTCTGGGACAGCGCTGTCAGCAGCCCTGAGTTACCTGCGCCGATGGCATAGATACCCATCAGCGGAGCATCATCCATGGCACGGGCTGCAATGGCGGTAATCCGTCGAGCATCGTCAAAGCCTTCAGCTACTGGCAACACGGTCAGCGCGGGAAAGTCGGCCTGCAAGACTTGCCGAAACCCCAGCAATCGCTGCGCATGGTCGCGCGCAGCCAAAGAGCCTGCAATGACAAGCACGGGCCCGCTGGGGTTACGCATGAAGCGCCCCATGAAGCTGCCGGCCATACGGCCAGCCGTTTCATTATCAGGTCCCACGTAAATGTCACGGGTGTCGCCGGTCATGTCAGAAACCAACGATAGGATACGCACGCCAGCACCACGTAATCGCGCCAGTTCAGCATGCACCTGTGGTACATCCGCGACCATAACTGCGGCGCAATCGGTTTGCGCCGGGTCAATCCGACGCAACGCAGCAACCTGTGCGGCAGGATCAAATGTTTTTGAGGAACGCACCTCAACATTCACCCTATCTTTAAGATACCGCTTCGCTTCTACATTGATGGCCGCGATCAGATTTCGGACAAATGACGACTGCCCCGCAGGCAGCAAAAACGTGAAACGATAGCCACGTCCGCGAGAAAGATTGGCCGCAAACTGATCCCGAACATAGCCCGTCTTCTCTACCGCATATTGCACTTTATTAATGGATTTAGCAGCAACACCGCCACGGTTGTTCAAAACACGGTCCACGGTCGCAAGACTAACACGCGCTTCGCGCGCGACGTCTTGAATTGTCGGTCTGTCCATGACGTCCTCCCGTCGCAGGCTTACCAATCAAAAATGATGTACGTCAATCATTTTTTGATGAATCCAGGTGATGCGGCGTATAGGAAAAGGTAGAAAACCGCGCTTCTGCCCCGTGGCCTGTAATATCGTAGGCTATCATACCGACAAAAGCCCCAGTAAAGGACGCATGCTCGCCCTGCGCCCCCTCGTCAGAAACATGGTATGCATCGCGCGGTGGCCCAAGCGGCTGTGGGCCGGTCCCGATATCGTAGTAGAATTGTTGCAATGCTCCACGCACATGGACGGACAACTTGATAGGCCCATCCGGCATGGGAACGGGCAATATCGGGTGATCCAACCGCCCCGCCGGCCAATCCCCATTACAGGACATCAGCGTTAGACACCGCTTGCCATCCTCGAACGTCAGAAAAGCGCCATGGAACTTGTGGCGATTGTAGTAGGTTATAAGGCCAGCACCTTGCTGATAGACGTGTGGCGCGAAATCAAGGGTCGTAGAGGCATCATAGGCGGGATCCTCTTGTCTGCGGGCCACAAGCGACTGCTCGAACCAGCTTCCGATGCTTTCTCGGCCTGTCAGGATCAACGCGCCATTTTCGCAACGGAACAATCGGTCTGATTGGGGGGTGCGCAGCCACTGGAATTCAACGGGCAGGCTGTCGAACCGCTCGTGCAAAATTGGCATGCGAGGTGCCGTCTCGACGTTATGTGGAACGGTTTCAGGCGGCAGTAGCCCACCACCGTCTAGATACAGCCAATCATCGCGCCAGACGCAACGGGCTATCCCGGTTTCGCGCCCGGTCGCGCAGAAGGGCTTGCCGTTGTGAACCAATGGGCGACCCATCAGATAGGTGTGCCATGCGGTGCCGTCAGCGGTCTCTACATACTGTCCGTGCCCGGTGCGTTGGACCGGATGATCCGGCATACCCCGTGTCGAGATAACGTGTTTTTCGGGATGATCCTCGTAAGGACCTTCGATCTTGCGCGACCGCGCTAAGGTGACAGCATGATCGTAGCCCGTCCCACCTTCTGCCGTCGTCAGGTAATACCAGTCGTTGCGTTTAAATATGTGCGGCGCTTCGGTAAGTCCACGATCAGTGCCAGCATATATATTCGTGACGGGACCGAAAACGCCGCGATCTGGCGACCATTCCTGCAATAGGATGCCGTCAAAGCGATCATTGGCAGGGTTCACCCCGGAACCCTTTTCACGGTGGTTCCACTGCATGTTCAGGAACCACTTACGCCCGTCATCATCGTGAAACAGCGACGGGTCGAAGCCACTGGAATTCACGTGCCATCGATCTGTCCAGTCGCCGTCGATCGTATCGCAGGTTGTGATGTAATTATGGGCGTCTTTCCAGTCGCCCTCTAGCCGCTTCACGTCCGTATATACCAGCCAAAACTTGCCGTCCGCATGGGACAAACAGGGTGCCCAAATACCACCACTGTCGGGGTTGCCGCGCATGTCCAGCAACGCCGCCCGATTTAACGGGCGGGGGGCCACAAGGGTCCAATTTGCAAGGTCTCGGCTGTGGTGAATTTGCACACCGGGATACCATTCAAAGGTTGAGGTTGCGATGTAGTAATCCAATCCTACCCGGCAGATCGACGGATCTGGATTGAAGCCGGGCAGGATTGGATTGCGGATCATCGGTTACTCCGGTGCGTTGTCAGACTGACTGGATTTAGCCCAAAGGTTGATGGCCTGATCACCAGCGTGTTTGTCGATTTGCGCCAGTTCATCGGCGGTAAAGTCGAGGTTGCCGACAGCCCCAGCACAATCCTCGATCTGGCTTGGCTTACTTGCCCCAATCAGCGCGGTCGTTATGCCGCCGTCGCGCAGAACCCATGCGATTGCCATCTGCGCAAGTGTTTGGTCTCGTGCAGCAGCGATATCGTTTAGTGCACGGATGCTGTTAAGCGCCTCTTCGGTGATCAAAGACTGGCTTAGGGATTTACCCTGCGCCGCCCGACTGTCGGCGGGGATACCATTCAAGTATTTCTTGGTCAGCATACCCTGCGCCAGTGGGGTAAAAGCGATGGACCCCATGCCAAGATCAGCCAACGCATCCTTCAAACCGTCGGTTTCGACCCAACGGTTAAACATGTTATAGCTGGGCTGATGGATCAGCATCGGCACACCCATGTCGTCCAGAATAGCGACCGCTTCGCGCGTTTTTTCCGTGTTGTAGCTGGAAATACCTGCATAAAGCGCTTTGCCGGAATTCACGATATCCGCCAGTGCGCCCATTGTTTCTTCAAGCGGGGTTTCAGGATCGAAGCGGTGCGAATAGAAAATATCGACGTAGTCCAGCCCCATCCGCTTTAGCGATGCGTCACAAGACGACATCAGATACTTGCGGCTGCCCCACTCGCCATACGGACCGTCCCACATCCGGTACCCCGCCTTGGAACTGATGATCAGCTCGTCGCGATAACCAGCGAAGTCGGTTTTCAGAATTTCGCCAAATGCTTCCTCGGCACTGCCCGGTGGCGGGCCATAGTTGTTGGCCAAATCGAAGTGCGTGATGCCAAGATCAAACGCAGTGCGGCACATGGCGCGCTTATTCTCATGATTGCTGTCACCGCCAAAATTGTGCCACAGGCCCAACGAAATGGCGGGCAGCTGGACACCCGACGCGCCACAGCGGCGGTAAGTCATCTTTTCATAGCGGTCTTGTGCGGGAACGTAAGTCATGCGTCTTCCTTAAGTAATTCGCGCGCCGCATCGGGGCCAAGGGCCGCGGGGCGGTCGCAGGTTGTTGTCATATCGACAAACTGGCCCGTCTCACCCGATTTCAAGATGCTGGTCATGACATCGGTTACGTGGACGGCCAGTTCCAAGCCACAACGATGCGGTCTGTCCGCGATGATCGCAGCGGCCATATCGGCTAAACCGGCAGTGCGGTAATTCGCGCGGGGAGTCTCTTTTTCAAGATCCCAGTTCAGCTTTCCAAAGGGATGATCCCAGACGGGCACCTCGGTCACCTGACCCATTGCGTCGGCCTGTGCCAGCGCACCCCCGAAATGGTTGGGGTCCGGCACAAAAAGTGCGCCTTCGGTGCCGTAAAGTTCCATATTGCGATGGTTATGCGCTTTCACGTCCCAACTTGTGGACAGGGTAATTGTGGCACCGTTTTCGAAGGCCAGCAGGGCGTGAATGTTCGTAGGCGTACCGACTGGGATCGTCTCTCCTGCGCGGGGCTCGGACGTGATGGTGCGTTCAGTTTGCGCCGAAGAGGTCAGAGCTGCGACGCGTTTTACCGGACCGATCAACTGTACAAAGTTCGTGATATAATACGGCCCCATATCCAGCACAGGTCCGCCGCCGGGCTGAAAGAAGAAGTCTGGGTTAGGATGCCACATCTCCATCCCCGGCCCCATGAAATGGGCAGTGCCGGACGTCACAGTCCCAATCCCACCCTCGTCGATGATCGCCCGCGCCTGTTGGTGTGCACTGCCAAGAAACGTATCCGGCGCAGACCCAATGCGCAGGCCCTTCGTCGCCGCAAGGTCAGCCAGCGACTTCGCTTGTTTCAACGTCAGCACCAGCGGCTTTTCCGTATAGGCATGTTTACCGGCATCCAAGATGCGCTTTGTGACGTCGTAGTGGGCCGCAGGGATTGTCAGGTTCACGACGATGTCGATATCATCAGCGGCAAGCAGATCGCTGACCGTCCGCGCCTTGATACCAAACTCTTTGCCGCGGGCCAGTGCTGCATCCTCGTTCACATCAGATACCGCAACGAAGCGGATATCCTTGAACGTCGGGGCCAACATCAAATAGGCGGTCGAAATATTGCCGCAGCCGATCAGGCCCACGTTTAGAATGGTCATAGAGAGTCTCTTTTACAGGGATTGCATGTAAGTCAGGGCGCGTTCGGCAAAGCGTTTATCGTCAGCAGGCTTGTCGTGTTCCATCACGAACAGATCGCAGCCCGCTGCCTTCAATGCCTTGAAATGCCCCGGCCAGTCCAGTGTGCCGTGGCCTGCATCGGCCCAACCGTCTTCGTCTGCGTTTTTGCCCTGCGGTGCGCGGTCTTTAACGTGCGCTGCGATGATCCGTTTGCCATATTGGGCGATCACGTCGTTAGGATTTTTTCCCGCGACAGCAGCCCACGCAACATCAAATTCGAACCCAACCGCATCATTCGCAAGGATCAGGTCGATGGGCAGTTCGCCCGTCGGCAGCGCCTTAAACTCAAAGTCATGGTTGTGCCACCCAAAGTCGAACCCTGCATCCTGCAACGGCTTGCCTGCAGCCGCTAGACGTTTGCCAAAGTTCGTCCAGCCTTCAGCATCTGTGGGGCGATCAGCAGGCATTAGGAACGGCACGATAACCTTCTGAATGCCCAGCGTCGTGGCAATTTCGACGACGCGAGAGGTATCGCCTGCCACCATATCCATCGCGAAATGCCCAGACGGCATGGTCAGGCCAGTCTCGTCCAACGCTTGCCGCGTCGCGTCCAAGTCTTCGTAGACCGGGCCATAGCCCTCGACATGTGCATAGCCAAGGGCGGCCAATAAGCCGAAGGTTTCGGTCAGCGGGCCGAAGTTGCGAGAACTGTATAGTTGGTAAGAAAAGTCAGTCATATCAGGTCCTCAGACAGTGTAGGTGGCACTGTGCAGGTCGCGCAGTGTAAAGGTTGGTGTGGCTTTGGGGTCCACAGGTATGAACCGCAGCGTCGCAGTGTGGCCGGGACCAATGTGGATTGCATTGTCGTCAAAACGACCGGGGACTGATGTCTCTGCCGTGACATAGAAGGCCATCGCCTGCGCGGTGATGCGCAAAACAATATCGTCACTTTCGCGTATCGTTTCATACTGCAGTTGAGGCGGCAAGAGATCGTAGGATTTGTAGGGTTTAGGCGCAAAAACATCACCGCCCCTTGACCCATCGCTGGCCGTCCAGCCAAAGGACAGCATCTCTTGCGGCTGTAACTCGGCCATGGGCACACGCAGGGCTGCGACAGCACTTTCGGCAACCCGCACAGTACCCTGCCCCAGTTCACGCGATGTGCCGTCCATGGCGCAAGCATAGGCTATCACGTCCACATCGACTGCATCCCGCAGATCATTCACAGCCTGCAAAACCCAATCTTCACCGTCGGGCATAACGACAATGGTGACTAGCGCGTAAAATCTTTGCGACAGATGATGTAGCAACTTCCACCCACCACCATAGTCCAGTGACGCCCACGAGCAAACCGGCCACGTGTCGTTCAACTGCCAGATCAGTGTGCCCATGCAATGCGGTTTCAAGCCGCGCCATTGGGTCACTGCAGTTTTAATCGCGAGGGCCTGCTGAACTTGGCTAACGTAAACGAAATTCTCGAAATCTATCGGAAAGCGGAAGTAGCGGAACATGGTTTCAGCGATGCGCGCATTGCCACCATCGTTCTTTTGATGCGACTCCATCACGGGGGCTGCGATGTTGAAATCCGCAGGGTCGGCAAACCGGCGGATAACGTCCATCGAGGGGTAACTTTGAAAACCGAACTCTGAACAAAACCGGGGGGCCACATCGCGGTAGTGGTCGAAATCACGGCCCTCGTGCCAGACCGACCAAAAGTGCATATCGCCAGAGGAATCGTCGTGCCATGCGTCCCCAAAAGACAGTGGCCCAGTGGAGGGGCTGGATGGCCACCAATTGGCGTGCGGATCCGTTTCCCTCAATGCCCCTTCGATGCAGCGGTTCAGGCGGTCGTAGTTCACCAGATAACGGTCACGGTCGTTGATGCTGACATCATACCACGTCAGCGCACCGACCAACTCGTTGTCGCCGCACCATAGCGCCAGACAGGCGTGGTGATGCATGCGGGCGACGTTGTCGTTCACTTCTGCCCGCACTTCTGCCAGATAGGTGGGGTCAGACGGGTAAAGGTTGCAGGCGAACATGAAATCCTGCCAAACCAGCAGACCGAGTTCGTCGCAGGCATCGTAAAAGCTGTCAGGCTCGTACCGCCCGCCACCCCAGACGCGCAGCATGTTCATGTTTGCATCAACAGCGGATTGCAGCAAATCACGCGTCTTCGCGTCGGTGATCCGCCCCGGCAATGCGTCGGCGGGAATCCAGTTGGCACCTTTGCAGAATACGTCGTGGCCGTTCACGCGGATCTTAAACCCTAGACCGGCAGCGTCGGGTTCGGCGACCAGCTCCATTTCGCGCAAGCCGATGCGGCGGGTCGCTGTGGCCGTGCCTGCCGTGACTGTCAGGTCGTAAAGGTGCTGATCGCCCAGGCCCGCAGGCCACCAAAGATCTGCATCATCGACTAAAAAGGTGACCTCGCAGAATCCACTGTGGCCGTCGGCAGTGACGGTCTGCCCACCCAGCGCGATGATTACGGGACCGTCGTGGTTGGTCGTCAGCACGCCCACTGTGACCCGCGCCCCATCGCTGTGATCCTGTGAAACGACGAGCCGGTCGATACGAGCGGCGATTGATGGTTCCAGTCGCAAAGCACCGTAAATGCCTGAAGTCGCCAGTGCGATATTCCAGTCCCAGCCGAAATCGCAGGCAGGCTTGCGCAGGAAGTTACCATAGGGGATCGGGCAGTTTTTCGACCACGGCACGGGAAAAGGGTGCGCGTCGGACAATGCTTTGCCTGCTGCCACAGGCGAGTGGAAGGTAATCGCGATCGTGTTGCGGCCTGCCTGCGCGACGCCATTTAGCGGCACCCGATACGTGCGAAACGCGTTGGTTCCCTGCAGGACAACGGTACCGTTTACCTGAACTGTGGCGACGGTATCCAACTCTGATATCACAAGGTCAACGTTCGGATCGCTAAGGTCGATTTCTCTCGAAACGATCCAGTCAGCTTCGCAAATCCAGCGCAGATCGTATTCATTCTGCC
The DNA here is from genome assembly GCA_024635625.1 of Loktanella sp. Taxonomy (GTDB): domain Bacteria; phylum Pseudomonadota; class Alphaproteobacteria; order Rhodobacterales; family Rhodobacteraceae; genus Loktanella. Next base: position 10,511 of record JAGXIQ010000167.1, on the reverse strand, counting down.
CTACATAGGGATCGGGGATCAGGTCCGCATCGTACAGTGCCGTGATAATATCGCCGGGTAAAAAAATAGGCGCCGTCAGTGCGCCCTCGACGGAACGCAGGGTCCAGTCGCCAGAAAGATCGATCGCCTTCACAAACGTACCTCGGTTGTCTTGTCAAACAGAGATGCCGCCGCCGGGTCGATGCCGATGGTCAGCCTATCGCCCTTAGCAACCTGCGCCTGACCGTCCATTCGTATGCGAAAGGTTTGGCCGCCAAACTCGCAATAGACTAATGTGTCGGACCCCATCGGTTCGACCAGATCGACTGTAACTTCGGTCTTATAAGGAGCAGAGGCGAGATTGTCGCCGGTCATCACATGTTCTGGCCGGATGCCGATGATCGCGGGTGTGCCATCTACTGGCCGATCCTTAAAGGCGTAACGGCCCAAGGGCAGGTCATGACCGGGAATGTCGATTGTGGCCCCGTTTACCGCGCCGTCAAAGAACGTCATCGACGGCGAACCGATAAAGTCTGCGACATACAGGTTCTGTGGCTGGCCATAAATTTCGGCCGGGGTGCCTAGCTGCATGATTTTACCCCCCTTCATGATCGCGATACGATCAGCGAGTGTCATCGCTTCGACCTGATCATGGGTCACGTAAATCATCGTATTTTGGAGGCTATTGTGCAGGCGCTTCAGTTCAACCCGAAGATCGGCACGCAGCTTGGCGTCAAGGTTCGACAGCGGCTCGTCGAACAGGAACACCTCGACGTCGCGCACAAGCGCGCGACCGATGGCGACACGCTGGCGTTGACCGCCGGACAGGGCGCCTGGCTTGCGCTTTAGCAAGGGCTCGATTTGCAAGACCTCAGCGGCGCGGGCGACACGCTTTGCGATTTCGTCTTTCGGGACCTTCGCGTTTTTCAGCCCAAAGGTTAGATTCCCCTCGACCGTCATCTGCGGATAAAGCGCGTAGCTTTGGAACACCATACCGATGCCCCGCTCGCTCGGTTCAGCCCATGTGACGTTCTGGCCTTTGATCCAGATTTGCCCGTCGGTCGGTTCGAGCAGGCCCGCGATTACGTTCAACAGGGTGGACTTACCACAGCCAGAAGACCCCAACAGAACAAGGAACTCTCCATCCGCGATGTCGAGGTTCAGGTTTTGCAGCACCTTCACTGCGCCGAACGATAGGTCGAGGCTTTTGATCGAAACAGAGGGATTTTGAATGGTCACAGATTCATCCTTTGACAGCACCCGCAGCGATGCCGCGCACGAAAAGTTTGCCCGACGCAAAGTAGATCACCAACGGCACGAGGCCGGTCAGCAGCGTCGCAGCCATGTTGACGTTGTATTCCTTCACGCCCTGCACAGAATTGACGATGTTGTTCAGCTGCACCGTCATCGGGTAGCGGTCGGGCGAAGATATGTAGGTCACACCGAACAGGAAGTCATTCCAGATACCCGTGACCTGAATGATCAGCGCCACAACGCAGATCGGCAGGGACATCGGCAGGATAATCTTGAAGAAGATCGCCCAGAAACCCGCCCCGTCGACGCGGGCGGCCTTGAACAACTCTTCTGGGATCGAGGAAAAGTAATTACGGAATAACAGCGTATTGATCGGCATACCAAAGGCAACATGGACCAGAACCAGACCAGTCAAAGAGCCATAGAGCCCCGCCTCGCGCAGTAGGATCACGATGGGGTAAAGCATCACCTGATACGGAATGAAGGCGCCAATCATCAGGATGGTAAAGAACACCTCTGACCCTTTGAATTTCCACATCGACAGGGCGTAGCCATTCACCGACGCGATGGCGACGGACAGGATCACCGACGGGATGAGGATGCGGACAGAGTTCCAGAATCCACGACTAAGGCCGTCGCAGTTGATGCCGGTGCAAGCCTCTTGCCACGCTTTCACCCAAGGCTGAAATGTAATCTCTAGCGGGGGGGCAAAAATGTTGCCCATACGGATTTCGGGCATGCCTTTCAGCGATGTCACGATCATCACGTACAGGGGTAGCGCATAATACATCGCCATGACGAACAGCGTGCCGTAGACAATGATGTTGGCGCGGCTAAGCCGCTTTTTCGGTTTTCGGCCACGCGGACCAGCGGCCAGCGTCTGACCCAGCGGCTGCGTCATCGCGGCTGTCGCGTTCTGCATCGCAAGATCAGCCATGCTTCTTGTCTCCAAATTCAAGGTAGGCCCAAGGGATCAGGATGATCACGACCATCACCAGCATCATGGTCGAGGCTGCAAAGCCCTGCCCAAGGTTTTGGCCACCGAACATCGCCGTCATGACGTATTTCGCAGGCACCTCTGAACTGATCCCTGGCCCACCAGAGGTTTGGGCAACGACCAGATCGTAAAGCTTCACAATGCCCGCCGCGATCAGAACAAGAGAGGTCACGAATACGGGGCGCATCATGGGGATGATGATGCGGATATAGGTTTTGACAGTGCCGATGCCGTCGACGCGGGCGGCCTTCCAGATGTCTTCGTCGATGCCGCGCAGACCGGCCAGCATGATACACATGATCAGACCCGTCCCTTGCCACAGGCCGGCGATCAGTAGACCGAACATAACAATTTCAGGATTGTTCAGCGGATCGAAGGTGAATGACTGCCACCCCAAGTCGCGCATGACACTTTGCAAGCCCAGCTCTGGGTTTAGAATCCACTGCCAAACAAGACCTGTCACGATAAATGATAATGCGAAGGGATAAAGAAAGATCGACCGGAACACCGCTTCGCCCCGAATTTTTCGGTCGAGAAGGGCTGCGAGCGTAAAGCCAATTACGAGGGTGCCGATCAGGCTGAAAACGCCGTAAATTGCAAGATTTTCGATCGAAACGATCCATTTCCGCGACGACCAGAGGCGCTCGTATTGCGCAAGGCCATCCCACGTCAGGCGCGGCAGCAGGCCCGATTTTGTGAAGGAATAGACAACGGTCCAAAGGGTTCCGCCAAGAAAAATCACCATAGCAGTGAATATCAGCGGCAGCATCGCCACCTTTGAGGACATATTACGGAACAGTCGCGATGGACGGCGCACGACTGCGCTGCGCCCTGTCGCGGCGCTTGTGTCGGTTATTGTCACGGGCCCCCCCCCCATTTCACCAGATGGTGCATCGGTGCGACGTCAGCCTACCGGGCAGAATGGGCCCCTATGTCAGGGGCCCAAACTCTTCGTACGTCGCAGTTTAGTCGGCAGCGCCAATGATGTCGGCGAACTGCAGCTGCAGATCGGCTGCGGTCATGGCTGGCATGGACCAAAACTCTGTCACCAAATCATTCAACTGCGTCACCGTATCCGGCGACAGCAACGTGGTCAGCGCGGGGGCAAGCGCGCCCTCTGCCAGCAAATCAAGACCCTTTTGCGTACAATCGTTGACGGTCGTCAGGTTCACGTCACCACGAACCGGTAGCGAACCCTTTGCCGAATTAAAGCTAACCTGAACGTCCGGCGATAGCATCAGCGCAGCCAGTTCCTTTTGAGCAGCGGTGATTTCCGGGTCGTCGTTGACTGGGAAATAGAATGCGTCGCCGCCGGTATCCAGCAGCGCTACCTCACCTAGACCAGGCAGGCACGAATAGTCCGTCCCAGCAACCTGACCCGCGATGGCGAATTCGCCCTGCGCCCAGTCGCCCATGATCTGCGCACCCGCAGTGCCATTAATGACGGCAGCGGTGGCCTGATTCCAGTCCTGTACGTTCAAACCTTTGGCAAGTTCACGCGCGGCACCAAATTCTTCGAAAACGCGGGTGAACTCCGGCCCCATAACGGCGTCCGTGCTCTTGTCTTGGTTGACGGCCAGCCAAGCATCCTTGCCAGCAAGCGCCAATGCCATCACGTCAAAAGCACCTTTTTCCTGCCAAGATTGGCCGCCAACAGCCAGCGGTACGATGTCCGCGTCACGCAATGCTTGCGCAGAGCCAGTGAATTCCTCCCAGTTCGTCGGGACCTGAACGCCAGCCTTTTCGTAGGCCGCGTTCGACAGCCACATCCACTGCCAAGAATGGATGTTGACTGGCGCGCAATAAATTTTGCCGTCGATGGTGCATGCATCCAGCAATGACGGCGGATTGACGAGGTCTTTCCAGCCCTCTGCTTCTGCCACGTCGGTCAGATCAAGCAGCAGACCCGCTTCAATCAGCTCTTCGGCTTGGCGTCCGTGGTTGAACTGGAAGGCAGCGGGCGGATCGCCCCCAATGATGCGGCTGACCATGATCGGTCGGGCCGTGTCACCACCACCCGCGATAGCCCCGTCGACCCACTTGTTTCCGGTGCCATCCCAAGCCTCTGCCAGCTTGGATACGGCGGCGGCCTCCCCCCCGGATGTCCACCAGTGCATCACCTCCAAATCGACCGCGCCTGCGGTTGTACCCGCGCAGATCGCCGTCGCTGAAAGCAGTTTAATGCTGAGTTTCACGATTCTAACCTCCCTGATCTAAATCGTTGTAGGAACGCTACTCCGAACTTGTTTCAGCAAACAAGACTGTTTTTTTCAGTGATTGAAAATTAGGCTGAACGCGCAGCGCCGCTTGCATTCGCGGGACTTTTCGCGGATCGCGGTCAGGCATCAAAAGGGAAATACGGTGGAAAAGCCGGTACACGACCAGCCCAAACCAACTTTGAAAACCATCGCGGGCCTGACTGGCCTTGCAGTGCCAACTGTTTCGCGGGCGCTTTCGGGCGCCGAGGATATCAACATTGACACCCGCGCCCGGGTGCGAGCTGTAGCAGATCAAATCGGATACGTTCCAAACCGGGCAGGCGTGCGCTTGCGGACCGGTCGGACAAACGTGATCTCTCTCGTCATGTCGACGGAACACGACGTGATGAACCACACGGCCAAGCTGATTTCATCGGTGGCGGGCGGGCTTCGCAATACGCCGTTTCACCTGAACATCACGCCCTACTTCATCGACGAAGATCCAATGAAACCGATCCGCTACATCGTCGAATCCGGGTCCGCCGATGCCGTGATATTTAACCAGATCATGCCAGAGGATCCGCGCGTGCGTTACCTCCTGGACCGCAACTTTCCCTTCGCCACCCATGGCCGCAGCGCTTGGTCGAATACCCACGCTTGGTTTGACTTCGATAACAGGGCTTTCGGTGCGCTGGGGGTTCGGTCACTGGCGACACGCGGGCGCAAACGGCTGCTGCTTATCGCGCCGCCAATGGATCAATCTTATGCGCTTGAAATGTTGGGCGGTTGTCAGGATGCAGCACAGGCCGCAGGCGTCGACCTGATCGTTCAGAAAGACGTAACCAGCGACACTCCCGTTGACCTGATAGAGGCACGGATGAATGCTATTTTTGCCGACTCACAAAGGCCAGACGGGGTCATTTGCGGGTCCACCAATGCCGCGCTTGCGGCTGTCGCCAGCATTGAAACGTGCGGGCTTGTTTTGGGCGATAGCGTCGACGTTTATGCAAAAGAGGCAATCACATTTCTGCGCCGCATCAGACCCCGTATTCTTGCAATATCGGAAGATGTTGCCGCGGCTGGTGATTTTCTTGCCCGCGCAGCGATGGCCCGCGTGCGCCATCCGGATGCTGATCCGATGCAACGTTTGGATACACCGCCTGACGCACTGTCCTGACAGCGGCACTGGCATCGCCCGCCACAACCCGTCAGGATGCGCAGAACACATGGGAGGATGTGACGATGTCAGGTTTGTGGTTCGGCGATTTCAAAGTGGGGATGATTTTCGAACATCCTTGGACGCGGACGATCACGGAAACCGACAATCGCTGGTTTTCGTTACTGACCATGAACCCGCAGCCCTTGCATATTGACGCCCATGCTGCGGCCCAAACCGAATTCGGTCGACCGATCGTGAATTCACTTTTCACACTTGGGTGCTTGGTCGGGATGACCGTGAATGACACCACCTTTGGCACGACGGTTGCGAACCTCGGCATGACGGACGTCAAGTTCCCCCACCCTCTGTTTGAGGGCGATACAATCCACGTCAGGACAGAGGTGATCGCCCTACGGCCAAGCGCATCGCGGCCCGGCCAAGGGATCGTCACTTTCCGGCACAGTTGCTTTAATCAGACAGATGACCTTTGTGCCGTCTGCGACCGCGCCGCCCTGATGAAAGGGAAACCAGAAGCATGAGCTTTCCATACCGCTCTTATCTATTCGTGCCTGGCGATAGCGCCCGCAAGCAGGACAAAGCGCGCGGCACAGAGGCTGATGCATTAATCCTAGACCTTGAGGATTCCGTAGCCCCCGACGCGAAAGATGCCGCACGGGAACAGACCGCCACATGGCTGACCGAAGGCGCACCGATGGCACGACTGGTCAGGGTGAACGCCCTGTCAACCGGACGCACTGCCGATGACATTGCCGCGACCGCGCCGGGCCGGCCTGATGGTTACGTCTTGCCTAAATGTGAAGGCTTAGCCGATATCGCAGCTACGGCCGCCATGATCGCGGCTGCAGGGTTGCACGTGCCGATCCTGATCATCGCAACTGAAACAGTGCGCGCCGTGCGCCAGTTGATGCGCGCCGATTGGGCCCATCCGGCGCTGGGCGGGATGACGTGGGGCGCCGAAGACCTGTCCGCAGACCTTGGCACCCTGGCTAACCGCACGGACGGCGGCGACTGGCTGCCCCCATTCGCCTTGGCCCGCACGCTGGCCTTGCTCGCCGCAAAAGACGCAGGCGTGGCGGCTATTGATGGCCCGTTCACCGGCATCGGCGACACCGCCGGTTTGCAGAAGGTTGCGGCAGAAGCATTTACCATGGGCTTTGATGGCAAGTTGGCAATCCATCCAGCACAGGTTCCGATCATCAACGCCGCCTTCAGTCCATCCCCTTCACAGATCGATCACGCCAAAAGGGTGATCGCGGCCATGTCTGGATCTGGCGTTGCGCAGTTGGACGGACAAATGCTCGATCAACCGCATCTTGTGCAGGCGCAAAAAATTCTACGTTTGCAAGCGCGGCACGAACGCGATCATCGCACGACATAACCCAGCGTCACCACGCCATATTCAAGCCACACAAGGCCTGACGCCGTTTCTGCTTAAAGTTTAATTCATCCCTACACCCTAAACGGTTCTAGCCGCGTAGTGAGAGTTTCATGCAAGTTGACCCGGACCAAAACGCAGAGTTGACTGCAATCCAGCAGGTGATCGGTCGGAATATCCTATTGCCGCTCTTCGAAAAGTCGGCGCAGGCCATCATCGTGCTGAACGCTGCGGATCTACGCATCGTGGCCGCCAATCGCCGCGCCCGGCTGCATTTACTTAGCAGCATGAGGATTTTGCAACGTCTCACCCTGATGGAAGCCGTGACCCATTTGCCAACGGACCGCCTTGCGCGCTTTCTGCGGCTGTTTGCGGGTATTCGGCGTCGCAGCATCCGCGCACGGATTAAGACGCAAAGCGATCCGCCCCGGTACTATGACGTCGATATCGTGCGCATGCCGGGCCATGAACCATCCATTGTCCTGCAGATGCAGGATATCACAGAAACCCTGTCGGCCCTAAAACTCGCTGACGCAGCAGAAGCAAGATTGCTGACGGCAATTGATGCTTTGTCAGACGGTTTCGTACTGTTTGACGCCGACGACAAACTGGTGATCTGCAACGACACTTACCGCATGTTCTACCCCGAGAGCGCCGCCGTAATTCGACCCGGTGCCACCTTTGAGGAAATCCTACGTCATGGCCTTGCCCGCGGGCAATATTCCGACGGAATAGGCAGAGAGGACGAATGGCTGCGGCATCGGCTTGACCAGCACCGCCGAATGACTGGGGCGATCGAACAAAAACTCGCGAATGGCCGCTGGTTGCGGATCGTTGAACGCATGACCTCGGATGGAGGGCGCGTAGGGTTACGCGTGGACGTAACGACCCTCAAGGAACAGCAGCACGCGCTGCGCCGCATGGCCACGACTGACGAACTGACCGGGCTGCGCAATCGACGCAATCTGTTGGAAGACATCGCAATGATGTCGGACGAACTTGCGCGGGACGAAGGCGTTGTCGTGTTTCATCTGGATCTGGACCGATTTAAGGCCGTCAATGACGTGTATGGCCACGAGGCAGGCGATCATGTCCTCAAACACTGCGCCGCCATGCTGGAAAGCGCTGTCACCCCTCCAGACTTTGCCGCGCGGGTCGGCGGGGATGAATTCATTGTAGTGCGCCGCATGACACAGGACCGTGACGAAATCGCGATCTTTGCGGGCCAATTGATCTGCCGGATGATGGCTCCCATCGGTTACGCGGGTCAGTTCATGCACATCGGTGCCTCTATCGGCATCGCAATGCTGGAACTTAACGCAGGCATGGGCACGCGTGGCACGGTTTTGACCGCCGCGGATTTGGCGCTTTACGAGGCCAAGAAAATTGGCGGCATCGCAATTTTCTTCGAAAAGCAGATGCGTGAACACGTCCTGTCCTCCAATGCGCTGGCACGTGAATTACAGGTGGCGCTGGACCGAAACGAGTTCGAAGCATATTTTCAGCCACAGGCCGATGCGCTGACCCAAAACTGCATTGGTTTTGAAGCCTTGCTGCGATGGAACCACCCCCGCCGTGACGTCTTGAACGCAGGGCAGTTTCTTGATGTCGCACAGCGGGCAGGCCTGACAGATGCCCTAGACACTCTGATGATGGACGAAGCTTGCCTGGGGCTGCAGTGGCTTGCAAACCAAGGTCTTTGCGCTGTCAGCGTCAGTATCAACATGTCCACCGCACAGTTGAGTGATCCACGCCTGCTACAACGGCTCGAGTCAGCGCTCGAAAAACACGGCGTCGCACGGCATCTGCTACGAATCGAACTTCTCGAGTCGACCCTGCTCGACGAACGCACGAGCCATTTCCTTGCCAACGTGAAAGCCATGGTCGAGGCTGGTTTCGTAGTAGAGTTAGACGATTTTGGCACTGGTCATGCGGCCATCGCCGCCTTGCGCAAGTTTCGCGTCTCTCAGATCAAGATTGACCGCAGCTTCGTACGCCACATTGACACAGACGAAGAGCTACAAAAACTAACCGGCGCGATCATCGGTCTGGCCAATAGCCTCAACATCAGCGTCCTTGCTGAAGGGGTCGAGACTTTACCGGAACAGGAATGGCTCCTGCGCAAGGGCTGCCGTCTGGCGCAAGGCTGGCTATATGGAAAGGCCATGCCAATTGCTGAAATTAGCGATTTCCTTAAAAAGTTTCCAGCCGTCTCTCAGCCTCTGATCAACGTATCACCGAAGTCGATTCTCGGCGTCAACTGAACGTGCTCGGCACCGGGATTGCCTCCGGTCACTCGTGCTGCAATGATCTGGGCGGCGCGCAGCCCAATATCGTATCGACAAGCATCCATGGTCGCCAAGCGACGCGGCAAACCTTCCAGCAATTCAACCCCGTTGAAACCAGCAAGTCCGATCTGGCCAGGCACATCAATCCCGTGATCCAGTAAATACATAAGGCCACCGGCACCGATCATGTCATTCGAATAATAAAGAAAATCAAGATCAGGGTGCCGTTCCAGCATAGCCTGTGTCATCTCGCGCCCCTTCGTCAGCGCCGACCCACCCGCATAAAAATCACGGTCGGCAATCTCTATGCCCGACTTTGCCAGTGTCCGAGTAAACCCTTCGAACCGCTTGCGCGCCCGGTGGTCCAACGGCATCTGCGTTCCCATGAACCCGATCCGCTTATATCCTGCGGCAATAATGGCCTCTGCCATTTCGCGACCCGCGCGCCGGTGCGAAATTCCGACGCAGGCGTCGATAGGGTCGCCATCGGTATCCATAATCTCAACGACAGGTATGCCAGCCTGCGCCAACATCGCGCGCGAAGGATCGGAGTGTTCAAGTCCCGCGATGATCACACCAGCAGGCCGCCACGACAGCATCTCGAATAAGACCTTTTCCTCTTTTTCAGGGCGGTATTCCGTCACACCAAAGACCGGCTGCAGTTCGGTTTCATCCAAGGCATCCGAAATCCCCGACAATACTTCGGGAAAAACCATGTTCTTAAGTGAAGGGATGATGACGGCGACTAGGTTGACATGGCTGGATGCAAGCGACCCTGCGATCCGGTTCGGCACATAACCAAGCCGCTTTGATGCCTCTTGCACCTTGGCGCGGGTCGCGGCACTGACATCGCCCTTGTTCCGCAAGACGCGGCTGACGGTCATCTCGCTGACCCCCGACGCTTCTGATACATCACGCAGGGTCATCGGGCGGCGGGGCGGTTTGCTCACGGTCTGCATCCTGTCAAAGGTATTTCACCCATAGGTAGCCGTCATGTGATCGGTTGTCCAAGCCCACAGTCAAGCCCGCGTTGACCGCCGCGTCATTTCAAGGCAATGACATACCGTGGTCCCGTGGCTCAATTGGATAGAGCAGCCCCCTCCTAAGGGGCAGGTTACTGGTTCGAACCCAGTCGGGATCACCATAAATCTAATAGTTTCGATCTAGATTGAACGTGTTTTGATCTATTCTGCGGGCCTTGACTGGGCGACCGGGAGAATTGACCGCTTCTTAAGGAATG
>JAGXIQ010000166.1 GCA_024635625.1 Loktanella sp. | reverse complement strand
GTTCAACATCGGTGCGGAACGCGGTTTTTAACGCCGCCTGCGCAGTCAGAGCATCATTGGCATCCTGCGCGCCCTCCAAAGCTGTGCGGTCAACCAGCAAAGCCTGCACATAGGCGCGCTGCACTTCCATTGCGGATGACACCAGGCTTTCGATGGGGTCGGTGACGTTGTGGCTTTGATCCAGCATATGCATCGGATCGAACCCGGCGACACCCTCTGCCGCGACCAATTCGTTAAACACCAGAAACAGCCGATATGGATCAATGCTGCCCGTATCCAGATCATCGTCGCCGTACTTACTATCGTTGAAGTGAAAGCCGCCCAGCTTTTGCGCATGGACAAGCCGCGCCACAATCATCTCAATATTCACGTTGGGCGCGTGATGGCCAAGGTCCACCAGACATAACGCCTGATCGCCAAGATGCTGCGCAATCATCAGATTTGTGCCCCAGTCCTGCACGACCGTCGAATAGAATGCAGGCTCGTACATCTTGTGTTCAGTAAAGAGCCGCCAGTCGGCGGGTAGCCCGGCATAGACCTGCGCCGCTGCATCCAAATATCGCTCGAATTGGCGGGTAAAATTTACCTGCCCTGGAAAGTTCGACCCATCCCCCACCCAGATCGTCAGCGCTTTCGATCCGATCTTGTCCCCAAGCGCGATGCACTCAAGGTTATGCTCTACCGCCTGCGCGCGGGTCGCCGCATCGGTATGCGACAGCGATCCGAACTTATAGCTATGCGCCTGCCCTGCCTGATCCTGAAACGTGTTGGAATTCATCGCATCAAAGCGAAGCCCGACCTCTTCTGCCTTGCTCAGCAGATCGGCGGGATCGGCGTTATCCCATGGCACATGCAGGGAAACAGACGGCGTCGCCCCCGTCAGGCGGTGGATCACGCCACAATCATCAAGCTTATCAAAGATGCCGCGCGGCTCTCCTGCGCCGGGAAAGCGCGCAAAGCGGGTCCCGCCGGTGCCGACGCCCCAGCTTGGCACCGCAACGCCGTAATCCGCGACCTTTTGCTTGATCGCGTCGATGCTGATGCCGCGCCGGTCAAGGCGAGCGCCGAGGCTTTCGTAGTCCGTGTGCAGGTCAGTTTTGACGTCATCGTTGGATGCATCAATGATATCTTGATTGATCATGGCGGTCTCTTTCTCCTCACTCAGCGCGTGAACGCCTGTACGTTGCCCGCGTCGACGTTAATGATATTTCCTGTTGATTTCGAGGACAGATCAGAGGCAAGGAAATACGCGGCCTCGGCAATATCCTCTGGCAGCACATTGCGCTTTAGCATCGACCGCTGGCGATACATCTCCTCTAGTCCGTCTTTGTCTTTGCCATATGTGCTGGCGCGCTGATCAAGCCAGTCGCCGGACCAGATTTTGGACCCGCGCAGTACGGCGTCGGGATTAACGACATTAACGCGGATGCCGGCCTCGGCTCCTTCCAGCGCGAGGCAGCGGGCCAGGTGGATTTCGGACGCCTTGGCCGTGCAATAGGCAGAGGCATTGGGAGAGGCCGCAAGCCCGTTTTTCGACGCCACGAAAACAACTGTGCCGCCGATATCTTGCACGCGCATGACCTTAAACGCTTCTCTGCTGACCAAGAAGTAACCCGTGGACAAGATCGCCATGTTGCGGTTCCACATCTCAAGCGAAGTGTCCTCAACCGGCGCGGATGACGCAATGCCCGCATTCGAGACCAGGATATCGACCCCGCCAAACGCGACGGCCATATCTGCGTAGGCTTGCATGACGGCAGTTTCATCCGTGACGTTCATCAGCGTGCTGCGCACAACGTCTGTGCCAAATTTAGCTGACAAACCCGCGACGGTTTCGGCCAAGGCCGCCTCGTCGATATCGGCCAGCATGACGCAGGCCCCTTCGCGCAGGTAGCGTTCGGCCGTGGCAGAGCCAATGCCGCCAGCACCGCCTGTCACAAGGGCGACGCGCCCGGCCAGCGCTTTTGGCTTGGGCATGCGCTGCAACTTCGCCTCTTCCAGGAGCCAGTATTCGATGTCGAAGGCTTCTTGTTCCGGCAGGCCCTGATAGGTGCTGACGGCGCTGGCCCCGCGCATTACGTTGATAGCATTAACATAGAATTCCGCCGAAATACGCGCCGTTGCCTTGTCCTTGGCAAAAGTGATCATGCCGACGCCGGGCACCAGATAGACGACGGCGTTGGGATCACGCAGGGCCGGGCTGTCCGCATGTTTGCAGCGATCGTAATAGGCCTTGTAATCGTCGCGGTAGGCAGCGACGGCGTTCGGCAGGCCCGCAAGGGTCGTATCGACGTCAGGCTTGGCCGGGTCGAAGTCTACGACCAGGGGCCGGATCTTGGTGCGCAGGAAATGGTCCGGGCAGGACGTGCCAAGGGCTGCAAGGGATGTCATGTTCGCGCTGTTCACGAATTCCAGTACCGCAACGTTATCATCGAAATGCCCAACCATATGCTGCTGACCGGACACCATGCCGCGAATGGCGGGCATCAATCGCGCGGCCACGGCGCGCCGTTCCGCGACTGGCAAGGCCTTATGCTTCATCCCGCCAAAGGCGGGCTTGCCGGCGGTCTGTGCGCCGAACCAATCCATCGCCTTTTGAATGATCTCAAGTGTCAGCGCATAGCAAGCCTTGGCATCGTCATCCCAGGTGAACAGACCGTGGCTTTCCAGCACGACACCCTTTGCATCAGGGTTCTTTTCGCAGAAATCACCAAGCCACAGGCCCAGTTCGAACCCCGGCTTTTTCCAAGGCAACCAACCGATGTCATCTCCAAAGATTTCCTGCGTCAGCTCTTTGGAATTTACACTCGCAGCAATCGCGATGATCGCGTCGGGGTGCATGTGGTCCACATGTTTGCGCGGCACATAGGCATGTAGCGGCGTGTCGATGGATGCTGCACGGGTATTTAGGTTGAAGGTGGCGTGCGGCAGGTAACCGACCATCTCGTCTTCATGCTCCAGCCCGCGATACAGGCCCTTCAATGCCCGCAGCTTGTCCATGTAAAGCGTGGCAAAGCCGTCCATCTTGATAGAGCCAACATCACCGCCAGAGCCTTTGACCCACAGCACCTCGACCTGATCGCCCGTCAACGGGTCGGCCTGCATCACTTTGCATGACGTGTTGCCGCCCCCGTAATTCGTGATTCGCTTGTCCGATCCCAATAGATTTGACCGATACAGCAACAACTCTGGCTGGGTCATGCCCGCAGCCGCGTCACCATTCCACTTATTTTCAAGGCGCGGCTGCGCGTTTGCGTCGGTCATTTTGGTATCCCCCCTTGGGCAAAGGCCCTACATCAGTTGCTTGCAAAGCTGCGGCAGCCGCGTCGTTATGTCAATCACAACTGATCAACTTCAATCATGCTGCACCGCAGAATGATTGCTTATGAAAAATAATGATTGACGGATGCGAGTTTGGGTCGCAGTCTCATCATCAATTCTGGGGGAATCTCAATGCACGAGAAAGAACGTCATCGCATCATCCTGTCGTCCATTCAGGACCGGCCCGTGATGACTGTTATCGATCTGTGCAGCTTGACCGGCGCATCAGAAGCAACGATCCGCCGTGATATTGCCACCCTACATATGCAAAAGAAATTGCGCCGCGTGCGTGGCGGGGCGGAGGCGATGACCCCGCAGACATTTACCGGTTTGGCGGGGCGCCCCTTTGCGTTGAACGAGACAATCAACATCGCAGCAAAGCAGGCCATTGCCCGCGCCGCTGTCGATCTATGCGATGACGGCGAGCCGATTATCATCAACGGCGGAACGACGACGTTCCAGATGGTGCATCCGCTGGCGTCCAAGCGGTTGCAGGTCTTCACCAACAGCTTTCCCATCGCGGAACACCTGCTCAAGCATTCGCGCAATACGATCATGTTGTCCGGCGGCGCCATCTACCGCGAGCAAAATATCATCCTGTCGCCCTTCGACAACGACGTGACGCGCAATTTTTATGCGCGCCGCATGTTCATGGGCGCGCAGGGTCTGGGTCCGCTGGGTCTGATGGAGGCGGACCCCCTGCTGATCCAGGCCGAGCAGAAATTGATCGGCCAGGCGGACGAGCTGATCGTACTGGTCGACAGTTCCAAGTTCGCGAACCGGTCCAGCCTGCTGCTGTGCCCGCTCAACCGCATCGACACGGTCATCACCGACGACCGCATTACCGACCGTGACGCCGCAATGCTGGAGGCAGCGGACGTCACGTTGATCGTCACGACACCGAGGGCTGCAAGCGCGCAGGCCACGGCCACCTGAACCCCGGGGCATTGCCCCACCATACTTATCTGGGAGGATACAACATGGGTGTTTTCACGAAACTGATCGGCGGGGCCGCGATGGCCGCAGCCCTGATCGCAAGCCCGGCCATGGCGCAGGACAATGTCCGCATCGCGCTGGTGGTCAAGGCGCTTGGTATCGGCTTTTTCGAAGCTGCTGCAAAAGGCGCTGAAGAGGCCGCAGCAGAGCTGGGCAATGTCGAAATCATCTACACCGGCCCAACCGATACAACCGCCGAGGGTCAGATCGAGGTCATCAACAGCCTGATCGCCCAGCAAGTTGATGCGATCGCAATCTCTTCCAATGACACGGACGCCCTCGTGCCAGCGCTGAAAAAAGCAATGGACCGCGGGATCACAGTCATCAGCTGGGACTCTGGAGTCGCACCTGAAGGGCGCCAACTGCACCTGAACCCATCTTCGAACCCGCTGATCGGCAATATGATCGTCAAGCTGGCCGCTGACAACTTGCCAGATGGCGGTGACGTGGCAGTTCTTTCGGCCACAACAACTTCGACCAACCAGAACATTTGGATCGAAGAAATGACAAAGGTGCTGCCCGACTATCCCGGCATCAATGTTGTTGGCACTGTATACGGTGACGATCTGGCGGACAAATCCTACCGCGAGGCAACCGGCCTGATGCAAACCTATCCCGACCTAAAGGCGATCATCGCGCCGACATCGGTCGGCATCGTGGC
Organism: Loktanella sp.; assembly: GCA_024635625.1. GTDB lineage: Bacteria > Pseudomonadota > Alphaproteobacteria > Rhodobacterales > Rhodobacteraceae > Loktanella. The sequence goes on along the minus strand of JAGXIQ010000166.1, from coordinate 4,203 downwards.
AGCCGCGCAGGCTGTCGTGGACGCGGGCAAGGTCGGCCAGGTTAACGTGACTGGTTTGGGCCTGCCATCCGAAATGGCGGGGGCCATTGAATCGGGCGCATCCCAATCCTTTGCGATCTGGAACCCCATTGATCTGGGCTATTCCGCGACCATGCTGGCCTACGAGCTAAGCCACAATGGCGCTGTCGCTGAACCGGGCGCAGAGATCCCAATGGGCCGCATGGGCACTCTGACGCTGGACGACAAGAACGAAGGCGCAATGGCTGACCCATTTGTCTACGACGCGTCCAACATCGAAGAGTTCAAGTCGATTTTCTAATCGCACGTGGCCCCGGCGCACAGGTGCCGGGGCCAACTCCTTTGCTCGAAAGCCCCCATTATGTCCGATATTCCCGTTATTGCCCTTGATGGCATTACAAAGACGTTCCCCGGTGTCATCGCTTTGGATCAAGTGAAATTGTCGCTTTACCCCGGCCAGGTCACCGCTTTGATTGGGGAAAATGGTGCTGGCAAATCGACTGTCGTCAAAACCTTGACGGGTATCTATCGGCCTGACGGCGGGCAAATTCTTGTGGATGGCAAACCGGTGCATTTCGCCACGGCGCATGACGCATCCCGCCACGGGATCACGGCGATCCATCAGGAAACTGTGCTGTTCGACGAGTTGTCTGTGGCCGAAAATATCTTTATCGGGCACGCCCCCCGCGGGCGGTTTGGCCTGATCGACACTGCCCGCATGACACAGGACGCCCGCGCGCTGCTCAACAGCATCGGTGCGCCGCTCGACCCGGATGCGAAACTGCGGGATCTTGGCATCGCGTCCAAGCACCTAGTTGCCATCGCCCGCGCCTTGTCGATTGACGCACGCGTCGTGATTATGGACGAGCCGACAGCCGCGCTGTCGCAAAAGGAAATCGAAGAGCTTTATAAACTGGTCGAGCACCTGAAGTCGCAGGGCAAGGCGATCCTGTTCATCAGCCATAAATTTGATGAGATCTTCCGCATCGCTGATCGCTACACCGTGTTCCGTGATGGTCAATTCGTCGGGGATGGCCTGATGACGGATGTGGATCAGGATGCCTTAGTGCAAATGATGGTTGGCCGTGCGGTTGATCAGATTTTCCCAAAACGCGTCCACGCCCCGGGCGAGGTTCTTTTGCAGGTCACAGGCTATTCCCACCCCACGGAATTCGCCGACATTAACTTTAAGCTGCACAAAGGTGAAATCCTTGGGTTTTACGGATTGGTCGGCGCAGGCCGGTCCGAATTTATGCAATCGCTGATCGGTATCACACGGCCCAGCAAAGGCGTCTGCCGTATTGGCGAGCAGATCACGGTGATCCGGTCCCCCGCAGACGCGATTGCCGCCGGGATCGTCTATGTGCCAGAAGACCGCGGCAAGCAGGGTGCGATCACCGATATGCCAATCTTTCAAAACGTCACTCTGCCGTCTTTGCGCAAAACCTCGCGCAATGGCTTCATCCGTCTGGCCGAAGAATTCAAATTGGCCCGCGAATATACCCAGCGCCTCGACCTGCGCGCCGCGTCTTTGGATCAGGACGTGGGCAAATTGTCAGGCGGCAATCAGCAGAAAGTTGTCATCGCCAAATGGCTGGCCACTCAGCCCCGCGTCATCATTCTGGACGAGCCAACAAAGGGGATAGATATCGGATCTAAGGCGGCCGTGCACAGTTTCATGGCCGAGTTGGCCGCCATGGGCCTGTCGGTCATCATGGTCAGTTCCGAAATACCAGAGGTCATGGGCATGTCCGACCGCGTCATCGTCATGAGGGAGGGGCGCATGGTCGCTGAACTGGTGGGAGAAGAGCTGACCCCCGACAACCTTGTGCGGCACGCCGCCGGCATCGGGATGGCCGCGTGATGCTGCGCCGTTTCGCCCTATCCCGAGAGGCCGCATTGCTTGCCGCCTTGATCGCCCTTTGTCTGCTGATCGCGACGCGGTTTTCCGGTTTCATCACCCCTGCCAATCTAGGGCGCGTGTTCAACGACAGCGCGCCACTTATTATCCTGACGCTGGGCCAGATGATCGTGATCGTCACCCGCTGCATCGATCTGTCCGTCGCGGCCAATCTGGCCCTGTGCGGGATGGTCGCCGCTTTGCTAAACGTCGCCTTTCCGGGACTGCCGGTCATCGTGATTATCACCGCTGTCGTCCTGCTGGGCGGTTTGCTGGGGGCGTTCAACGGTATTCTGATCTGGAAGGTCGGCATCCCGCCGATCGTCGTGACCCTTGGCACCCTGACCATCTATCGCGGCATCATCTTTTTGATTTCCGACGGGGCGTGGGTGAACAGCCATGAAATGTCAGCCCCGTTCAAGGCCCTGCCCCGCGCGGTCTTCTTGGGGCTTCCCGTCCTATCGTGGTGCGCCATCGTGTGCGTCGCAGGCTTTGCCCTGATGATTGCGCGCACTCCGCTTGGCCGGTCATTCTTTGCCGTGGGCGGCAACCCGCACGCGGCTGTTTACACCGGCATTAACGTGGGCCGCACTCAGTTCATGGCCTTTACCATCGCAGGGGCCTTGTCCGGACTGACCGGTTATCTGTGGGTGTCCCGCTATGCAGTCGCCTATGTTGATATCGCAGGCGGGTTCGAGCTGGACGTGATCGCCGCCTGCGTCATCGGTGGCATCTCTATCGCTGGCGGCATCGGCAGCGTGTTTGGCGCGGTCTTGGGCGCACTTTTCCTTGGCGTAATCAAGAATGCGCTGCCGGTCGTCGACATCTCTCCATTCTGGCAAATGGCGATCTCAGGCGCGGCTATTATCGTCGCAGTTATCCTAAATTCACGCAGCAACCGGCCCAAAGGCCGCCTGATCCTACGCACAGCGGGGCGAAAGACATGAGCGACGCAACACAAACTGGCCGCAGTTTGCCGGACCGCCTGACCACACGCGCCCAGCGAATTTTCCGCAGCTGGGAAGCGTTACTGATTGTCGTAGCCATCGCAATCTTCATCGCAAACGCTATCGCTTCACCGTATTTTTTGAACGCCTGGAACCTCTCTGACGCGACCTTTAACTTCACCGAAAAGGCGATGATCGCCTTTGCCATGGCCCTGCTGATCATCGCCGGAGAGATCGACCTATCCGTCGCGGCCATTATCGCGCTCGCTTCCACAGCGATGGGCTATGCAGCGCAATTTGGCGTCGACACGCCGGGACTTATGCTGATTGGACTAGGCACAGGCGTGCTATGCGGGGCGTTCAATGGGGCGCTGGTGACCAAGCTTGCTTTGCCGTCAATCGTTGTGACCATCGGTACCATGAGCCTGTTTCGCGGCATCAGCTTTATCGTGCTGGGTGATGGTGCCTATCGCGGCTACCCCGAAAGCTTTGCGTGGGTCGGTCAGGGCTATATCTGGTGGGTCTTCACGGTCGAGATGCTGATTTTTGCGCTGCTGGCCGTCGTTTTTGGAGTCCTGCTGCACCGCACGAATTTCGGCCGCGCGGTCTATGCCATCGGCAACAATCCAACCGCAGCCTTGTTCAGCGGCATCCGTGTACCACGGGTAAAGTTTATCCTATTTGTGCTGACCGGCCTGATGTCCGGCCTTGCCGCCGTTTGCCTCACCTCGCGTCTAGGATCGACCCGGCCCAGTATCGGCGTTGGGTTAGAATTAGAAGTTGTGACGATGGTAGTGTTGGGCGGCATCAATATTCTTGGCGGATCGGGCACGATACCTGGCGGCGTGATCGCCGCCTTTGTGATGGGCCTCGTCACCTTTGGACTTGGCCTGCTGAACGTACCCGGGATCGTCATGTCGATCTTTATTGGCGCCCTGCTGATTGGTGTCATTGCACTGCCTCGCCTCTTTGCCATGGTGCGGAGGCGGTGATGGAAAAATACGCCTTCACGATGCAACTGCTGCCAGGCAATCAGGCTGAATACAAACGCCGCCACGATGAAATTTGGCCGGCCCTTGCAACCTTGCTGCGTGATGCCGGAGTCTGTGATTACTCTATCCACCTGAATCCCGCGACGGACCAGCTATTCGCAGTCCTTTGGCGGCGCAGCGATCATACGATGGAAGCTTTGCCGCAGACGCAGGCGATGCAAGACTGGTGGGCCTTTATGGCGAATCTTATGGTGACCAATCCCGACAATTCGCCCGTTACCGTGCCGCTCGATAATGTCTTTCACCTGCCATGACACATGTCGCCGTCATCGATATTGGCAAAACG
>JAGXIQ010000165.1 GCA_024635625.1 Loktanella sp. | reverse complement strand
TCAGAGGCTATATTGACGATAGATCCGCCACCTTGCGCCCGCATTGCGGGCAGGGCCGCGCGTGAGACGCGAAAAACCGAACCCAGATTGATGTCCATCATTCGGTCCCAGTCTGCGTCTGACGTGTCTTCAGCTCTGCCGCGTAACAGAATTCCGGCATTGTTGACCAATACGTCGATCCCTCCGAACGCCGCAATTGCACTTTGCACGAGTGCCTCTGGTGCAGCCTTGTCGGACAGGTCTGCTGCGTAGAACGTTGCCTTGGCGCCGGCGGCTTTGAAAGCATCGCACATCGCTTGCCCGGCGGCCTCACGACGCCCGACCAAAAACAGAGAATACCCCTCTGCCGCGAGAGCCTTGGCAATGGCCGCGCCGATCCCAGAGGTTGCTCCTGTGATGATCGCACAAGGCGTCCTTTTTGCCTCGGTCATTTGAGCCATTTGCAACCTCACCTCTTATTGTTAAGCGCGTTCAGTTTTGATTGGCGGCATGGGGTACGCGAAGTCGCCGCAGGTGCGACGACTGTGGTTGAACTGTTAGACCCCGCTGAGTAACGGCAGGAAGTCGCCACAGGTAGAGGACAGCCAGGAACCCTTCTTTTCCTGAAATGTTGGTTCTCCGGACCCTATGGTCATGACAACATCAAAGAGAAACATCATGAATATCCTGAAAGCAAGTGCAACTGCCATCAGCGTAGCGACAATTCTTGCGGCCCCCTCTGCGCGCAAAACGTCAATGCGAACATTCTGGTGAACGTCAACATCAGCATTGTCGCCAACGACCTCGCCAGCAATTTGAGCGTCAATATCGAAGACATCCCGGTGACCGTCCAAGCACCGATAACTGTTCCGTGCCGTGATTACCTCTCTAGCTTCTTGTGCAGAACGTGGGTCGTTGGGCCAAAACAGCGACTTCTCATTCAGCCCCTTATCGAAGGCCCAGAAATCGGCGTACCGGAGCCCGGCGCGAGTGGCGAGAGCAGCAAGATTGGCCGCCTGCGAACGCAACGCGCCCAGACACCACACACTCAACCATTTCCAATTACGATCGTGCTGGATAAACTTTCGAATTAGCATCTCGAATGAATTGCCTGGCGGCTGGAGAATCCAAATGACCACACGTGACAGCCACTCTTTCGACCGATTGATTCGAGGCCTCGCACTGGGATTGGCCATGCTTGTGATCTTCACCACGGGCGCGCAGGCGCAGGGACGGTCCATCCGCCTGTCCGATGGTTTCGACTCCCGGCAGATATCCCGAGAAGAAGCGCGCATTCTGCAAGGCGCGCTGGCGCTTGAGCGGTCGTATGATGGGTTGCTGGACGGGGCGTGGGGGCGGGGCAGCGCAGGAGCGCTGAACCAGTGGGTGCGAAACGCCAACGGCGGCCAACGCGCGACCTGGCGGGACATCCGCGCCTTGATCCGCAATTTCGAGGCGGAGCGATCGTCAAACGGCTGGGCGCCGACCTGGCATCCCGATACCGGCGTCTGGCACATCCGGCCGGAGACCCTTCTGCAGGATCAGTCGACTGACGGGGAGGAGCGTCTGGCTTCTCCGGATGGCGGATTGATCCTGATCGCACGTCCCGGCTTAGAGCGACCGGAAACCCTGCACAACGAGTTCGTCCGCGATGCGCTACAAGGCACAAGCCCCTACCGTTTGAGCCAAGACGATCGCATCGTCACAGCGGCTGAGATGCGCGGCGGGCGCTTCGCCTACGTCCGTTCGGACCGCGCCGAAAGCGCCAACTCCGCGACGCCGTGGTTGACCCATATCATCATCGCAAACGAGACAAATCGCGGGCGTTTACAACTGATCGCTTCGAGTTTTGCGCGTGATCGCATGCAAAATCTCGAGCCGGGATCGACAAACGTGCTGGCGGCCTTACTGCGGGACGGTTCTGCTTTACCGGCCCCGCCACCCAGCCAGTCCGCAGGCCCGATCACGCCAAGCCGTAGTGGCGACCCGCTCGAGAACATTCTCGGCCTGATCTTGACGGAAGCGTTAGACCGCCTGACGGAGAGAGATGACGCCGCCCGCGACCCCCAACCGGCCCGCCCATCCGTGCCCGACCGCCGCCTGGAGGAAGAACGCCGACGCGAAGAGGAACGTCGCCGTGAGGCAGAAAGGCTCGCGAGCGCGTCCACCACCGGGGTCTTCGTGAACACCACCGATATCATCGCTCCTGACGAGCTGGAGCGCCTGTGCAGCGGTAGCATACGCCTTGAGGACGGGCCGGTCCTGACGCACGTAGCGCGGGATGCCGGTCTGAGGCTTGCGGTCTACGCCGCACCTGGCCGATCAAACGATTGGGTTCCCTTGGCCATAGGGGTGCCGCGCACCGGCACGGGCGTGACGGTGGCCATTCGCTCGGATCGTGACAGGCTTCGAAGCACACGCGGCACCGTGGCGTCTAATAGGAGCGACCCAGCGCTGCGGATCGACATTGACGACCGTGGTCTGGGGGTCGAAGGTGCGCCGCTGTTAGACGATGGTGAGGCTCTGATCGGGATGTGGACCGGTGACCGAGATCGGCAAGGTCGGCTTGACGCAGTCTCCACCGCGGAGCTGGTGTCGTTCCTCGATGGTGCGCGCGTTCCTTTCGGCACGCCGCCAGGATACTCCGACCGCGGCGGCGGCTTTGGCGAAGTTACCAGACAGGCCGTCGTACGGCTTCGCTGTGCCGTGCGTTGATGGCGGGGTCGTGGCGGTTTATCCAGGCGGTTCAACCATTGAGCTTTCTTCCGCAACTTAGACTTAAAGGGGCATGAAAATCGCTGCGGTCGCAACAGCGGCGAGCGTCCCGAACTGTGCCAGCCTGCCATAAATGAACTCGCCAGTGCTGCCGGAAGGCTGTCATGGCCCAAGATGATGACGCGCGGCACGAAGCTGTCTTTCGCTGCGGTTGCGGGTGTGTCTGCTTTACGGATGGGCTGCACGAGCATGAATGTCTGTGTTCGCCGTGATGAAATTTAAATGATGCCAGTCGTTATCCACAACACGGCAGAGCTGGTCATTGCACCTTTCGCCGAGACGCGATTGCAAGATTACCGGCGCACATGGGGCTCCATGGTGCAATCTACCATATCGAACTCGCAATAAACCCTGCAACCAATGGTGCGCGCAGGCGGCTGGACATTCATCGTGTCGGGTGCAACTGCATCCTTACGTGGCGGTGCGAATTTTCGGCTTTTGCCTGCGCGAAGTTTTCCTTGCGCGGTCTCACGCAATCGCTCGCTTGGGAATTTCAGCCTTAGGGCGTGCATGTGTGCCACATAATTCTGGATGGTATCATAGACGCGACGCGATCAAGGGATCTGCACAGCCTTGATCCGACAAAGATGATGAAACCTGATGATATTGCACAGATCTATTGGGATCTTGCGCATCAGCCCAAATCAACATGGACGCATGAACTTGACCTGCGCCCAGCCTCGGAAGGGTTTTGAACGATGAGAACGCTGATTGTGGGTGGCGGTTTGTCAGGTCTTGCGCTTGCTCAGACTTTAGAAGCGCAAGGTCACGACTACCTATTGGTTGAAGCCCGCTCGCGCTTTGGGGGGCGCATTCTGACGCAACATTCCGACGGGGGCGATTTTGATATGGGGCCCGCTTGGTTTTGGCCGGGGCAGCCGCGTATCGCCGCTTTGGTTGCGCGTATGAACTTGCAAAAATTCAACCAGTTCGCCGATGGTAAGCTGACTTTTGAAGATGTACAAGGTCACGTGCAGCGCGGCCAGGGGTTTTCATCAATGGAAGGATCGTGGCGCCTTTTGGGTGGTTTGGATACCTTGACCGCAGCTCTTGCCAATAGCCTTCCTGACCATCGTAAGCGGCTCAATACGCCTGTGATAAAGCTAGAGATGTCAGAAGATCGCTGCAGTGCCACACTTTCAGGCGGCGAAAAAATCAGCGCTGATCAGGTCGTGCTTGCCTTGCCCCCACGGGTTGCGGGGCAGATCGCCTTTTCTCCGACCTTGCCGGACAATGCGGTGCTTGCCATGCAAGGTATCGCGACATGGATGGCCGGACAGGTCAAAGCCGTTGCAGTTTACGACACCCCATTTTGGCGCAACGACGGGCTGTCTGGCGACGCGATAAGCCGCAAAGGCCCAATGGTGGAAATACATGACGCCTCACCTGCCGCAGGAGGACCATACGCCTTGTTCGGCTTTATCGGTGTCCCGCCCCAAGTTCGCGCCGACGAACAACGGCTTCGCCAACACCTACATGCGCAGCTTTCACGGCTTTTCGGACCACAAGCCGCCGAGCCAAAGCAGCTCTATATAAAGGACTGGGCCTCTGACCCATACACCTCTACCGAGGCCGACAAAGCCCCGTTATATGCCCATCCGACCTATGGATTGCCGCATGCGATGACCAACCTTTGGAAAAACAAGCTGCATTTTGCCGGGACAGAAGTTGCACCGATTTTCGGCGGCTATATCGAAGGCGCTTTGGAAGCGGCAGAAAACGTACTAAACACCCTCAACTTACAGAGACTGACCTAAAGCATGGCCGCCGATACCAAGATGATCCTTCTAGACTCCGCTGAACGGGCAGCGCGTGCGCGTGGCTTTGACGGCTTCAGCTATGCTGATCTGGCCGCTGAAGTCGGGATAATATAAGCCAGCATCCATCACCATTTCGCAAGCAAAGCGACGTTGGCGGTCGCCCTTATGAAGCGCTATTACACAGACTTAGAGGCGGCCTCCGCAGAAATCGATCAAGAGCACGCGACCGGTGCCGCGCGCCTGTCCGCTCCCGTTGATAGGAATCACGGTGCGCTTGAAGGTGGTCAAAGCCTCTGCCTGTGTGTGTCCTTTTCCACCAGCACTGAAAGCCTTTCCACGGAAACGATAGCGGAAATGAACCGCTTCAGGTCGATGGTGGCCGACTGGTTTACACAGACATTTTCACGCGGCAAAGATGACGGGACGATCCAGAACGTCATTAATCCTGCATCAGAGGGCGCTGCTGCTGTGCCTTTGCTGGAAGGGGCGCAACTGGCAGCCCGAGTTGCGCAAGACCCGCAACGGTTTGAGGCCGCGATGGAACTTTTGGTGACGCGTTTGCGCAAATAGATCCGACTGCTGCGTCTCAGATTGTATCTATCAATCCCTG
>JAGXIQ010000164.1 GCA_024635625.1 Loktanella sp. | reverse complement strand
GTCTTGCGCACCAGTTCCACGGCGTTCTGGATGACGGTCAGGGTCTTCAGGCCCAGAAAGTCGAATTTCACCAGACCGGCCTGTTCCACCCATTTCATGTTGAACTGGGTCGCTGGCATGTCGGACCGGGGGTCCTGATACAGCGGCACCAGCTCGTCCAGCGGGCGGTCGCCGATCACGACACCGGCGGCGTGGGTCGATGCGTTGCGCAGCAAGCCTTCGACCTGCTGGGCATAGCGCAGCAGACGTTCCACGACCTCTTCGTTCTTGGCCTCTTCACGCAGCCGCGGCTCGTCGGCCAGCGCCTTTTCAATGCTGACCGGCTTGACCCCCTCGACCGGGATCATCTTGGACAGACGGTCGACCTGCCCGTAGGGCATCTGCAGCACGCGGCCCACGTCGCGCACGGCGGCCTTGGACAGCAGCGCACCAAAGGTGATAATCTGCCCCACCTTGTCGCGGCCATATTTGTCTTGGACGTAGCGGATCACTTCCTCGCGCCGGTCCATGCAAAAGTCGATGTCGAAGTCGGGCATCGACACACGTTCCGGATTAAGGAAGCGTTCGAACAGCAAAGAATACCGCAGCGGATCAAGGTCAGTGATCAAAAGAGCATAGGCCACGAGCGAACCAGCACCCGAACCACGACCGGGCCCAACCGGGATGCCGTTATCCTTCGCCCACTTAATAAAGTCAGCCACGATCAGGAAGTAGCCGGGAAATCCCATGCCTTCGATAATGCCAAGCTCAAACTCTAGCCGTGCTTCGTAGTCTTCGACGCTGACCGCATGGGGGATGATCGACAGGCGAAACTTCAGCCCCTCTTGCGCCTGACGCCGCAATTCTGCGACCTCGTCGTCGGCGAATTTCGGCAGGATCGGTGGACGCTTGTAGACCTTGAAGGCGCAGCGCTTTGCGATCTCGATCGTGTTTTCCAATGCCTCTGGCAAATCGGCGAACAGGGTCGCCATCTCTCGCTCTGACTTGAAGTAGTGCTGCGGCGTCAGGCGGCGGCGCGGTTCGGATTGGTCGACATAAGAACCTTCGGAAATGCACAGCAGCGCGTCATGCGCTTCGTACAATCCTGTTTTTGGAAAGTAGACGTCGTTGGTGGCCACCAGCGGCAGGCCCTTGGCGTAAGCCATTTCGATATGGCCGCGTTCGGACAATGCCTCGGCTTGCGGCAAGCCGTCACCGTCTGGATGACGCTGGAGTTCGACGTAAAGGCGGTCGCCAAACAAAACATGTAACGTATCAAGGACCTGTTCAGCGCGGAGACGCTGACCTTGCCGCAACAGACGGCCGACAGGGCCATCGGGGCCACCGGTCAAACAAATCAGGCCAGCGTTGTGGTGTGACAGATCGTCAAAGTCGATCTGCGGCAACTGTCCGCGGTTATCAAGATAAGCGGCAGAGTTCAGCTTCATCAGGTTCAGATACCCGACTTCACTCTGCGCAAGCAGGACGATCGGGGCCGGGGTTTCTGGCCGCTTGCCGGGTTCTGGGGTCACATAAGCCAGCGACATCTGACAACCGACGATGGGCTGGATACCAGCCTTGGACGCGTATTCGCTAAACTCTAAGGCAGCAAACATATTGTTCGTGTCGGTTACGGCGACGGCGGGCATGCCTGCAGCCTCGGCCATGCCGGACAGCTTCTTGACGGGCACAGCCCCTTCCAGAAGCGAGTATTCCGTGTGGACGCGCAGGTGTATGAATCGGGGGGATTGGGTCATGCCGTATCTTAGGCTGCAGGCACGGTGGGGGAAAGGCGGTAACGCTTAGTCAACAAGCTAAGTATGTTGACTCTTGGGATGCAACAGGCACAGGATTGCCAGCATGACAATGCACCTCAATCAGTTCTTTGCCGCCCTGTCGGATCCCACTCGTCGCGCTGTGGTGGAACGCTTGGCCTCTGGCCCGGCCTCTGTCAGTGAACTTGCTGCCCCACACCCTATGGCGTTGCCAACCTTTATGAAACACTTACGGGTGCTGGAATCTGCGGGTCTGGTCCAGACCATCAAGAAAGGCCGTGTGCGGATGTGCCATCTGGATGCGACGCCTTTGGTGACGGCGCAAGGCTGGCTCGCGTGGCAACGACGGCTGTGGGAAACACGGATGGATCATCTGGACCAGCTGGCCTTGGCGCTGGATGCCCAAGACAGGGACGATAAAAACCCCTGATAGACGAAAGTGAAACGACCATGACAAATGCAACAACACTGACATTCACCCGCACGCTTGCCGCCAGCCCGCACGCCGTCTGGCGCTGCTGGACGGAACCAGACCTGATCAAGCAATGGTTCGCGCCGCGTCCCGTGCAAACCACGGTGGTCGAAATTGACGTAAGGCCCGGCGGCGGGTTTCGCACGGTGATGGTAATCCCTGACCACGGCGAGATGGCAGGTGACGCGGGCTGCATCCTAGTCGCGAAGGAAGACCAGCGTCTGGTTTGGACCAACGCACTGGGACCGGATTATCGCCCGAACGTGATGGGCGACGGACCGATGGACTTTGCGTTTACAGCGGAAATCCTGATCGCCCCGACGGCTGGCGGCTGCACCTATACCGCGACCGTCCAACACGCGACGGATGCGGCGGCAAAGGCGCACAAGGACATGGGCTTTTTCGATGGATGGGGCACGGCTGCGACGCAGTTGGAAGAGGTCGCGGCGGCGCTTTAGTCCGGCTGGACAATCTCGATCCGGTTGCCGAAAGGGTCCGCGACGTAAAATCGGCGCAGGCCCGGCAAACGTTCAAACGGCGTTGGGTCCGGCAATGCGACATGCGCAGCGGCCAGATCGATGACGGTTAAGGCAGGATGGGCCTTTTTTGCGGGATAAAAAGGATCGTCGACTCCCAGATGCAAAGCAAGGGTGCCAGCGGCGAACCAAACGCCGCCGCGCCCCGCAAGACTTGCCGGCTTTGGCACTTCGTCCAAACCAAGGTTCCCACCATAGAAGGCGCGCGCGATGGCTTCTGCGCCTGCTGGCATTGCCAATTGTACGTGATGTAAGGCTATGACCCGAAAACTGCCCATTATTTAACCTCTATCGCGGCGCTACACCCAGCGAACACAAAGGAATGTCTTGCCAAGAGGGGGTGATGCCGCTTTTCTAGGCGCGACAGGGGGCCGGTGTCTACGCCGCATCGACATCGCGCCAAGCCCCGAATGAACAGTAACGCGGCAGGTTTTCACATGGATATCACGTTTCTTCTGAACGGAGAGACTGTCACCGCCCAAGCGGCCCCCACAGTAACGCTGCTGGACTGGCTGCGCGTCGACAAGGGCCTGTGTGGCACAAAGGAAGGCTGCAACGAGGGCGATTGCGGGGCATGCACAGTCATGGTGACTGACGACCACGGCGCCCGTGCACTGAACGCCTGCATCCTGTTCCTGCCGCAACTGGCGGGCAAGGCCGTGCGCACAGTCGAAGGGATTGCCGCACCCGATGGCACCCTGCATCCCGTGCAGCAGGCGATGGTGGACCACCACGGGTCGCAATGCGGATTTTGCACGCCGGGCTTCGTCGTCAGCATGGCCACGGCGCATTTAAACGGACGCAGCGACCACGATGACCAACTGGCGGGTAATCTATGCCGCTGCACAGGATACGCCCCCATCGTACGGGCAGCGCAGGCTGCGATGAACATGCCAGTTCCAGACCATATGCGCGACACTGCGCCAAAGGCTGACACGCCCTTTGCGCCCGCAAGCGCAGACGCCTTAGCTGCATGGTATCTGGACCATCCCGACGGCACGCTGATCGCCGGGGCCACGGATGTGGGGCTTTGGGTGACTAAACAGTTCCGCGATCTGGGCGAGGTCGCTTTTTTACATGCCTGCACTGACCTGCAAGACATTGAGGTGACCGAGGATGCAATCCGCTTTGGCGCTGCGGTCACAATGACCCGCGTGCTTGAGGCGGTGACAACGGACTATCCGTCGTTTGCGGCAATGATCCGGCGCTATGGCTCTGTGCAGGTGCGCAATGCAGCAACGATTGGCGGCAATATCGCCAACGGCAGCCCGATCGGTGACAACCCGCCTGCCCTGATCGCCTTAGGGGCGACGTTGCATCTGCGGCGCGGCGATGCGGTGCGCGATGTGCCGCTAGAGGCGTTCTTTTTGGCCTACGGAAAGCAGGATAGAAAGCCCGGCGAATTCGTGACCGCCGTGACGATCCCGCGCGGGCGGGTGGCGCACCGAGTCTATAAGCTATCGAAGCGGTTTGATCAGGATATCTCTGCTGTCTGTGGTGGGTTCGATGTTACGGTTGCAAATGGCATCGTCGAGGCCGCAAAAATCGCTTTTGGCGGCATGGCGGGAGTGCCTAAACGGGCAACTGCGGTAGAAGCCGCGCTTGTTGGTCAGCCGTGGACTACAGAGACGATTGCCACTGCCCTACCCGCTTTTGCGCAGGACTTTCAGCCGCTTGACGATATACGCGCCAGTGCGGCCTATCGGCTGCAGGGTGTGCAAAACATGCTGCAACGCTATTTCGCGGACCTTTCCGGCACAGCCGTGGATGTGCGGGGGATCAGCGCATGAGCATCGCAAAACCACTACCTCATGATTCCGCAACCCTGCATGTCACGGGCGCTGCGCGCTATATTGACGATCTGCCGACGCCTAACGGAACGCTGCATCTGGCGTTTGGCCTATCGCAGGTGGCGCGCGGTGCGATCATGACGATGGACCTAGATGCCGTGCGCGCAGCCCCCGGCGTCGTGGCAGTGCTGACGGCCGCCGATCTCGCCTTCGTTAACGATGTCTCTCCTAGTAACCATGACGAGCCGCTGTTGGCGGTGGGCCGGGTCCATTACGTCGGGCAACCGCTGTTCGCCGTCGTGGCCGACAGTCACCTAAACGCGCGGCGTGCGGCGCGATTGGGCAAGGTCGAGATCACTGCCGAGACCCCGATCCTGACGGTAGAGGAGGCGCTAGCCGCCGATAGCCGGTTCGAGGACGGCCCCCGCGTCTGGACGAAAGGCGACACCGATGCCGCCCTGTCCGTTGCCCCACATCGGTTACAGGGCCGGATAGAGATGGGCGGGCAAGAGCACTTTTACCTTGAGGGTCAGGCGGCCCTTGCGCTGCCACAAGAGGGGGGCGACATGGTCGTCCATTCCTCTACACAACATCCGACCGAGATTCAGCACAAGGTGGCTGAAGCGCTTGGTATGCCGATGCACAGTGTCCGGGTCGAGGTGCGTCGCATGGGCGGCGGATTTGGCGGCAAAGAAAGCCAAGGCAACGCGCTGGCCGTGGCCTGTGCGGTGGCCGCACGTCTGACGGGCAAACCCTGCAAGATGCGCTATGATCGTGACGACGACATGACTGTCACCGGCAAGCGCCATGATTTCCGCATCGACTATGACGTGGGTTTTGATCACGCAGGCAAGCTGACCGGGGTGGATTTTACCCATTACACACGCTGCGGCTGGGCAATGGACCTGTCCCTGCCCGTGGCCGACCGCGCCATGCTGCACGCGGACAACGCCTATCTGTTGGACGCTTGCCGCATCACCTCTCATCGGTTGAAGACGAACACCCAAAGCGCCACCGCCTTTCGCGGGTTTGGTGGACCACAGGGCGTCTTGGGAATCGAACGGGTCATGGATCACGTGGCCCATGTACTGGGGCTAGACCCAGTGGCGGTACGCCGAGCTAATTACTATGCACCGATGGGCGAAGTTGCGGGCGGGCTACCTGCCCCCCGGCACGATGCGCCGCACCCCGAGAGTATTTCGAAAAAAGCGAGAAAAGAGGATATCGCAAGCCGGGGCGCACAGGTTGTGGCCGATGACCGGGCCGACGTGCCACGAGAGGTCGTTAATGCGACACCTTATGGGATGGAAGTAGCGGACTTTATTCTTCACGAGATGACCGAGAGCCTGCTGGTGACGAGCGATTATCACGCGCGCCGCACCACAATTTCCGATTGGAACGCGCGGAACCCTTTGTTGAAGCGGGGGATGGGGTTTTCGCCGGTGAAGTTCGGGATTTCCTTCACGCTGACCCACCTCAATCAGGCGGGGGCACTGGTACATGTGTATCAGGACGGTTCGGTTCATCTGAACCATGGCGGGACCGAGATGGGTCAAGGGCTGTTCCAGAAGGTAGCGCAAGTTGCGGCCAGTCGGTTCGGAATCGATGTGGGGGCCGTGAGGATCACGGCAACAGATACGGGAAAAGTGCCAAATACCAGCGCGACGGCGGCCTCTTCCGGGGCGGATCTGAACGGTATGGCAGTCGCCGACGCCTGCGACACGATTCGCGATAGGATCGCGGCGTGTCTGGGAGGGCTGCATCAGATTGCACCGGATCAGGTCCACTTTGCCGATGGGCAAGTGAACGTCGGTGGAGAGGTGATGAGTTTTGCCGCAGCCGCAATGCTGGCCTATCAGAACCGTGTCAGCCTAAGCGCTACGGGGTTTTACAAAACGCCAGATTTGGCGTGGGACCGGATCAAGGGTCAGGGGCGTCCCTTCTTCTACTTTGCCCAAGGGGCGGCGGTGACAGAGGTCGTCGTAGATACCCTAACCGGAGAGAACCGCATCCTGCGCTGCGATATCCTTCACGATGCCGGTGCGTCGCTAAACCCGGCGCTGGATATGGGGCAGATTGAAGGGGGGTACGTGCAAGGCGCTGGCTGGTTGACGACAGAGGAGTTGGTCTGGGACGACAAGGGCCGTCTGCGGACCCATGCGCCGAGCACCTACAAAATTCCCGCGTGTGGTGATCGACCAGATGTCTTTAACGTGGCGTTGTGGGATCAACCCAATCCTGCGGCGACGATCTATCGATCAAAGGCGGTGGGCGAACCGCCATTTATGCTGGGAATCTCGGCTTTTGCGGCCTTGGGCGACGCCGTGGCTGCCTGCGGGCCGCAGTGGGCAGACCTGCAGGCACCTGCCACGCCAGAGGCTGTGCTTGCTGCCATCGGGCGGGCACAGGCGTGATCGGTATACGCATCACCGTCACCCGCACGGCGGGGTCCGTCCCACGCGAGGCTGGCACGCAGATGATGGTTTGGGCAGACCGGACAGAGGGGACCATCGGCGGCGGCGCACTGGAATGGGAAGCGATGACGCAGGCGCGGGCGATGTTACGCGACGAGAGCGCAGCAAAAACCATGACATTGCCATTGGGGCCCGCGCTTGGGCAGTGCTGCGGCGGATCAGTCACCTTGGACTTGGCCCGCGCGGAACGGTTAGAGGCGGAACCGGGTGCGCCACTTTGGATTTATGGCGCAGGGCATGTAGGGCGGGCGTTGGTCGGGGTCATGGGGCCACTGCCCACATGGGACGTCACATGGGTCGACACCGATGCTGGCCGCTTTCCGATGGATGCGACGGTCACGACGCTTGTCGCCGCTGATCCAGCCCGCGCCGTGGTCCATTCACCCGACGATGCACATCATCTGATCCTGACCTACAGCCACACCATCGACTTTGATCTGTGCCATGCGATTCTGTCGCGCCCCTTTGCCAGCGCAGGCCTCATCGGGTCGGCCACGAAATGGACGCGTTTCCGCAACCGCCTGGGGGCATTGGGTCACACTCCTGCCACCATCGCGCGTATTGCCTGCCCGATCGGCGATCCGTCTTTAGGAAAACACCCGCAGGCCATTGCCATCGGCGTCGCCATGGCGATGTTGGGTCGCGGTGCCGTAGCGCAAAGCGAGAGGACTGGATGACAGAAACATTGCTGGCCCTTGAGGGGCTAACCAAGGCCTATCCGGGCGTCGTGGCCAACCGCAATGTGTCGTTCTCGATCGGACGCGGCGAAATTCACGCGCTGTTGGGCGAGAATGGGGCTGGCAAGTCAACGCTCGTCAAGACAATCTATGGCCTTGTTAAGCCTGACAGCGGTAGCATGATACTGAATGGTGCGACCTTCGCCCCTGCCGATCCCGGTGCTGCGCGGCGGGCGGGCGTGGCGATGGTCTTCCAGCATTTCTCACTTTTTGATGCCATGACTGTGGCCGAAAATATCGTTCTGGGCATGGATATTCCCCCAAGCCCCCGCGCCATCGCAGGCGAAGTGAAGCGGGTGTCGCATCTTTATGGTCTACCGTTGGACCCAGATCGCATCGTCGGCGATTTGTCCGCCGGCGAACGGCAACGGGTCGAAATCATCCGCTGCCTACTACAGGACCCCAAGCTGCTGATCATGGACGAGCCGACTTCTGTGCTGACACCTCAGGAGGTGGATATCTTGTTCACCACCCTGCGCAAGCTGTCCGCAGAGGGGACGGCTATCCTGTATATCAGTCACAAGCTGGGCGAGATCGCGGCGCTTTGCGATACGGCAACGGTATTGCGGCAGGGACAGGTCGTGGGCACCTGCGATCCCCGTCAAACGGCCCCACGAGAGATGGCAGAACTGATGGTCGGCACAGTGCTGCAATCCCCTGTCCGCGCAACGCGGCCTGAAGGCCCAATTCTGCTGGCTTTACGTTCTTTAACCGCCCCTGCACCACAGCAGTTCGGCACGGCCCTGAAGGGTATTGACCTGATTGTGCGCGGCGGCGAAGTAGTGGGGATCGGCGGTGTTGCCGGTAATGGACAGGATGAGTTGGTCGCAGCGCTTTCTGGCGAGATGTCGGTCGATGATGGCATGGTGTTACTGGCCGATGTGCCCGTAGGCAGAGCCCCGGTAAATGCGCGGCGGGCCGCCGGCCTGCTGTGTGGGCCAGAGGAACGACTGGGCCATGCTGCCGCCCCTGATATGACACTGACAGAAAATGCACTTATGACGGGCGTCGCTCGTAAGGAGCTGGCAAATCACGGGTTTCTGCGGTGGCCCGCAGCGCGGGACTTTGCCAAAGAGATCATAGCCGCTTTCGATGTGCGCACGCCGGGACCGGAGAATACGGCGCGGTCATTGTCGGGCGGAAATCTGCAGAAATTCGTCATCGGACGCGAAATCATGCAGGACCCGAAAGTTTTAGTCGTGAACCAGCCGACTTGGGGCGTCGATGCCGCCGCCGCCGCCGCAATTCGGCAGGCGCTGTTGACGCTTGCGGATCAAGGGGTAGCGGTTGTCGTCATTTCTCAGGATTTGGACGAGTTGATGGAGGTGTCTGACCGCTTCTGCGCGCTAACCGATGGGCGGCTGTCGCCGTCTCGGCCTGCGCGCGGTCTGACGGTGGACGAGATCGGGATGATGCTGGGTGGCGCACATGATCTGGAAGCCCCGCACTTGGGGGCCTCGGGTTCCACCGACGAACGTTTGGCCAGCCACATGAAACAGGATACCCGCCCATGATCGTGCTGGAAAAGCGCCCACAGCCGTCACGCGGATGGAGCTATGCCGCGCCCGTGCTGGCCGTCGTGCTAACGATGGTGGTGGGCGGAATCCTATTCGCCGCTTTGGGCAAAAACCCGGTGACTGTGATCCGGACGATTTTCCTAGATCCGTTGTTTTCGGAATTCGCATGGTTCTATCGTCCGCAACTGCTGATTAAGGGTGCACCGCTGGTGCTGATCGCGATCGGCCTTAGTTTCGGGTTCCGGGCAGGGATCTGGAACATCGGGGCCGAAGGGCAATATATTATCGGCGCGTTATGTGGTGCAGGCGTCGGACTGGCGTTTTATCCTATGGAAACGCGGCTGGTCTTTCCGCTGATGATTTTGGCCGGCGCGTTTGGCGGCTGGGTTTGGGCGATGATCCCCGGCGTACTGAAGGTGAAATTCGGCACGAACGAAATCCTCGTCAGCCTGATGCTAGTCTATGTGGCCGAAAGCCTTTTGGCAGCGATGGCGCTGGGGCCGATGAAGAACCCCGAGGGGATGGGATTTCCCGGTAGCCGCAATCTGGCGCAGTATCCAAGTGCCGCCAACCTAGAGCTTTTCGCCGGGACCGGCATGCATTGGGGTGTTGTCTTTGCACTGATCGCTGTGATTTTCGCCTATATCGCCCTCGCAAAACATACCTTTGGATTTCATGTGCGTTTGGCCGGACAGGCACCCCGGGCAGCGCGATTTGCGGGTGTGAACCCGGGACGGCTGATTCTGATCTGCATGGGTCTGTCCGGCGCGTTGGCAGGTATGGCGGGGCTGTTCGAAGTCGCGGGACCTGCGGGACAGGTGACCATCGATTTCAACGTGGGCTACGGCTTTACCGCGATCATCGTTGCATTTTTAGGCCGCTTACATCCTGTGGGCATTTTGCTGGCAGGCGGTTTGATGGCGCTGACCTACATCGGCGGCGGCATCGCGCAAAGTAACCTTGGCTTACCCGCAGCCGCGATCAGCTTGTTGCAGGGGATGCTTCTGTTCTTCCTTCTCGCGGTCGATGTGCTGACCCATTACCGCGTGCGGTTCGCCGCCAGAAAGGTGGCCTGATGGACCTAAGTTCGATCAACCCGATCCTATTATTGGCGTCCCTGATGGTCGCGGCCACCCCGATTCTTCTGGCCGCTATCGGAGAGTTAGTCGTGGAACGCGCCGGCGTGCTGAACCTTGGGGTCGAGGGGATGATGATCACCGGGGCCGTTTGCGGATTCATCATCGCGGTGGCGACGGGCAGTCCTTGGCTGGGGTTCGTCGGGGCCGCAATCGGTGGTGCGATGCTCTCGCTGTTGTTTGGGGTGTTGACGCAGTTCCTGCTGTCCAATCAGGTGGCGACGGGCCTTGCGCTGACGCTGTTCGGATTGGGATTGTCTGCGCTGATGGGTCAAAACTATCTGGGTATCCGTGCGCCAGCCTTTCCCGATATCCACGTGCCGCTGCTTGGGGATATCCCGGTCATCGGCCCCATCGTGTTTCAGCACGATCCGATGGTTTATGTCGGATTGTTCATCGTCGCCGCTGTTTGGTGGTTTCTGAACCGCACCCGGGCCGGGCTGGTCCTGCGGGCGGTGGGCGAAAACCATGATGCTGCCCACGCGCTTGGCTATCACGTCCGGCAGACTCGGTTGTTGGCCATCATGTTCGGCGGGGCCTGCGCGGGGCTGGGTGGCGCTTACCTGAGTCTTGTCCGCGTTCCGCAATGGACTGAAGGGATGACAGCCGGTGCAGGCTGGATCGCGCTGGCGATTGTCGTCTTTGCCAGCTGGCGGCCTGGGCGACTGCTGCTGGGTGCCTATATTTTTGGCGGCGTTACAGTCTTGCAGCTTAATTTGCAGGCAGCGGGATTGGCTGTCCCGGTCGAATATCTTTCGATGTCGCCTTATCTTGCCACCATTGCCGTTCTGGTGATCATGTCCGCCGGACGGGCGCCCGGGTCACTGGGCCGGATCTTTCACGCCGCACGTTGATGCGGGACACACAGGGGAACTACCAATGAAAAGAAGAACTTTGCTTGCGACTGGCGTCGCTGCGGCCGCTTTGGTCGCGACGGGCCTGCCCGCGCTGGCACAAGACAAAACGAAAGTCGGATTCGTGTTTGTCGGCCCTGTCGGTGACGGTGGCTGGACTTACGAGCACAACCAAGGCCGCCTTGCGATCGAGGAAGAATTTGGCGACGCGGTCGAAACTGTCTTTGTCGAAAGCGTCCCCGAAGGCCCCGACGCCGTGCGCGTGATGCAGCAGATGGCGCTGGACGGCGCTGACCTAATCTTTACGACATCTTTCGGGTACATGGACCAGACGATGGAAGTCGCGGCCAAGTTCCCGGACGTGAAGTTCGAGCATGCGACAGGCTTTAAGACTGCCGACAACGTCAGCACATATTCCGCCCGCTTCTACGAAGGCCGGGCTGTTCAGGGCCACATTGCGGGCAATCTGACAAAATCCAACGTCATCGGCTATATCGGATCCTTCCCGATCCCCGAAGTCGTCCGCGGCATCAACGCGTCGTTCCTTGCCGCCAAGGCCGTAAACCCCGACGTTCAGTTCAAGATCGTCTGGGCCTACACTTGGTTCGATCCGGCAAAAGAGGCCGAAGCCGCCAATGTGCTGATCGAACAGGGTGCCGACGTGATCCTGCAGCACACCGATTCCACCGCACCGCAGGCGGCGGCACAGGCAGCCGGAAACGTCTACACCTTCGGTCAGGCGTCTGACATGGCGGAATACGCGCCGATGCCACGCGTGTCCTCGATCATCGACAATTGGGGCCCGTACTACGTCGAACGCACCAAGGCGGTCATGGACGGCACATGGGAAACCCAGCAGGTCTGGGAGGGCATTGGCGATGGCATGGTCGGGATCGGTGACATCACCGATGCAGTTCCAGCCGAGGTAAAGGCCAGCGCCGAAGCGTTGCGTGATGCGATCGCCGCTGGCGAGACCCATCCCTTTACCGGCCCCGTGAACAAACAAGACGGTTCCGTCTGGTTGGCGGACGGCGAAACTGCAGATGATGGCACGCTTCTGGGCATGAATTTTTATGTCGAAGGCATCGAAGGCGACATTCCGCAGTAAGCGCATACATTGAACGAACGAAAGGCCCGCCAATCTGGCGGGCCTTTGGCGTTTTGGGCTAAACAGCTACCGGTCGAACGGATTGAACTGATTGCCATTGTTGACCAAATTTTCGATGCGGGCCTTTTTGAGCGAAAGATTGGACTGGTCCTTCATGATCCGCTTAGCCTCGATATAATCCGCATGAGAGAACTGTTCTCCTATATCTATGCGGACGCCAAGTGTGGTGAGGTTCTGATCGAAAGCGGCGCGACCGTCGATGCTGGTGTCGTACACTTTGACCGGCAAGAGCGCCTGCGTTTGGGCCAGTATTGGCGCGCTTGACAGTGTCACGATGGCCACCGCCGCGCTGGTCAGGACAGATTTAAAGCTGAATGCCATAGGACTAAGCCTTTCTGTAATGAGGGTACTTATTTAACGCCCCGCGGCGGTCGGGGGTCCACGCACGCACGCAGTCGTGACAGGCAAAAAAATGGCCCGCACCCCAAAGGAGCGCAGGCCATTTGCCGCTAAAACGGTCGGTGGTTTACCACTCGATGTTGTAGCCGTTGCCGAAGCCGTCGGACTTACCGTTCACAACCAGATCAACGCGCGATGCTTTAGAGGCGAAGGTGGTTTGGTCCAGAACGATGTGCTGGATGGCCGAAATCTCTTTCGTGGTCAGC
>JAGXIQ010000163.1 GCA_024635625.1 Loktanella sp. | reverse complement strand
GGAAACGATTTCGCCTTCGGCTGGCTTTTCTTTGGCGGAGTCAGGAATGATCAGACCGCCCTTGGTCTTGTCTTCGCCTTCGATGCGACGGACCAGCACGCGGTCGTGCAGAGGTTTGAATGCCATCTTGTGAACCTTCCTTGAAGCGTTTCTATTCTCGTTAGCACTCACCCTAGTCGAGTGCTAGCGGGGTTTAGGTAGGCCCGACATGCGCATCTGTCAACCGGTTTGCACGGCCCACAACACGCGACGATCCGGCCTGTTGGCACGGCGCTATTGCACGTCGTAGGATTACCGCTACGAACCCATGCGGAGAGTAATATGCGCGCTATTTTAATCGCCCTGCTGGCATGCCTATCCCTGCCCGCGCAGGCTCTTTGCAACGGGCCCGACATTCGCGATCGGCTATCTACCGCCGACAAAGCGGCCATAGCCGAAGCAGTCGCGCAGACGCCTTTTTCGGCAGGGCTGATTCACGTGGCCCAGAAAGATGACAATCAGATCACGTTGATCGGCACGATGCACCTTCATGATCCCCGCCTAACACCGTTAGCAGCCAGTGTGGCGCACATGGTTGCCGCCAGCGATTTGCTGATGGTCGAGGCCGGCCCAGACGAAGAAGCCGACGTGATCAAAGCGATGACCAGTGATCCAACACTGATGTTCATGCCAAGCGGGCCGACCCTGCCAGAGCGTCTGGACGAATCGACATGGCAAGCACTATCGCGCGCGGTTTCAGACCGGGGCATCCCAGCGATGCTAGCCGCACGGATGCAACCTTGGTATCTGTCACTGGTGCTGGCAATTCCACCTTGCGCCACCACGGACCTAGGCGCAGGACTGAAGGGGCTTGATGGCATGATCATAGCCCAAGCGCAGACCGCTGCCGTACCTATCGTCGCCCTAGAGCCTTGGGATACGCTATTCAACCTGATGCGGGCCGATCCGATTGACGTTCAAGTCGACCAATTGCGGCTATCAATCGCACCACCAGCGCTACAACAAGAGATGTTCGCCAGCATGCTGGACAGCTACTTCGCCGGAAACATCGCAGAACTGTGGGAGGTCAGCCGCGTGGCGTCCCATCTGATTCCCGGCATCGACATCGTCGCTGCGGATTCGCTTTTCGATCTGTCCGAACAAGAGTTGCTGGTAGATCGCAATCAGGCGTGGCTGCCACGCATTTTAAGCGCAGCGGAAATGCACAACAACATCACAGTGGCTGTGGGCGCCGCCCACCTACAAGGCCACGAGGGCGTGCTAAACCTGTTGACCCAGGACGGGTGGACCGTGTCCCCCCTACGCTAACTTTCGTCCCAGTCCGCAAGTCCACGCCGTCCTGCGGATGTCAGATCATAGACACCCCGACTGACACGCGTGAACCAGCCATAGTGATCGTCCGCCATGATCCGCGTCGCGTCTGGAACCTCGGCCCAGTTCTTGATCCGGGCGCCGGTTGACGCACCATGCACCGCCAGAAAACGCGCGCAGGCGATGGCATCCTGACGATATCCGGTTACTAACCCGTGCCGCGTTGCCCCCCCCGCATTTGGATCGCCCTTCAACTGAGAGAATGCCTTTTTCAAGCGCTTCGCTTTTTTCGGTGATTTGCGCGGCGTGAACGGCCCGGGATCGGCCAGCACCTCGACGAAGTCATCACGCAGACGCACAGTCATGACCCCAAGCCCCAACCTGCGCGCCAACCCGACATTGGCCAGCAGCGCCTTGCGAGCGCCGCCCGCCGGCACCGCCAGATAAACGATGTCAGTCACCGCCTGCCGCGCGATGCCTTGGTGGAATAGGGTCAGTGAAAAACCGACTTTCATCTCGACCACCAACACCTCGGCACCCTTCATGGCCACAACATCGGCCGCCCCCACCTCGCCTTTGACGTCGTAGCCAAGGGTCACCAGATGCGCCTTGATGGCTGGGTAAAGGTCTGCTTCGCGTGTTTTAATCATGTTCCCCCCGACCTGCGTGACAGCACGGCCCGTCCACCTTATAAGGCGGCAAAACATCCCTGACGTAAGGCGAAATGACAATGACCACTCTGATCTTCGGCCACAAATCCCCTGACACCGATTCAACCGGATCCCCCCTGATCTGGGAATGGTTCCTGAAGGATGCCGGCATCGACGCCAAGGCCGTCCTGCTTGGGCAGCCCAACACAGAGGCTGCCTTTGTGGCTAAGCGCTGGGGTTTTGAACAACCAGAAATCGTGCGTGATGTCACCGACGGTCAGGCTTGCGTTATCGTAGACACCAATAACCCAGCTGAACTACCAGAGAACATCAACGGTGCCGACGTGCAGGCGATCATCGACCACCACTTGCTGGTCGGTGGAATCAAGACCAAGGGTCCGATCGATATCACGATCCGCCCGCTGGCCTGCACCGCCACGATCATGCACCAGCTGATGGGTGACAAAGCGGCAAAGATGCCCGACAATATCAAGGGCCTGATGATGTCGTGCATCCTCTCGGACACACTCGCCTTCCGTTCGCCCACAACCACCCCGGTGGACAAAAAGCTGGCCGAAGATCTCGCTGCCGATCTGGGCATCGATATCACCTCGTACACCGACGAGATGTTTGCCGCGAAATCTGACGTCAGCGCATTCAGCGATGCAGAACTGCTGCGGATGGACTCAAAGGAATACGAAATAGAGGGCACAAAATTCCGCGTCTCTGTCCTTGAAACTACTTCGCCCGCAGTCGTGCTGGACCGCAAGGATGCACTTGCTGCAGCCATGCCCGCCGTCGCTGCCGAAGACGGCGTTGATCAAGTTCTACTTTTCGTCGTGGACATCATTCGCGAAGAAGCCACGATGCTGCTGCCGAACGATCTGACCAAGCAGGTCGCGAAGGCATCCTTTGACGCCGACACGTCGGGCGACACGGTCGTCCTACCGGGCGTGATGAGCCGCAAAAAGCAGATCATTCCGAACCTGAAGAAATAAGCTAATGGGCGCAGGCCGCCCTCCTCGTTTTTTCCCAAAATACTTCCGCCGGAGGCTTCAACAGCGGCCTTCGGCAAACACATTCAGAATATGTTCGGCCATCAATTGACCCGGCATACTTTCCCGCCAAAGGCGCCAACGCCCGCTGCTAGCGCACCATTCTCATAAAGGCATCGCCATGACCCAGATCGTCCACAGCTTCCTTGATATCGCGGGTGACTATGATGCCGCTTTCGTCGACCTTTGGGGCTGCATGCATAACGGCGTTACTGCATTTCCTGACGCTGTGAAGGCTATGCAGGATTATCGTCGCGCCGGAGGCCGTGTGGTTTTGGTGACGAACTCTCCGCGACCATGGTCAACGACCAAGACACAGGTTCAGCGCATGGGTATCCCTGACGATTCGTGGGACGCGATGGCGACATCTGGCGACAGTGCGCGCGCGGCAATGTTTCAGGGTGCCGTCGGATCGAATGTCTACTTTATCGGCGAAGATCACGATCAGGCCTTTTTCAAACCGATGGAGCTGTTGGACGATCCCCTGACAATCCGTCAGGTGCCACTGGATCAAGCCGATGGCATCGTGTGCTGCGGCCCGGACGACCCTCATGCCGACCCATCCGTCTATCGCCCGCAATTCCTTGCTGCCAAGCAGCGTGGGCTAAAGCTGCTTTGCGCGAACCCCGATATTGTCGTCGACCGGGGCGAAAGCCGTGAATGGTGCGCGGGGGCGCTGGCAAAGCTTTACACCGAAATGGGCGGCGAAAGCCTGTACTTCGGTAAGCCGCATCCGCCAATTTACGACCTTGCGCGCCGTCGCCTTGCAGCACTTGACGGCGGTGCGGACCTGACCCGGATCATCTGCATCGGTGACGGCATTCACACCGATATCTTAGGCGCCCAGCAAGAGGACTTGGATTCGCTGTTTATCACCGGCGGTCTAGCCGCAGAGGAAACAGAGACAACGGATATGCACCCCGCTGGCCCAGCACTGGAAAACTACCTGCAACAACAGCAGGTCAGCCCCACCTACGCCATCGGGTTCCTGCGTTAGACCTTAGCATGACTTGACTTTATGCAGTCGCAGCGTAATTAAGTTACAAATAAATCGCAAAGAGCGACGGATTGTGACGTGAAGGAACGCGACATGCTGGACAATACCCACCGCGGCACCATCGTCATCGAGGATCTTGCCGTCGGCATGATGCGGTCCCTGCGCAAGGTCGTGACCGACGCGGACATCGAGATGTTTGCACAAATCAGCACGGACCGTAATCCGGTCCATCTGGACGACGATTATGCCCGCGACACGATTTTCGAAGGGCGGATCGCCCACGGGATGCTGACGGCGGGCTTAATCTCTGCCGTGATCGGCGAACAATTGCCCGGGCATGGCACGGTTTATCTTGGTCAGTCGCTGCGGTTTCTGGCACCTGTCCGACCCGGCGATATGGTCACGGCAGAGGTCGAAGTGATCAGCATCGACTATGGCAAACGTAAAGTCACGATGGAGACACGCTGTCTGGTTGACGGCAAAAAGGTTCTGATCGGCGAAGCCGTCGTGCTTGCGCCCTCTGCAAAATTCGACTGAACACGGCGTCATAGCACCTCGGGACTGCTGGGCGTAGCTTGCACACCCAGCACGCCCGCGTTACGCAATCTTATGCGCATCATCCGTGACACCCTATACCTTGATCCAGCCGACCGTGGTGCCGCCGCCGCCATCGGCAATTTTGACGGCGTCCATCTGGGCCATCGTTCGGTCATCGACGCCGCCCGATACGCTGCGGCCCACCGATCGGCGCCACTCGGCATAATGACGTTCGAGCCGCACCCTCGCGCATTCTTTGCGCCAGACGCCCCACCCTTTCGGTTGATGAACCCCGAAGCGCGGGCAAACGAACTGGCCAAGCAAGATGTTGAAAAGCTTTACGAGGTGCCGTTCAACGCGGCGCTTGTGGCGCTGACCCCACAAGAATTTGCCCAGGCCATTATTCATGACCGGTTAGGCCTTGCCCATGTCGTTGTTGGTGCGGATTTCTGTTTTGGAAAAGATCGCGCGGGCACTGCCAGCGATCTTGCGCGCTTTGGCGCTGACATGGGTTTTGGCGTGACTGTCGCACCTATGGTCAAGCTGGAAGCCGGGCGCGTCAGTTCGACAGCCATCCGCGCCGCCCTGACGGATGGGCGCCCCCGCGACGCCGCCGCTATGCTGGGCCATTGGCACCGCATTGTTGGCGAAGTCATCCGTGGCGACCAGCGCGGACGAGAGCTGGGCTATCCCACTGCCAACATGTCGATCGCGGGCCTGCACCCCCCTAAATTCGGCGTCTATGCAGTACGTGTCGATATTCCAGACGGTCCACACAAGGGTCGCTATGACGGGGCTGCAAGCATCGGGGTCCGTCCAATGTTCGGAGAAAACATGCCGAATTGCGAAACGTTCATCTTCGATTTCAAAGGCGATCTTTATGGCCAGCATATCAGTGTGGCCCTTGTCGATTACCTGAGACCGGAGCTGAAGTTCGACGGACTCCCCGCGCTTATTACCCAAATGGACGCCGACTGCGCCCGTGCACGGGACATTCTGGCCGATGTCTGACCCGATTGACCGTAGTGGACTGCGCCCCCGGTTCTGGGCGACTATCCCGATGACCAAATTATCGCGTCCGGAATGGGAAGCGTTGTGCGACGGTTGCGGCAAGTGCTGCCTGAACAAGCTAGAAGACGAAGATACGGGCGAAGTCGCCCTAACCCGTGTCGCCTGCCGTTTGCTTGACAACGAAACCTGCCTTTGCGCGAAATACCCGGTTCGGCACCAATTCGTGCCGGAATGTATCGTCCTGACACCCAAGACGTTAAAGGACAACATGTATTGGCTGCCGCAGACTTGCGCCTATCGCTTGGTCGCTGAAGGTCGCGACCTTTATTCGTGGCATCCTCTGATCTCTGGCGATCCGAACAGTCCGCACGACGCGGGGGTTACAATGCGCGGCCAGACCCTTTCCGAGGTCGAAGTTGACGACGACGATTGGGAAAACAATATCATTGAGGAGCCGACTTAGATGTTTTTCACTTCTGACAACGCAGGTCCCGCCCATCCCAAGGTGATGGAAGCCCTGATGGCCGCCAACCAAGGTTATGCCAGCGGTTACGGTGCAGACGCGCCCATGATCGAAGTGCGGCAAATGATCCGCGATATCTTCGAAGCGCCTGATGCTGCCGTTCATCTGGTCGCAACCGGCACCGCCGCGAACGCCCTGACATTGGCAACGCTTTCAAACCCTTGGGAAACAATCTTTTGTTCGCCAATGGCCCACATCCACGAAGACGAATGCAACGCACCCGAGTTCTACACCGGCGGGGCCAAGCTAACGTTGGTGGACACATACGACGCCAAGATGACTGCCCCCACCCTACAAGCCGCGATCCTGAAAGAGGAAACGCGCGGGGTTCATGGCCCTCAGCGCGGCCCGGTGTCCATCACGCAGGCGACAGAAAAGGGCACGGTCTATACCGTCGCCGAACTGATGGCCCTGACGAAAGTGGCAAAGTCCTTCGGCCTTAAGTCACATATGGACGGTGCGCGGTTCACCAACGCGCTGGTCGCACTGGGATGCACGGCGGCAGAGATGACGTGGAAGGCCGGGATTGATGCAGTCAGCTTTGGCGGCACCAAGAACGGGCTTTTGGGCGTAGAGGCCTGTATCTTTTTTGATCCAGCCGTATCGCAACAGTTCGAATTACGCCGTAAACGCGGCGCCCATTTATTTTCAAAGCATCGCTATTTGTCGGCTCAAATGCATGCCTATCTGACGGACGGCTTGTGGCTGAACATGGCGCGGCAGGCAAACGACGCTTGCGCCCACCTCATTGCGGGATTGGAAGGCGTCTCAGACGTTCAAGTGCTGTTTTCGCCCCAATCGAACCTTGTGTTCTTTGATGCCCCGCGCGCATTGCACCAGAAGGCACTTGCCGCAGGGGCCCAGTATTACGTCATGTCTGGTGATCCGGAAAGCGGCCCCGATGACGAGATGCTGACTGGGCGTCTGGTCTGTGACTGGTCAGCGGATCATGGCGCTATTGATCGTTTCATTGCGCATCTGAAACAATAAGCGCCGCAACTTGCGCGGTGTGGGTCATCGGTACCATGTGCCCTGCCCCAGCCACCACATGATCGCGAGCATGCGGCAACGCTTGACAAATGGCGCCGTGAATCGCCCGGACAACCGGCGGTGAGGCCTCACCGCGGATCAGAGAGACTGGCACCGCCACTTGTGACAGACGATCTGCGACACCGTGAATATCGTCCTGAATGGCGGGCACACCGGCCATAATCAGTGGCATCCGGCGGGCAAAGCTGGCGCGTGTATGATCAGGCAGCGCATCCCATGCGCTACCGCCCCAGTCACCGTGGAACAACCGCGCCGCTGTTTCGAAATCCCCCGCGTCATAAGCAGCATAGATCGGAGCAAAGCGAGCGATATGATCGGCGCGGGCTGTCGCATCGGTTGCGAGGGCAAAGTACACCGGCTCTATCAAGGTCAATCGGGCGATCTTGGCAGGATGATCCACTGCCATGCGTAGGGCTACAGCCGCACCGAAGGAATGGCCCACGACGTGCATCGGCCCATCGCACAAATCGACCGCAGCGGCCATATTAGCGGTCTGATAATCGCCTTGGCCGGTCCAATCCTGCGATTTTCCGTGGCCAAGCAAATCCACAAGCACCGAAGTCCCCGGCAAAGATTTTGCCAACGGCAATAGCGCCTCTGACCGAGCTAGCGTGCAGTGCAGCAGCAAGGTGCGTGCAGCGTCGCCGGTACTGGTGACGTTAACTTTCAGACCGGCATGACACTCGATTGGCATCAGACGCGGCCCGCCAGATGCGCCTCCAGATCGTCCAAACGATCCTCGCCCCAGAACCGTTCGTCGGTGTCGGCAATGAAAAACGGTGCGCCGAAAACGCCTAGGCGCACGGCCTCTTCAGTATTGCGGTGATACGCGTCCGCACCAGTCAACAGACCCTTGTCCGCCAATGCCGGATCGAAACCGGCTTTTTCCAGACAATCGCGGATGACATCGTCATCTGCGATGTCGCGACCCTCTGACCAACACGCAGCGGTCAAGCCTGCGACCAGCGCTGCTATGCGCCCGCCACCGGCCGCCTGTGCTGCGATAATAGCGTAGGAACTGGGTGCGGCATTGGTCGGAAAGAACGGCGGCTTAAGGATGAGGGGTACGCCCAATAGGGCAGCCCGGCGGCGCAGGTCTTGTAGGCGATAATCCTGGCGGTTGGGATGACGCTCTGGCACGGGCTGGCCACCCGTACGCGAAAACACGCTCATCAAATCCACTGGGCGATATGTGATCGTGGCGCCGTGCGCCGTCGCAATTTCAGCCGGGCGCAGGCCGCAGAGGTATGTGTACGGACTGATCGTGGCAAAGAAATAATCGATATGGGCCATTTTGTTCAGCCTTTCAGGTGTTGATGTTTTCGGGACCGTAGCGGTGTGCTAGGCGGTGTCAACGCGGGCGATTCCGCGACGGCACCATAAGGATCCCCAATGGCCAACCTTCATGAACCCAAGCTGATCTCTGGCAATGCGAACAGGCCTTTGGCCGAGGCGGTCGCATCCCGCATGTCGATGCACCGCGGCATGGATGTCAGCCTTGTTGATGCACGGGTTGAACGGTTCAACGATGGCGAAATTTTCGTCGAAGTTTTCGAGAACGTCCGTGGCGAGGATATGTATATCATCCAGCCAACGTCGAACCCGACTAACGACAACTTGATGGAGCTGCTGATCATCGCAGACGCCTTGCGCCGTTCGTCGGCGGCGCGCATCACAGCCGTCATGCCCTACTTTGGCTACGCCCGTCAGGACCGTCGCAGCAAGGCCCGGACACCGATCACAGCCAAGCTGGTCGCGAATATTCTTGTCGAGGCAGGAGTGGAGCGAATTCTAACGCTGGACCTACATGCGACGCAGATTCAGGGCTTTTTCGATATTCCGGTCGACAACCTTTACGCCAGCCCTGTTTGGGCGTTGGATGTCATGCATAACTTCAAAGACCAAATGGACGACATTATGGTTGTCAGCCCCGATGTGGGTGGTGTGGCCCGCGCCCGGGATCTTGCACAACGGATCGGGGCACCACTGTCTATCGTCGATAAACGCCGCGGCAAGCCCGGTGAAGTCGCCGAAATGACCGTGATCGGTGACGTGAAAGATCGCGTCTGCCTGATCGTGGACGACCTTGTCGATACGGCTGGCACCCTCTGCAAGGCAGCAGAGGTGCTTATGGAAAACGGTGCCAAGGAGGTGCATTCGTACATCACGCACGGGGTGCTGTCAGGTCCGGCCGTGGACCGGGTCAGCAAGTCGGTGATGAAAAACCTCGTCATTACCGACACGATCCAGCCCAAGGCGGAAACGATCGCCTGCCCCAATATCCGCATCGTCAAAACAGCACCGATCTTTGCACAGGCCATTTTGAATACTTGGAATGGCACTAGCGTATCGTCGCTGTTCAACCACAAAACGCTGCAGCCGATCTACGAAGGTGTCTACACGCGTTAAACGTTCCAGTAGTCGTCGTTGTGGATTGGCCCGATGCTGATCCACGCGACGCGGACACGGGCGACACGTGTGTCGCCCCATGTCCGAAAAACGATATCGAAGCCCTCGCGGGTTACGTTGTCGGAAGTTACGTCCGCACGTGCGTTCGCACCGTTGGATATATCCCACATCGACAGCGAAACTTGTACGACTGGCGGCGCTTCATAGGCTTCTTTATAGCGGACGCTATGGCGTGTTAAGCGCGGCCCTTCGCCCGACCACATCTGACCGCCGTCTTCAAAGTCAGAAAAAAGCACCAGATCCCCTTGGTCGACGCCAACGGAATGATTGCCAAATTTGCGCATATGGGTGCCTTAAAACTCGATACCTTAGAATAATGCATAAATTGATTAAAAAGTGACCACCGCATAGCAAAAAGGCCCCGCAATGCGGGGCCTTCTAGTGATCTGTTACCGAAATACTGCGGTTATCCGAAGTTTGACTGCTTTGGATCAAGTCCGATATGGGTACCGACCGCAACCATGTCGGCGATCAGCTTTGCAGCGTCATCGACCGGACCAGGTTCATTGTCGAATACTTCCTTAGCCTTCGTCATTTCTGCATGGGCGTCGGACATCATCGTATTGAACACTTCCTGAGTCATTTCGCCCCGCGGCAACGCACTTTCGGCCAAGACCGAAACCGACGTCGCCGTGATTTCAGCGAAACCACCCAACACAACGTATTCGTCGGTGCCGCCATTGCGGACCACCTTCAACACACCGGGACGCAGCGTGGTGATGGTTGGCGCATGGCCCGCCATCGCCGTCAGGTCGCCATCGGCACCGGGGATTTGCACCTCGGAGGCCTCGACCGAGGCCAAGCGGCGCTCGGGCGAGACGAGATCGAATTGCAGAGTATCTGCCATGATCGCTCCTTACGCCGCGTCTGCGGCCATTTTCTCGGCTTTGGCGATCACTTGATCGATTCCGCCGACCATGTAGAAAGCGCCCTCGGGCAGGTGGTCGTACTCACCGGCCACAACCGCTTTGAACGACGCAATGGTGTCTTCCAGTGCGACCTGGACGCCCGGCGAACCGGTAAACACCTGTGCCACGTCGAAAGGCTGAGACAGGAAACGCTCCAGCTTACGAGCGCGGGTCACGGTCATCTTGTCCTCTTCGGACAGCTCGTCCATGCCAAGGATGGCGATGATGTCCTGCAGGGATTTGTAACGCTGCAGCATCTGCTGAACGTCGTTAGCCACTTTGTAGTGCTCTTCGCCAACGATGCCCGGATCGAGCAGACGCGAGGTAGAGTCCAGCGGGTCAACAGCCGGGTAGATACCCTTTTCCGAGATCGCACGGTTCAGAACCGTAGTCGCGTCAAGGTGAGCAAAGGAGGTCGCAGGTGCCGGGTCGGTAAGGTCGTCGGCGGGCACATAGATGGCCTGCACAGACGTAATCGAACCGTTCTTGGTGGACGTGATGCGTTCCTGCATCTGGCCCATGTCCGTCGCCAGCGTCGGCTGATAGCCCACGGCGGACGGGATACGACCCAGAAGTGCGGACACCTCGGAACCGGCTTGCGTAAACCGGAAGATGTTGTCCACGAAGAACAAAACGTCGGTACCGGACTGGTCGCGGAAAGCTTCTGCCATTGTCAAACCGGACAGGGCAACACGCATACGCGCACCCGGTGGCTCGTTCATCTGACCGTAGACCAAGGCCACTTTCGACTTTGTCAGGTCTTCGATGTCGATAACTTTGGAGTCGATGAACTCGTAGTAAAGGTCGTTACCTTCACGAGTCCGCTCGCCCACGCCAGCGAAAACGGAATAGCCCGAGTGCACTTTCGCGATGTTGTTGATCAGTTCCTGAATAAGAACCGTCTTGCCCACGCCGGCACCGCCGAACAGACCGATTTTGCCGCCTTTTGCGTAGGGGGCCAGCAGGTCGATGACCTTGATGCCAGTCACCAGCACTTCGGATGCTGTGGACTGCGCTTCGAACGTCGGCGCTTCGCCGTGGATCGAGCGGCGTTCGGTTTCGCCAATCGGACCTTTTTCGTCGATCGGCTCGCCGATTACGTTCATGATCCGGCCAAGGGTCGCATCGCCGACCGGCACGGTGATCGTGTTGTCCATGTCAGTGACTTCCTGACCGCGGACCAGACCTTCAGTCGCGTCCATCGCGATACAACGGACGGTATTTTCGCCAAGGTGCTGTGCCACTTCCATGGTCAGCAATTTGCCGTTGTTGTCAGTGGTCAGCGCGTTCAGAATCTGGGGTAGGTGATCCCCGAACTGGACGTCAACGACGGCGCCAATCACCTGTGTGATCTTGCCTTTTGCGTTAGCCATTACGTTTCTCCGGTCTCTTTTTAGAGCGCTTCCGCGCCCGAAATAATTTCGATCAGCTCGTTCGTGATCTTGGCCTGACGCGAGCGGTTATACTCGATAGTCAAATCGTCGATCATGTCGCCCGCGTTGCGTGTCGCGTTATCCATGGCGGACATCCGCGCGCCCTGTTCCGACGCCGCATTTTCCAGCAACGCTGCAAAAATTTGCGTGGCGACGCCGCGCGGCAGCAGGTCGGCAAGGATCGCCTCTTCGCTGGGCTCGTAGTCGTAGAGCATATTAGCGGTATTGGCATCTGCCGCCGCTTCGAACTTGGCCGGGATTATCTGCTGCGCCGTCGGGTGCTGCGACACAACGTTTTCGAACCTCGCGAAGAACATCGTTGCGATGTCAAATTCGCTCGCGTCGAAACGGTTCAAGACGTCCTTGGCCACTTTTTGTGCATCGGCGTAGGACATCCTCTTGACGCCCGACATATCGATGTGACCGACGAAGTGGTCGCCAAGATCGCGACGCATGCTGTCGCGACCTTTTTTGCCGACCGTCAAGATCTTGACGGTCTTTCCTTCGGCCAGCAGCTTTTTTGCATGCTGACGTGCAAGTTTGGCTATGTTGGCATTGAAACCACCACACAGACCACGCTCTGCCGTCATCACGACAAGCAGGTGTGTATTGTCCGATCCGGTGCCAGCCAGCAGCTTCGGCGCAGAGGGCGACCCCTCTGCGGCCTGAGACAGACCTGCCATGACAGCGTTGAACCGCTCCGTATAGGGGCGCGCAGCCTCGGCAGCATCCTGTGCCCGCCGCAGTTTTGCGGCGGCCACCATCTGCATGGCCTTGGTGATCTTGCGGGTCGATTTGACCGACGCGATCCGGTTTTTAAGGTCCTTAAGACTAGGCAAACCCATGTCTCCTTATCTTAAAGATGTTCAGGCGAAATCTTTGGCGAAGGCGTCGATCGCGGCTTTCAGCTTTGCTTCTGCATCGCCTTTGATCTTTGGGTCCTCGTTCGTGATCATATCCAGAACGTCACGACCTTGGGTACGCATGTGCTTCAGTAAACCAGCCTCGAAGCGACCGACCGATTTGACATCGATCTTATCAAGGTAGCCTTTGGTGCCCGCGTAGATGACGGTCACGATTTCTGCGTTGGTCAGCGGCGAATACTGCGGCTGCTTCATCAGTTCCGTCAGACGTGCACCGCGGTTCAGCAGGCGCTGGGTTGCAGCGTCAAGGTCCGAACCGAACTGCGCAAAAGCAGCCATTTCGCGGTACTGCGCCAGTTCCAGCTTAACCGGACCTGCGACGGATTTCATCGAGTTGGTCTGCGCAGCAGAACCCACACGAGACACCGACAGACCAGTGTTCACAGCAGGACGGATGCCCTGGAAGAACAGTTCGGTTTCCAAGAAGATCTGACCGTCGGTGATCGAGATCACGTTGGTCGGAATAAATGCGGACACGTCGCCGCCTTGGGTTTCGATGATCGGCAGAGCCGTCAGCGAGCCGGAACCGTTGTCTTCGTTCAGCTTAGCCGAACGCTCCAGCAAACGAGAGTGCAGATAGAACACGTCGCCTGGGTATGCCTCACGCCCTGGCGGACGACGCAGCAACAGCGACATCTGGCGATAAGACACGGCCTGCTTGGAAAGGTCATCATAGATGATCAGAGCATGCTTACCGTTGTCGCGGAAATATTCAGCCATTGCGGTGGCAGAGTACGGTGCCAGATACTGCATCGGTGCAGGATCGGATGCGGTTGCTGCGACGATGGTCGTGTATTCGATCGCGCCAGTCTCTTCTAGCTTCTTTACCAGCTGTGCCACGGTCGAACGCTTTTGACCGATGGCGACATAGATGCAGTAAAGCTTCTGACTGTCGTCAGTGGCAGCATCGTTGTACGACTTCTGGTTCAGAATGGTGTCGAGAGCGACAGCGGTCTTACCGGTCTGACGGTCACCAATGATCAGCTCGCGCTGGCCACGGCCGATCGGGATCATGGCGTCGATGGACTTCAGACCAGTCGGCATCGGTTCGTGAACCGATTTACGCGGGATGATGCCCGGAGCTTTGACGTCAGCGACGCGACGTTCTGAGGCATCGATGGGGCCCTTGCCGTCCAGCGGGTTGCCAAGACCGTCAACGACGCGACCAAGCAGGCCCAAACCGGCAGGCACGTCCACGATGGACTTAGTGCGCTTGACGGTATCGCCTTCTTTGATGTCACGGTCGGAACCGAAGATCACGACGCCGACGTTGTCGGATTCGAGGTTCAGGGCCATGCCGCGGATACCACCGGGGAATTCGACCATCTCACCGGCTTGCACGGCATCAAGGCCATAAACGCGGGCGATACCGTCACCGACGGACAGCACGCGGCCAACCTCGGCGACTTCGGCATCCTGACCGAAGTTCTTAATCTGGTCCTTCAGGATCGCAGAGATTTCAGACGCTTGGATCGCCATTTATCCGACCTCTTTCATGTTGTTCTGGAGTGCATTGAGCTTGGACGCGATCGACGTATCGATCATGCGGGACCCGACCTTGACGATCAGACCGCCAAGAATAGAGGCGTCCACGGTTTCCTTGATGCTGACCGACTTGCCGGCCTGTTCGGACAGCGTTTCAGACAGCTTTTTGCGTTGGTCATCGGACAGCGCGGTGGCGGTCGTGACTTCTGCCGTGACTTCGCCACGATCGGCAGCCAGCAGGTCGTGCAGGGTGCCTAGTACGCCGGGAAGAACGTAAAGACGCCGCTTGTCAGCCAGCAGGCCCAACAGATTCGCCATCATGGGCGACAGCGCCATTTTCTGCGCCAGCGCGGCGACGGACGCGGACTGTTCGTCGCGGCCGTACAGCGGTGATGTGATCAGATCACGAAAGTCGCTGCTTTCGGACAGCGCAGCGTCAAGCGCGTCTACGTCCTGTTCCATCGCCTTGAGATTGTTGCCGTCTTTGGCGATGTCAAACACCGCTGACGCATAGCGCCCGGCGATACCCTGAGTGATCGAAGCTGGTTCGGACACGTCCACCCTTCCGATATAAGGCCCCCGTGACCCCAAAAGGGCCCGGAGGCGTTCACGTCTCCTCGAAACTTACCGAGGCATTAAAATCAGCGTCGATCTAGCAGACGACATCACGCCCCGCAACACGTTAAGGCGATTTTGATGTATGTATGGAACCCTTTGGACACCGCATAAACCAAACATCAGGACGAAGTGCCGCAGGTCGCCCCGCGGGATCATGCCGGTGCTGCCTCTGGAAGGGGCGACAGTATCCTGTCCCGGCGCCTTACACGGTGGCCGGGACCAAGCGCTGCTGGGGATTGCTTGCAAGCTTCGACCATCAAAACGCCGCCTCCGGCCATCATCGGGATATTATGACCAGCTTTTTCTAATAAGCCAGCCATGCGGCGCCAGACCGGATTATGCGAGGGCGGCTGGTACAATGTCGCACTGACGTTGCCGATATCGAAGTCATGATCCCGCAATTGCATTTCTAATTGACTGGGCGAATAGGGACGTCCGAACCCAAATGGCGTGCGATCCGAACGCGACCAAAGACCCGCACGGTTCGGCACAATAAAAATCGCACGCCCGCCCGGTCCCAATACCCTGTGACATTCATTCAACACTGCAGTCGGATGGTCCGTGGTTTCGAGCCCATGCAAAACAACAAGCTTGTCCACGAATCCTGTTGGCAGTGGCCAAAGGGTGTCTTCACATAGGACCGATACGTTCGGCTGCCCCGCCGGCCAAGGCATGACGCCTTGCGGGCCGGGCATAAGACCGATCACGCGGCGCGCATCGCGGAGATAGGGGCGTAACAAAGGTACAGCAAAACCGAAGCCTGCGACCGTCTGCCCCTTTGCCTCCGGCCACATTCGCACCAATTCGTCACGTATGACCTTTTGTGCCGCTCGCCCTAAAGCACTACGGTAGTAAAAGTTACGCAGTTGAAGAACATCTAGATGCATTGTGGCGTGCAGAGTCCTAAGGCCGGCTTGGCGCCTACCCTAGCAAAGAAAAGCGAAGTTGCCATGCCCGTTGAACTGATCACTGTCCCTTGCCTGTCCGACAACTACGCATTTCTTGTTCATGACGCAGACAGCGGCCAAACCGCTCTGATAGACGCACCAGAGGCGGCCCCGATTCAAGCGGCGTTGCATTCCCACGGATGGACCCTGACCGACATCCTGATCACACACCATCACGACGACCACGTCCAAGGTCTTGAAGCTTTGCGCGGCACCGCGCGCGTTATCGGGGCGCGTGCCGATTCACATCGATTACCCAGACTGGATGTCGCGGTTGAGGATGGCGATACGATTCAAGTTTGCGGACGTGATGTAGCGATCATGGACGCGTCCGGCCACACGGTTGGTCACATCGCATTTCATATGCCCTCCGAAAAACTGCTGTTCACAGCCGATAGCCTGATGGCGATGGGCTGCGGACGGTTATTCGAAGGCACACCAGCACAGATGTGGGACAACATGCAAAAGCTACGTGCCCTACCCCGCGATACGATTGTTTGTTCGGGCCACGAATATACAATGACAAACGCGCGGTTCGCCCTTTCCCTTGAACCAGACAATAAAGCTATTATCTCTCGTATCGAAGCGATCAGGACGGCGCGTGAAAACGGCCACGCAACTGTTCCCTCGCTTCTTTCGTTGGAATGTGACACGAACCCTTTCCTGCGCGCCGACGATCCGGTTCTGGCACAGGCTGTTAATATGGCCGATGCAAAACCCGCCGAAATTTTCACCGAAATCCGATCCCGCAAGGATCGGTTCTGACTTAAACAGGGCAGGATTAATCCAAATTTGCCCTATTGACCGACCCGTTCACGACACGTCAGTCTTTTTGTGAACAGGCTGGGCAAGAAAAACCTTGAAGGTTGGGCCAAAAAGCCAAACCTTGAGAGATAAGGCCACGGTCCGTCACGGGTGACCCGCCCACCGGACTCCCGAATAGCAAGGAGCACCCGAAGTGCCATCTTTTTCCACGACGCTTGAGCAGTCCATTCACGGTGCCCTGGCCTTGGCCAACGCCCGTCGCCACGAACTTGCCACGCTGGAGCATTTGCTGCTGGCGTTGATTGACGAACCAGACGCGGCGCGCGTGATGCGCGCCTGTTCCGTAGATCTGGACGAGTTGCGCAAGGACCTCGAAGATTTCATCTCCGACGATCTGTCGACGCTTGAAACCGACGTTGACGGGTCCGAAGCCGTACCGACAGCCGCCTTCCAGCGCGTTATCCAGCGCGCCGCAATTCACGTCCAGTCTTCTGGCCGGACCGAAGTGACTGGTGCCAACGTGCTGGTCGCCATCTTTGCAGAACGCGAAAGCAACGCCGCTTATTTCCTGCAAGAGCAGGATATGACCCGTTACGACGCAGTCAATTTCATCGCGCATGGCGTGGCGAAGGACCCGGCTTTCGGTGAAAGCCGCCCCGTCTCAGGCTCGCCTCAACAAGACGAGGACGAAAGCGTGACCGACGGGGATAAAAAAGAATCCGCACTGGCGAAATACTGCGTTGATCTGAACGAAAAGGCGGGCAAGGGCGACCTTGATCCCCTGATCGGCCGCGCGCATGAAGTGGAGCGTTGCATTCAAGTGCTTTGCCGCCGGCGCAAGAACAACCCACTACTGGTGGGTGATCCGGGCGTGGGTAAAACCGCCATTGCCGAAGGCTTGGCTTACAAGATCGTCAACCACGAGGTGCCAGAGGTGCTTTCGAAAGCCACGATCTACAGCCTCGATATGGGGGCTTTGCTGGCAGGAACCCGCTATCGCGGTGACTTCGAAGAGCGACTGAAGGCCGTGATGACCGAGATGGAGAACCA
Source organism: Loktanella sp. (assembly GCA_024635625.1). Lineage (GTDB taxonomy): Bacteria > Pseudomonadota > Alphaproteobacteria > Rhodobacterales > Rhodobacteraceae > Loktanella. Next base: position 30,060 of record JAGXIQ010000163.1, on the reverse strand, counting down.
CAAAGACGCGGTTCTGTTTATCGACGAAATCCACACGATCATTGGCGCTGGCGCAACGTCCGGCGGTGCGATGGATGCGTCCAACCTGCTAAAGCCTGCGTTGCAGGGTGGCAAGTTGCGTTGCATGGGTTCCACAACATACAAGGAATTCCGCCAGCACTTTGAAAAAGATCGTGCTTTGGCACGCCGCTTCCAGAAAATCGACGTGAACGAGCCTTCGGTCGAAGACGCCGTGAAGATCCTCAAGGGTCTGAAGCCCTACTTTGAAGAGCACCATAGCGTCAAATACACGAACGACGCGATCCGGACCGCAGTGGAGCTTTCGGCGCGTTACATCAACGACCGGAAGCTGCCTGACAAAGCCATCGACGTAATTGACGAGGCGGGTGCGTCTCAGCAACTGATTGCAGAATCTAAGCGTCGCAAGACGATTGGCGTTAAAGAGATCGAGTCGGTTGTCGCCAAGATCGCTCGTATCCCACCGAAGAACGTCAGCAAGGATGATGCCGAGGTTCTTAAGGACCTGGAAAAGTCCCTTAAGCGCGTTGTCTTCGGCCAAGACAAAGCGATCGAGGCGCTGTCTTCGGCGATCAAACTGGCGCGTGCCGGTCTGCGCGAGCCCGAAAAGCCAATCGGCAACTACCTGTTTGCTGGCCCAACGGGTGTGGGCAAGACAGAGGTCGCCAAGCAACTGGCGGATTCGCTGGGCGTGGAACTGATCCGCTTCGACATGTCGGAGTATATGGAGAAGCATGCGGTCAGCCGTCTGATTGGTGCGCCTCCGGGTTATGTTGGCTTCGACCAAGGCGGCATGCTGACCGACGGTGTCGATCAGAACCCACACTGTGTGCTGCTGCTGGACGAGATGGAAAAGGCGCACCCTGATGTCTACAACATTCTGCTGCAGGTGATGGACCACGGCAAACTGACCGACCATAACGGCCGGACGACAGATTTCCGTAACGTGATCCTGATCATGACGTCCAACGCCGGTGCGGCGGAGATGTCCAAGAACGCTCTCGGCTTCGGTCGAGAAACGCGCGAGGACGAGGATACAGCAGCGATCGAGCGGATCTTTACGCCAGAATTCCGCAACCGCTTGGACGCGATCATCAGCTTTGGTTCGCTGCCGAAAGAAGTGATCATGAAGGTAGTCGAAAAGTTCGTTCTTCAGCTGGAAGCGCAATTGATCGACCGCAACGTCCATATAGAGATGACGCCGGCGGCCGCTGAATGGTTGGCCGACAAAGGCTATGATGCGAAAATGGGGGCGCGCCCGCTGGGCCGTGTCATTCAGGAACACATCAAAAAGCCACTGGCAGAAGAACTGTTGTTCGGCAAACTGACAAAAGGCGGCCTCGTGAAGGTCGGCGTCAAAGGCAAGGATTTAGACCTGACGTTTGAAGCACCAGAACAGGCGAAGATCACCGGCAAAAAGCCACCCTTGCTGACTGCCGAATGATCCAAAGAACGTTTGTCACGGTCCTGTCCCTCGCAGCCACATCGGCTGCGGGGGATTTTCGTTTAAACGCGCCTTTGGACTGCGATCTTTCCCAGACTTGCTACATCCAGCAGACCGTCGACCATGATCCCGGCCCCGGTGCGACTGATTTCACCTGCGGCACTCTCAGCTACGATGGGCACAAAGGTACGGATTTTGCACTTCCTTCGCTGGCAATGCTGGCGGCCGGGGTCAATGTATTAGCCTCGGCACCCGGCACGGTGCGCGGCGTACGCAACAACATGGCAGACGTGTTGCAGGACAAAGCGGGCGCACCCGATGTGTCGGACCGCGAATGTGGAAATGGCGTCGTCATTAGCCACGGTGACGGCTGGGAAACACAGTATTGTCATATGAAAAAGGGTTCTGTCACCGTCCAGACTGGACAGATCGTATCGAGTGGGCAGCCTATTGGACAAGTTGGCCTATCGGGGCAAACGCAGTTCCCGCATATTCATCTGTCCGTGCGCCACAATGGCGCAGCCGTCGATCCCTTCATGTCTGACACGCTGGCGACCTGTGGCGCTAAGTCCGATGGGACACTTTGGGACGCACCTGTTCCGTTTTCCCCCGGCGGAATCATTCAGGCTGGTTTTAGTGACGCCGTTCCAGATTATGATGCGATCAAGGCCGGAACTGCCAGCATCCTATCGATGCCCGTTGATACGCCTGCGCTGGTTGTTTGGGGCTTTGCCTTTGGCAGCCGCAAAGGTGACACGATGACATTGATGATTAACGGGCCACAGGGCGAAATCTTTCGTGACATTCAGGTTTTGGAACGAACGCAGGCGCAGCTGTTCCGGGCCGGCGGTAAACGCACACCCGAAGGTGGCTGGCCTGCCGGCGATTATACTGGCGCAATCGCGTTCATGCGCGACGGTAAAACACTGGATGTGCAGACAACGAAAGTTACACTGAACTAACGTTCAGTCAGTTTCAGCTCGATCCTGCGGTTCTGCGCGCGCGCCTCTGTCGTATTGGCAGGGTTGAGGGGCTGAAACTCTGCAAAGCCATTCGCAGACATGCGGTTCGGCGCAATGCCTAGCGTTTCCATGTACTTGACGACCGAAAGCGCGCGCGCCTGGGACAATTCCCAGTTGTCAGCATATTGCCCGGTGCCAGACAACGGAACGTTGTCCGTGTGCCCGTCAACGCGAATAATCCAGTCTATATTCTTCGGGATGCGTGCAGCAATGTCGCGCAGGATGGTGGCGACTTTGCCTATTTCCTCGCGGCCCCTCGGTGACAAAGTAGCGTCACCAGTGCCGAACAGCACCTCGGACGAAAAGACGAAGCGATCGCCTTCGATCTGCACGCCATCCAGCCCTTCGACGACGCCGCGCAATTCCCCGAAGAAGTCAGATCGAAAGCGTTCGAGGTTTTGTGTTTCGGCCTGCAAACGCGCGGTTTCCGCTTCCAGTCGCTGGCGTTCCGCTTCTTCGAGGGTGCGCCTGCGACGTTCCTCTGCCGCCACGCGGGCCAAGGCTGTGTTCAACTGGGACCCAAGCTGTTCGATTTGAACCTGCGCGTCTGCCCCATCATCCGTCGCAACGTTTAGCAACGATTGCAATGTACCAACCTGACTCCGCAGGGCAGCGACTTGCTCGTTCAGCAGTGCGGTCTGACGTTGCGCCTCTGCGCTTTGCTGCTGTTCGACGCTAAGCGCTTTGTTCGCTGTCGCAAGCAAAGCGGCTTTCTGTGCTGCCGTATCTATCGCATCCGTCCGCGCGGCCAGGGCCGACGCAAGGCCCGCCTGCAAATCGGCACGCTCCTGCGCCGTCTCGGTCGTCGTTTCAGACAGGCTGTCGATCTGGGTTCGCATTGCATCGCGCGCCAGCACCGCCTCGGCCAAGCGATCTTCTAGCGTGGCGCTGCGTGTCGTGGCGGATTCCGCCTCGGCCTTCGCCGCCTCCTGCGCCAGAACCATGGCGGCCAGCCGCGATTGCAATTCGGCTATGTCGGCACTGTCCTGCGCCTGCGCTGCAGCCAAGGCCGCCTGTACATCGGTCAGGGCGCTTTCATTTTCGCGACCGGCGGCAACGGCTGCGGCCAAGCGCGCCGTCAGATCGTTGGTTTGCAGCGCCGCGGCATCCAGTTGCGCGCGTGCATCCGAAAGCTCTGCCGCCGTGTTGTTTTGCAAAGACAAAGCGGCGGCCAAGCGAGCATCCAGATCGGATCCTTGCGACAATGCGCCGGAAAGTTCGTTTTCAGCTTGCTGCTGGGCCAGCAAGGCAGCTGACAAGTTCATTTGCAGATCATCTCGGGCCGCTTGCGACGCAGCCAAAAGGGTCAGCGTCTCTTCGGCATTGCGGCGCTGTTCCTCAAGCGACAAAGTCATCGCAGTCAATTCAGCGTCTGCATTTTTTAGGCGGGCTTGCAGGGCTGCGGCTGCGGCTGCATCGGTCAATTTCGCGGCTTCCAGGTCGCTTATCTGCTCTGTCTGTGCGGCGCTTTGCCCCTGCAGATCGGCCACCATCGCCTGCAACGCCTCGCGCCGGGCGGCGGCAAGGCGTGCTGCTTCGACCTGTGCATCAATCTCTGTCCGGGTCGTGGCAAGGGCAAGGTTCAACTGCTCCTGGTCTGTCAGAAGCTTTGCGTTCGATTGTTCTAGCCCGGCCACCTGCGCAGAAAGGTCGGTGCGCTGCGCTAATAGCCCCGCGACTTGCGCCTCGAACCCAGTGATCCGGTTTTGCGCCTGCTGCAATGCTGCCGCCGCTTGATCACGCTCGCCGATCAGCCCTGCGATCCGGCTAGACTGTGCGTCGTTGTCGGCAGTAAGGCTGGCGTTCGCATCCTGCGAAAGGCCCAACGCACCGGTTAGCGACGCCACCTGCCCCGCCAAATCGTCAAGTTGCGACGCCTGCCCGGTGATCGTTTCGCGCAATACAAACTGGATGACCATAAAGATCGTCAACACGAACATTAGTACCAACAGCAGGCCCGTCATCGCGTCCACGAAACCGGGCCAGATGTTAGAGTTCATCCGTTGGCTGCGCCGCGACAGTGCCATGGGTCAGCCGTCCCGCCGGGTCTGCTTGATCGCGCGCGTCAGCCCCGCAAAATCGCTCCGCAGATCCGCTAGCGTTTCTTGGCGGCCTGCGGCAATTTCTTCTAGAAGACGTAGCATTTGGGTGTCGATGGACCGCAGCCGCATACGGCTTTCTGCATCCAGGCCATCTACACCGCCGTCTTCCATCTTGGCGATCAGTCGGTCCTGACCTTCGGCGATGCGGGTCAATAGCGCCTCGTTTGTGCCGGAACCGCGTTGACTGTCGACTAGACGGTCTATCGTGCGCGCCAATTGTGACAGATGCTCGTCGGCCTGCCCGCGTGTCTGCTCTGCTTGGGTGAACATGCCGCGCATCGTATCTAACTGTTCGCCCATGTGATTGGCAAAGGCCGAAAGCATCGCACTGTCCTCGTGACCACCCTCGTCATTACCGGCAAAGCCGAGGCGGGTGATGGTGGAAAGCCACTCCTCTAGCTCGCGATAAAACCGATTTTGTCCGTGCCCCGCGAAGAGTTCCAGAAGGCCCACAACCAGTGAGCCTGCAAGTCCAAGAAGAGAGGACGAAAACGCTGTTCCCATGCCACCCAATTGGCTTTCGAGGCCCTGCTGCAAGCGCCCGAAAACATCTGCGCCGCTCTCGCCCTCTGCGGGGTTTAGCGACCGGATCGTCTCTACCAGTGCGGGTACGGTGGTCGCCAACCCGTAAAAAGTACCCAGAAGTCCTAGAAAAATCAATGTGTTGCCAAGATATCGCGTTATCTCTCGGTCTTCATCGATCCGCTGTGCGACGCTATCCTGAATAGACGTAGCCGCAGTTGACGATATCTGCATCAGCTGGCCACGCGACCGCAATAGGGTGGCCAAGGGCGCCAGCAAGGACGGCGCGATCGTGATCTGGTGGCCGCCCCGGTTAGCTGCAAAGCCCTCAATCCACTCAACCGACTTCATCAGCTGCCAGACCTGCGCAAACGTCGATCCGACCCCCATGACAAAGACCGCCAAGATCAGACCATTCAGATAGGGGTTCGACATAAAGATCGCGCGCATCTGGACGAAGCCAAGGTACAATCCCGCTCCCACCAGCGCCAACGCGATTAGCATGGATGTGATTTGCCGCACCGGTTGAGAAAATTGCGGCGGCGTCTTGGGCCTGTTCAAATCCGTCACGGGGGCGGGGTCCTGTCCTGTCGTTTTGCCGCAGCCTAGGGGCGTTGCGGACGAAACGGAAATGATTAATCGCCGGGCGTCAAGGCGCGGACTCGGTCCACAAGCCACCGCATGTCCGGGTCCACGATCCCCATCTGTTCCAGATGGGCCGCCGTCCGGTAAAGGTAGTCAGGGTTAGGCCCCCGCCCCCCAATACTACGGGTAATCATCTGCGCCTGCGTTTCAAGTTCAAGTTGCACATATTGCTCGTGATCTGGGTCGATCACATAGGCGACGGACTCTAGCGTGCCGTCTTCCGTTTGCAGCGTCAGAGTGCGTTCCAGATAGGCCGACGACACCAACTCCCGCTCTCTCAGCATCTGAAGCACGGCTTCTGCCTCTGCATCCTCGGCACGAAAAGCCATGCCAGTGCATTGTCCGCCGGGCACTGCATCAAGTGCGAGGACTAATCCCGGTGCCTCTGGTGTGCCGCGATGATGAACTGACAGCATACAGAAACTGCGATGATAGTCATGCAGGACCGCGCGACGTGCCTCTGCCGGTTTAAAACCGGGGTTCCACAGTAGCGATCCATATCCGAATACCCACAAGCGCATGTGACTGGTCCTTTTTCCCATGCCCCTATAAACGCGGGACCAACCGATTACGAGGGGCCGGACATGAAGCTTTTATTGACCATCGTTCTGCTCGTCGCCGCGATCTATGCGGGTTTTTGGCTGGTTGCCTCTCAGGGACTCGACCGTGGATTGCGGGCCGGAATCGCAGCAGCAGAGGGGCAGGGATGGCAGATTGACACCAGTGATCTATCAACGGGCGGTTTTCCGTCGCGCTTTGACGTCACAGCGACAGACCTCGCGGTAACTTCTCCCGATGAGGGGCTAGTGTGGCGGGCGCCGTGGGTGCAATCTGCGGCGCTGTCCTATCGCCCGAACAAAGTTATCGTAGCCTTGCCACCAGAACAGACAGTGCGCATCGGTCGTCAAGATTTGGATGTCGTATCCACCGGATTTCGCGCGAGCTTTTCGGTAGCAGCAGACCGATCTCTCAGCTTCGATGCTCTGACAGCCGAAGCCGAGAATTTCTCTGTCACCTCGTCCTATGGCTGGTCGATCGGCGGTCGAAAGACACTGTTCGCATTGCGACCACTTGGTCCGGCGGCAAATACATATGAAGCCTACGTCGATTTTTCCGACATGCAATCCAACCTAACACTGCCGTCCGCGCCGTCGACGCCTGCCCAAATGACGGTGGACGCGACAATGGTTTTGGATCGTCCGTTGGATCGGTTCGCGCTACTGCCGACACGGCCGCAAATCACCAACATCACATTGAACGATCTATCCCTAAACTGGGGCACTCTCCAATTGACGGCCACGGGCGCACTGCAGGTTGATGCCACCGGGACGCCGACGGGTCAGATGACATTGATAGCCAAAGGCTGGGAGGACTTGATCGGCCTATTGAGCGAGGCAGGCCTCGTTCAGCCGAATATTCTGCCAACATTTAAAAGCATGGCCAGCCTAATGTCGAACGGCACCACACTGACCATGCCGTTAACCTTCGCAAATGGAGGCATGGCGCTAGGACCGATCCCGCTGGGACCGGCCCCACGCATTGCCTTGCCTTAGACGGCGCGGCGACCTTCGATGGCAAGCCAAATCTTTTCGGCGACGTTCGTGCCATCGAATCGTTCGAGTTCTTGAATCCCCGTTGGAGAGGTTAGGTTGATCTCGGTCAGCCAGTCGCCGATCACGTCGATCCCAACAAAAATCTGACCCTTTTCCCGCAAAAGCGGCCCGATCCGGTCGCAGATTTCGCGATCACGTTCAGTCAGGGCGACCTTTTCAGGGCGTCCGCCTACATGCATGTTGGACCGGGTCTCGCCTGCGGCGGGGACACGGTTGATTGCGCCAACAGCCTCTCCGTCGACGAGGATGATGCGCTTATCACCCTTCGTCACGGCAGGTAGAAATTTCTGCATGATCAACGGCTCGCGATTGATACCGGAAAAAAGCTCGTGCAGAGATGCGAGGTTACTATCGCCTTGGCCAAGCTTGAAGACGCCAGCACCGCCATTCCCGTAAAGCGGCTTAAGAATGACATCCCCATGGGTGGCGCGAAAGCTTCGTAGGGTTTCAAGATCGCGCGCAATCATAGTAGGCGGTGTCAAATCCTGAAACTCTAGCACGAGCAGCTTTTCCGGATAATTGCGCACCCAGAACGGGTCATTCACGACCAGCGTCGTGTCGGCAATCATGTCCAGCAAATGCGTCGTTGTGATATATCCCATATCAAAGGGTGGATCCTGACGGAGCCATACGACGTCAAAATCTGCTAAGTCGACTTCTGCCTCCGCGCCGAGCGAAAAATGATTTCCCTTTTCCCGCAGGACCGTCAAAGGCCAGCCGCGCGCCGTGACGCGCCCTTCGCGAAACGCAAGTTTGTCAGGGGTATAGTAAAACAGACTATGCCCACGCACCTGCGCCTCTTCCGCGATGCGGAAGGTACTATCGGCGTCGATATTTATGGGACCGATCGGGTCCATCTGGATGGCAACTTTCAGGGACATGCACGGGCCTTTCAGGTCGGGTATTGTTCCGATATGCCGTAGCCCTACGACTTGCGCAATGCCGCGTCACCAGCCGCCGAAAGCATTGGCGACGACTTTTACCTGTCCTGTTTGATCGACAGTCGCCACATCGAACCGCATCGGCTTTAATGATCCGCGCGGCTCGCCACTGACGAATTCGCAAGCAGCCATACAGATCCGATCCATTTGCCGACGTGTCACACGTTGCGCCGCCTGTGCATGGGTTCGGCTTTTCTTAACTTCGACAAAAATGACTTCATCACCGTCGCGCAGGATCAAATCTATTTCACCAGCCATCCCACGCCAGCGCCGTGCGGCTTCAACACATCAGCGCGCGATATAAGACCGGGCAACGATATCCTCTGCGGCAAGCCCCGCATGATAATTTGTCCGGTTTCGTATCTGCGCCTGCACGTCAGTCTTCCTTCTGATCCAAGCCCAGCGCCGTCTGATAAACCTGACGGCGAGGCAGCCCCATGGCACCGGCGACCGCGGTCGCCGCGTCCTTTATGCGCATCGTGCGCATCGCATCCCGCAGCGCCGTTTCAACATCGACCTCTGCCACGGTTTCAGCGCCTACGCGTCCAATCAGGACGACGATTTCGCCCTTTACGGCCCGCCCGTCGAAATCAGCGGCCAGTGATCCAAGCGTACCGCGCGACACCTCTTCAAATTTTTTCGTCAGTTCCCGACAAACCACGGCAACCCGATCCGCCCCCAGAATGTCGCAGGCCGCGCTTAATAAGCTGTGAACGCGCTTGGGCGATTCGTACAATACAAGCGTGAACGGTAGATCCCTCAGTTCAGCCAGTTGCGTCGCCCGCTCTGAAGTTGCTGCAGATAGGAAGCCAACAAAAGCGAACCGATCTGTTGGCAACCCACCGACCGCCAATGCCGCCAGCACAGCAGAGGCACCCGGCGCTGCGATCACCGGGTGGCCAGCGGCTTGCACCGCAAGTGCCAACTCGTAGCCGGGGTCGGCAATCAGAGGGGTGCCGGCCTCTGATACGCAGGCGACGGATTTCCCCTCGGCGATGGCAGCAACCAATCGAGCGATCTGGGCTTCGCCGCTGTGATCATGAAAGGCCACGACTTGCCGCTTGCCCAAGGGGACACCGTGGATTTCCATCAGCTTTCGTGCGGTGCGCGTATCCTCTGCCGCGATCAGGTCGCAGCTGGCCAAAATGTCCAGCGCACGCAAAGTGATGTCCCGCGCGGCACCGATCGGCGTCGCAACCAAATACAATCCCGCCGACAATGGCCTGATTTCGAAATTCATGCCTAGACCCCTGTGCGCCCTGCTTTATGCTGTCACGAACCCTGAACCATGGGGCGGATCGGGTGAAAGGACAACGCCCGCAGTGCCCTTGGCCCCGGAAAACAAGAGGATGCCGTACATGACCGCCTTGCTGCCCCGAGTTTCCACACCGATTCTGAGGCGGATTGCCGCCCGCACCGCAGCTGTCGCCACGTTGGTGTGGGCAGCTGCCTGCGTGCCTGTCCCGATAGGCGAAAGCGCAAACACCGGTGTTGCGATCGATCCCAACGCGCCGGTGCAGGTCGCCCTTTTGGTTCCCGGTGGGTCCGGTGACAACAACGATGCCATATTGGCCAGCAATCTAGAAAATGCTGCGCGTCTGGCGATTTCAGATCTGAATGGCGTACAAATCGACCTGCGGGTCTACAATTCGGGTGCAAGCCCAACACAAGCTGCGCAGGTCGCCACGCAGGCTGCAGACGAAGGTGCCAAAATTATCCTCGGGCCGCTATATGGCGAGACGGTAAATCCGGTCGGCAATGCGGTTGCCTCGCGGAATATCAACGTGCTGGCATTGACCAACAACCCTACTGTCGCTGGCGGCAACGTCTTCGTTCTTGGCGCGACCTTCGATAACACTGCGAACCGTCTTGTGGAATACGCGCGCCGTTCCGGAATCGAACGCTTTGGCGTCGTTCACGCCAATGATTTGGGCGGCCAGTTAGGCCGTGACGCCATCGTGGGCGCTGTACAGTCGAACGGTGGCCAGGTTGCAGGTATCGGCAGCTACCCCTTGTCACAGCAAGGCATCACGAGTGCTACACCGCAGATCGCGGCGACTCTGAAGGCTGCTGGCGCACAAGCTGTCTTTCTGACCGCCGGCGCAAACGCTGATTTGCCGCTTGTCGCAACTGCCTTGCCCAGCGCTGGTATCAATCCAGTCGACACCCGCTACATCGGCCTGACGAACTGGGGTGCCGTGCCACAGGCATTGGCGTTGCCGGGGGTTCAGGGTGGCCTGTTTGCTGTGCCTGACCGCGGCATGGTCTCAAATTTCGAAGCGCGTTACCGTGCCGCTTATAAAGCAGATCCCCATCCGCTGGCCGGGCTGGCGTATGACGGTATCGCCGCCATCGGTGCACTGGTCGCCACAGGCAACCGTAACGCTTTGACAAAAAAGGCATTAACCACCTCGCAGGGCTTTCAGGGCACAAACGGCATTTTCCGCCTTCTGCCGAACGGCTTGAACCAGCGCGGCCTCGCCGTTGCGACGGTTCGCAACAATCAGCTCGTCATTCTTGAAAATGCCCCACGCAGTTTCGGCCGTGCAGGCAGCTAAACCGTCCGCCCAACCGATCGACGCAACGCCGGAGGATCTAATCCTGCCGGCGTTGCAGATTTTTGATGCCGCTGCCGTCGCGGCAGCGCTAGAGGATGCTTGCGCAACAGCGACCGACGACAAGGGGATCCGGGCTGCGACTGTAACGATCCTGAAAGCCGCGCAGAAAGCCGGACGGGACGCAATTCAGGCAGAGTTTCATCAGCAACCGTTCCGCGCCACGCCTACCACCCGTGCCTACAGTTGGCTAACAGACCAGATCCTGACGACCGTCATCGATGTGGCGTGCAGCCGCCTGCATACAGTGCCAAATCCGACCGAGGGAGAACGCTTATCCGTCATCGCGGTCGGCGGCTACGGCCGAGGCGAGATGGCACCTTATTCCGACGTAGACTTGCTGTTTCTGACACCCTACAAAATGACCCCTTGGGCCGAAAGCGTGATTGAATCCACGCTCTACATGCTTTGGGACCTCAAGATGAAGGTCGGTCACGCCAGCCGCACCATCAAAGATTGCCTCAGGCTTGCCGGAGAGGATTACACAATCCGCACCTCGCTGGTGGAATACCGCTATCTGACTGGCGACGCAGGACTTGCGGACGAACTGGGCAAGCGACTGTGGACGGAGCTTTTCAAATCCTCTGCCCCCGACTTCATCGAAGCCAAGTTAAACGAAAGGGCCCAGCGCCACCGAAAACAAGGCGGTCAGCGTTATATGGTTGAACCGAACGTTAAGGAAGGCAAAGGCGGATTGCGCGACCTGCAGTCGCTTTATTGGATCGGCAAGTACATTCACGGTGTACGTGACGCGTCTGAACTGGTGCGGCACAAGGTCTTTACCCAAGAGGAATACGAGACCTTTCGCGCGGCACACGAATTTCTATGGGCTGTCCGCTGTCACCTGCACTTGATCGCGGACCGCGCCCAAGACCAATTAACCTTTGATATGCAGGTCGCCGTCTCAGAGGCGATGGGCTACGCAGACGGCGGCGGGCGGCGCGGCGTCGAACACTTTATGCAGGCGTATTTTCGTCATGCCACGATGGTCGGGGACCTGACCCGCATCTTCCTTGTTGCGCAGGAAAAGTCGCACACGAAGGCCGCGCCAATGCTTGAACGGCTGTTAAAGCGCAAGCCCAAGACGAACCCACCCTACGCCATCAAGCAGAACCGCTTGACCGTATCTGGACCCAAGTCTTTCTTGGCCGACCCCCTAAACCTATTGCGCATCTTCGACGAATCGATGCGGACGGGCACATTGATGCATCCCGACGCGATGCGCCTGATCGCCGCGAACCTGCACCTGATCGACGAAGCAGTGCAGATTGACCCAGACGCCAACAAACTATTTCTAAGCATGATGCTGAAGCACGGTAACCCAGAGCGGGCTTTGCGGCGCATGAACGAACTGGGCGTGCTGGGTGCCTTTTTGCCCGAATTTGCCCCCGTCGTGGCGATGATGCAGTTCAATATGTACCACCACTATACGGTGGACGAACATATCATCCAGTGCATCAGCCACCTAAGTCAGATTGAACGCGGAGAACTGGGGGACAGCTTGCCTCTGGCGTCTAGCATCCTGAAAGATGGTATCAACCGCAAGGTCATCTATGTCGCCCTGCTGTTGCATGACATTGGCAAGGGTCGACCAGAGGATCATTCGGTCGTCGGCGCCCAAATCGCCCGCCGGGTCTGTCCGCGACTGGGACTGACCAAAAAGGAAACCGAAACAGTCGAGTGGCTGATCCGTTACCATCTGCTGATGTCCGATACGGCCCAAAAGCGCGACATTTCTGAACCCCGCACCATCCGCGGCTTTGCCAAGGCAGTAAAATCCGTCGAACGACTTGATCTACTGACAGTCCTGACTGTTTGCGACATTCGTGGCGTCGGTCCGGGCACGTGGAATAACTGGAAAGCCGTGCTGCTGCGCAACCTTTATGCCGCGACGCGATCTGCGTTGGATAACGGCCTTGAAGACGTGAACCGTGAAACCCGCGAAAACGTCGCCAAACGCAGCCTGCGCGACGCACTCGGCGACTGGGATTCCGCGAACCTCAAACGAGAGATGGCACGGCATTACGGCCCCTACTGGCAAGGCCTGCCGCCTGCGACCCACGTGATCTTTGCTAACCTGCTGCGCGACATTCCCGACGACGAGGTCCGCATCGACCTGATGCCAGACGTCGATCGAGATGCAACTCGCGCCTGCTTTGCGATGGTCGATCATCCGGGCCTGTTTTCACGCATGACAGGAGCACTGGCACTGGTCGGCGCAAATATCGTCGATGCACGTAGCTATACCTCCAAAGACGGGTATGCGACGGCGGTATTTTGGGTTCAGGACGCGGATGGCCACCCATTCGAGGAATCAAGGCTGCCGCGCCTCCGGGCGATGATTCACAAGACTTTGTTGGGCGAAGTTGTACCGCGCGACGCCTTAGTCGACCGTGACAAGATGCCAAAACGTATGCGGGCCTTCCGCGTGCCGACCACGATTACCTTCGATAACGACGGTTCGGAAATCTATACAATCATCGAGGTGGATACACGCGACCGCGCAGGCCTGCTGTTCGACCTGACCCGCACGTTGGCGAACGCCCATGTCTATATCGCCAGTGCAGTGATCGCGACTTATGGCGAACAGGCTGTCGACACCTTCTACGTCAAAGATCTGACCGGTCTGAAATTCCACAGCGAGTCCAAACGTCACAGCCTTGAACGTCGCCTGCGCGAGGCCATTGACCGCGGCGTGGAACGGGCGCAGACGTGACGCCGCAATCTTAGGGGCCTCCTGCCATGAAACCGATCCGCCTGATGTCCGGCTTCTTTACCGTGGGCATCTGGACCCTGCTGAGCCGCCTAATGGGCTTTGCCCGTGACATCATGATCGCAGGCTACCTCGGCACCGGCCCCGTCGCAGAGGCCTTTCTTGTCGCCTTTTCGCTGCCCAACCTGTTCCGCCGCTTCTTTGCCGAAGGGGCGTTTAACATGGCGTTTGTGCCGATGTTTTCCAAAAAAGTCGAAGGCGACGATGGGGCCGCAGAATTCGCACAAGATGCCTTTATCGGCATGGCAGTCATTTTGACGGGCTTCACGATCCTTGGAATCATCCTGATGCCGGTTTTGGTGACGATCATGGCGTCCGGCTTTCGCGGCGACGAGCGTTTTGACCTAGCCGTTGAATATGGTCGCTATGCTTTTCCCTATATTCTTTTCATATCTCTTGCCGCGTTGCTGTCCGGCGTATTGAACGCCACGGGCCGCTTTATGGCGGCAGCAGCCGCCCCCGTGCTGTTGAACGTCGTCTTCATCGTCGCGATCGTGGCCGCCGCCGCACTCGGTCGCCCCATGAGCGATACACTCGGCGTAAGCCTCGATCAGGCGCTGGGATTGCGGGTGGGTGATTCACTAGCGCTTTCGGTGCCCTTTGCCGGCTTCGTGCAAATGGCCGTCGTGTGGTGGGCCGCCGCTCGGGCTGGCTATCCCCTGCGTTTCAAGCGCCCCCGCATGACACCAGAATTAAAGCGGCTAGCGATCATTGCAGCGCCCGCAGCCCTTGCAGGCGGCGTCGTTCAAATCAACCTGATCGTTGGGCGCACTGTCGCCAGTTACTTCGAAGGCGCTGTAGCTTGGCTGAACTACGCCGACCGCCTGTACCAACTGCCACTTGGCGTCGTTGGTATCGCCATTGGCGTTGTCCTGTTGCCGGACCTTTCCCGTCGGTTGCGCGGTGGTGATGTCGCAGGCGGGCGCGATGCCTTCAACCGGGCGATGGAACTCAGTCTCGCGCTCACGATTCCCGCCGCCGTGGCGCTTATGGTTATTCCGTTCCCGCTCACGTCCGTTCTGTTCGAGCGCGGGGCCTTCACAGCAAACGACACCGCCATGACGGCATTGACTGTCGCTGTCTACGGCTTGGGCCTGCCAGCTTTCGTTTTGCAAAAGTCGCTGCAACCCTTATTCTTCGCCCGCGAAGACACGCGCCGGCCCTTCAACTACGCCGTGGCGGCAATGGTGCTTAATCTTGCGCTGACTATTGGCCTAGCCCCGGTCATCGGCTTCATTGCCGCCGCCTTGGGTACGACCATGACTGGCTGGGCAATGGTAGTCCTGCTGTGGCGCGGATCACGCAGCATGGGCGAAGCAGCTAACATCGACGACCGTTTTAAGATGCGCATTTGGCGCATCCTCATCGCGTCTGGCGGCATGGGTGTCGTGCTTTGGATCGTGCAAGTCATCCTCGGCCCTTTTTTCGGCGACCCGGGCCTGCGCTATCTCGCGTTGGCACTACTCGTCGCCTCGGGCATTGCCAGCTATTTTGCCATCGGCCAAATGGTAGGTGCCTTTAAGCTCGGGGAATTTCGTCGCGCCCTGCGGCGCTAGTCCCCGCTCCTTCGGAAATATTCGCCGGCGCTAGGCGTTACGCATTTACCGCTGGCGCAAACGTACCAGCAGCGCGCTCCACCCGCCGGGCGCCAACACGACCGAAGCCGCAAAGCCCGCAACGAAGCCGGCCAGCTCTGCAATCCAGGTCGGACTGGTTCCAAACAACAGACCAAACACCAGTTGCAGCCCTAGCAGGAACCCGATCAGCCGAAAGGCTGCGATTTGATTCTGGCCCGCCTGCCCTAAGCGCAACCATAGGATATAGGTAAACGCACCAATCAGCCCGTAAACTGCAGGCCAGACACCGAACAGCGGCGTCGTCCCACCGACAAACAATCCAAAGGCTAGCGCGCCTACCAACGTACCGAGAACAAATACGGTCAGCGTCGCGACGGCGGAAAAGACGTCGCCCACGAATTTCCCCAGCGCCAGCAGTAAGGCCGCACCGAATAGCGCATCTGTGAAACTGCCATGCACAAAGGGATAGGTCACAAAACGTTTCAACAGGTCGGGATTGGTATCACCCCTCACCCAGACATATTCCAGCACAGCAGGTGAAAAGGCGAAGTCATTCAACGCCCCCAGACGCCAACCCACCGCCTGCGGTCCACCAACCAATCCACTTGCTCCTGCGCTCAACACGAGTTCGACGGCAACAACAATCATAACTAGCCCTAATATGACGGGCGGGATCGTGTTGAAGGGGCTTTCGAACGGCGCGGAATCGTCTGACATGGCATCTGGCCTTTACGGATGTTGATGTTGCCCGTTCTTGATGTCGGGGGGCGGCTCTGGCATGGGTAAGCGACACGGCCCCCACTGACCAGCCCGGATGATCCAATGACCCAGACCGCCTTCACCCCCCGCGTGTTTTCAGGTATCAAACCGTCCGGCGGTCTGACGCTGGGCAACTATCTAGGCGCGATTAAACGCTTCGTTGGTATGCAGGGTGAGATGGAGACGATGTATTGCGTCGTTGATATGCACGCGATCACCGTTTGGCAGGACCCTGCAGAGCTGAGCCACGCGACCCGTGAGGTCGCCGCAGGTTACCTCGCCGCTGGTTTAGACCCGGCGCAGTCGATCCTGTTCAACCAGTCCCGCGTCAGCCAGCACGCGGAACTGGCGTGGATTTTCAACTGCGTCGCCCGTGTTGGCTGGATGAACCGGATGACTCAATTCAAGGATAAGGCCGGCACGAACGCCGAAAAGGTCTCTCTTGGACTTTACGCCTATCCGGCGCTGATGGCGGCCGATATCCTGCTGTATCACGCAACCCACGTCCCTGTGGGCGAGGATCAGAAACAGCATGTAGAACTGACCCGCGACATCGCGGCCAAGTTCAACCATGATTTCAAAACTGACTTCTTTCCGCAAGCAATGCCCGTCATCGATGGTCCCGCCACCCGCGTCATGAACCTGCGCGACGGGACCAAGAAGATGTCAAAGTCCGGCGAAAGCGACATGGAGCGCATCAACATGCGCGATAACGCGGACACGATCGCTAAGAAGTTCAAGAAGGCCAAGACTGACCCAGAGCCTCTGCCCGATACGCTGGAGGGCCTGAAGGACCGGGCAGAGGCGCGCAATCTTGTCGATATCTATGCCGCATTGTCTGACGTCACATCCGAGGCGGTCATTACAGAATATGCTGGCGCTGGCTGGGGTCGCTTCAAGCCTGCGCTGGCCGATCTGGCGGTCGCCAAACTCGCACCTATTTCGGAAGAGATGACGCGGCTTATGGACGACCCCGCCGAGATCGACCGCATTCTTGCAGATGGTGCTGTCCGTGCGCGGGCAATTGCAGCACCGATTCTTGCCCAGACTTACGATATTGTTGGCCTTTTGCGCTAACGGCGACTGCGGGGCGTTTTCCGACAACCCAAATAACGCAGTCCGTGGCACCGGTGCCAGCAAGATACTAAAGGCGCAAATCCTCGACTTCTGCGCGAAATTGCAGAGATCAAGTTTTAATTTTCCACCTTTTGTGCGAAAATATTGCAGTTAGGTTAGTGGCGAAGGAGAAACGTTATGACCAAACTCGCACCCGCCGCCACGCGGATCGGCCACGTCCATTTGAAAGTTGCGGACCTTAACCGCGCCATTGCTTTTTACAGCGATGTTCTAGGGTTTGAACTGACCCAGCGCCACGGCGCGCAAGCCGCGTTCCTGTCTGCTGGCGGTTATCACCATCATATCGGGCTAAATACTTGGGAAAGTGCAGGCAGCACGCCGCCGCCGGCAGGACATACTGGACTGTATCATACAGCTTTCCTTTATCCCGATCGTGCCGCCTTGGCTGATGTACTGCGCCGCGTCATGGCTGCAGGCATTGCGCTGGAAGGTGCCGCAGATCATGGCGTGTCAGAGGCAATCTACTTGCGCGACCCCGATCAGAACGGCGTAGAGCTTTATGTCGACCGGGCAGAGGCAGATTGGCCCCGAGATTTTGACGGACAGATCGCCATGCGCAATAGTCATTTCGACTTGCAAGCGCTGCTGGATGAACACCCCGCTGCGGCGTCATAAAACTGAATCGCAGGGCTGGCAGTCTGCCCATGCAGTTCCCCGGCTGCACCACAAACGGCACGCGCGCATCCGTCCCAGTGCGGGCCGGGCGGCGCATCCTGTACCTGATGCGCCGCCTTTACCCCCCCTCCCTCATTGCATAGTGTGCGACCAATCTCATTCCGAAAGGCAGCGCCATGGCGACCGGCACCCAGATCCGCACCTATTTCGAAGGCCGCTGGCATGATGGTGACGTGCCCGTCATGCGCGCTGCGGACCACGGGTCATGGCTGGGTACTACCGTCTTCGACGGCGCCCGCTACGCGAACGGCGTCGTTCCGGATCTGGCCGCCCATTGCGCGCGGGTGAACAGGTCAGCCCACGCGCTGATGATCACACCGACAGTCGACGCCGACGACATGGTCCAGATCGTGCGCGACGGCCTTGCTGCGTATATGCCAGATACTGCCGTCTATATTCGTCCTATGTATTGGGCACTAGAAGGTGGCGATTTAGGTATCGTGCCCAAACCCGGTGCAACAGGATTTGCCATCAGCCTAGAGGCGATCCCGATGGCCCCAGCCGGTGCCAGCACAACCCTGACCACTACCCGTTTTCGTCGTCCGGTAATGGAAGACAACGTCGTCAATGCCAAAGCAGGATGCCTTTATCCGAACAATGCCCGCATGCTGGCAGAAGCACGGTCAAAAGGGTTCGGCAACGCGCTTGTCGCCGATGCGATCGGCAACGTGGCCGAAACCGCCAGCGCTAACGTTTTCATGGTGCGTGACGGCGTCGTGTTTACCCCTGTCCCCAATGGCACCTTTTTGGCGGGCATCACGCGGGCACGTCACCTAACCAACTTGCGGGCGAATGGCTTTGAGGTTCGCGAAGCCGTGCTGACCTTCGACGACTTTCGCGCAGCAGACGAAGTATTCTTATCAGGAAACATGACTAAGGTTACGCCCGTCAGTGCCTTCGACGACCAGCAATACAACTCTGGCCCCGTCACATCGCGCGTGCGCGAGATGTATTGGGATTGGGCCGCGTCAGAAACGCTGTAATCATTGCTAGTGGTGCCGTGATCCGACAGGATGCTGCCAAGGGGGAAACGATGAATGCGTAAGTTTCTTGTGGTACTGGACGATAGCCGCGAATGCCTGAACGCGATGCGCTATGCTGCCATGCGCGCGTCCAAGACGGGCGGCGGTGTCACCGTGTTGTCCGTTATTCCGCCTGACGAATTTAACCATTGGATTGGTGTCGGAGAGATTTTTCGCGAAGAAGCCCGCGAGCGGATCGAGGTACATTTCGAAGTGTTCGCCAAGTGGATGCGTGATCGCCAGAACGTGAACCCGAACTTGGTTATCCGCGAAGGCGAGCCGATGCCCGAAATTTTGGCCCAAATCAGCGAAGATCCAGAAATCGGAGTCCTCGTTTTGGGGGCCAGCAATGACAATAAAGGCCCTGGGCCCCTGATAAGCGCGCTGTCCCGGCAAGCGGGCACCCTACCCATTCCGATCACCATTGTCCCCGGCGATCTATCGAAGGAAAAGCTGGAAGCCATCACCTGAGGTAGGTTAGAATGGTTCCAAACCTTGACGCGAGGCGCCAAAAGGCGCATATCTGATACCTGACAAAAAAGGACGGTTTTCATGTTCATCCAGACCGAATCGACTCCGAACCCCGCGACGCTGAAGTTCCTGCCGGGCCAGACCGTGCTGGACATGGGCACTGCGGATTTTCCGACACCCGACGCCGCAGGATCTAGCCCGCTCGCGCAGCGCCTGTTCGCCGTGAACGGCGTCGAAGGCGTGTTCTTTGGCATGGACTTTGTCACGATCACCAAGGCCGAAGCTGTTGACTGGGACCACATCAAGCCTGCCCTGCTGGGCGCGATCATGGAACACTATCAGTCTGGCCAGCCAGTCATGGGCGCGGATCACAAGCCGGTGTCCGGTCATGCAACGCATGACGGGGAAGATGGTGCCATCGTAGAGCAGATCAAAGAACTGCTCGACACGCGTGTGCGGCCTGCCGTAGCGCAGGACGGCGGCGACATTACGTTCCACGGCTTCGAACGTGGCGTTGTCTATCTGCACATGCAGGGTGCATGCGCCGGTTGCCCGTCTTCGACGTTGACGCTGAAAATGGGTATCGAGAACTTACTGCGGCACTACATCCCCGAAGTGACCGAAGTTCGCCCCGTCGCAGCCTGATCCATGCCGAAAGTCGCTGCCGGGAATCTAAACACGCCCGGCAAGTCGTCCCAAGTGGATGCTGCAAAACACCACGACATGCGCGACACGATCATCACAGTGCTTTCTGACACACCCACGACGGCGGCAGAGATCAAGGCCGCCGTTATACCGCACCTGCCACCAGCGCTTTTTCCTTAGGGCGAGACTGCTGGGTGGTGGCCCAAATGCGTGCAACTCGATCTTGAAGCCGAGTTGATTTTTGCGGCGCCCTCCCTTTCCAAGCCCCAGACGTGGACTAAGACGTGACCGATAGCCCAAATGTTCTAGCCTTCGACACATCGGCGGCGCATTGCGCCGCTGCATTGCTGATCGGTGACCGCATCATCACCCGCACCGACGATATGGCGCGTGGACAAGCAGAACACCTGATGCCCATGCTAGAGGAAATGTTAGCCAAACAGGGATTGGTTTGGGCTGACCTTGACATCATCGCTGTTGGCACTGGCCCCGGCAATTTTACAGGCATCCGTATGTCCGTCGCTGCCGCGCGTGGACTAGCGTTGGGTCTTGGCAAACCTGCCGTCGGTGTCGGCGTACTAGAGGCACAGGCTTTCGGTACGACTGGTCCCATTTTATCGACCCTTCGCGCACCGCGCGACATGGTTTGTGCCCAACGCCTGACCGACGGCTGGCCCGATGCGGAACCTATCTTTACCGATCTGATCGGCGCACTGGCCCTTGCTGGCCCTGAAGAAGTTAGCGTTTTAGGTGATATGGCCGAAACGTTGCATCAGGCGCACGGGCTGACCATCGGCTCGTCCGTGGTCAGCGTGATCGAAGGCATCGCGTTGCTTGCCGCCGATCCCATCTATCGCATGGACCATGCTGACCGCCCTGCCCCACTGTACCTGCGGCCCGCTGACGCGGCGCCCGCCCGCGACGCGCCACCCACCATTATTCCATGACGCCAACGGACCTTGCGGCGACACACAGGCTTGCATTCACTGCAGAACGTCCATGGTCGGCAGTAGAATTTGCCGATTTGCTGGCCCAGCGCGGCGTGATCCTTTGCGGTTCTACCGAATCTTTCGTTCTAGGACGCATCACCTTTGACGAGGCTGAGGTGTTGACCCTTGCCACCAGCCCGGCCGTGCGGCGTCGCGGCATGGCACGCGCTGCCTTGACCGAGTTTTGCGAGCGCGCAAAGCGTGCCGACGCCGTATCCGCATTTTTAGAAGTCGCCGCCGACAATACCCCGGCAATCGCTCTTTACGATCAAATGGGATTTGCGCAGGTCGGTCGACGCCGTGCCTACTATGCACGCAACGGTCAGCCTGCGGTCGATGCACTGGTGCTGCGCCGGGACCTGATCGCACCATAGATCGCCTGAAATTTGACCGATTGGCAAAACATGAGGCAACTTCCCCAAAGAAACGGTTGACCGCCGCCGCGCCCCGTTGCCTTATCTTGAGTGTATAAACACGGGTGGCACAACCACCCGGCCCTCAACCAACGACCCTGGGAGACCTGAATGACCCTCTTCACCAAATTCCTCGGCGCAACTGCCGCTTTGGCGCTGTCCGCCGGTGCCGCGCTGGCAGATCCAGCGATCATCTTCGACCTTGGCGGCAAGTTCGACAAATCCTTTAATGAATCCGCCTTTAACGGCGCAAACCGCTGGGCCGAAGAGACCGGCGGCAAGTTCGCAGAAGTCGAATTGCAGTCCGACGCACAACGCGAGCAGGCCTTGCGTCGCTTTGCCGAATCCGGCGCGAATCCGATTGTCATGGCTGGTTTCTCTTTCGCGACCCCGCTGGGTGATATCGCCGCCGACTATCCCGACACGAAGTTTGTCATCATTGACGCCGTCGTCGATGCGCCGAACGTGAAATCGGTCGTATTCAACGAAGAGCAGGGTTCATATCTGGTCGGCATGCTGGCCGCGATGGCATCCAAGACTGGCACCGTGTCCTTCGTGGGTGGTATGGATATCCCGCTGATCCGTAAGTTCGCATGTGGCTATGCTGAAGGCGCTAAGGCTGTGAACCCGGACATCAATGTCATCGCGAACATGACTGGCACCACCCCCGCAGCATGGAATGACCCGGTTAAGGGCACCGAATTGACGCTGGCGCAGAAATCCCAAGGCTCTGACGTCGTGTTTCAGGCCGCCGGTGGCACCGGTGTAGGCGTGCTACAGGCAGCCGCCGACAACGAGATGCTGGGTATCGGCGTGGACGCCAACCAGAACTACATGCACCCTGGTCAGATCCTGACCTCGATGCTCAAGCGGGTCGACATCGCCGTTTATGACGCATTCATCGCCGGTGACGCAGTCGAGCCGGGCGTTGCATCATTGGGTGTAGCCGAAGACGGCGTTGGCTACGCTATGGACGAGAATAACAAGGATCTCGTGACCGCCGAGATGCAAGCCAAGGTCGAAGAAGCTAAGGCCAGCATGGCTGACGGTTCGATCACTGTACACGACTACATGTCCGACGAATCCTGCCCGGCTTTGACCTTCTAAGCCGTAAGCAGACCAGAATGACGACGGGGCCGCGCTGAACCTTCGGCGCGGCCTTCGCCAATCGGGGGACCGCCATGACCGACACCATCCAGCAGTTTTTCGCAGCGTGGGGCGACACAGACGCCGCCGCCCGCCGTGCAGCCATTGGTGCGGCGATGGCCGATCGTTTCGTTTACGCAGACCCGCGTTCGGGCGGCAACCTAACAACGCTGGACGCTGTGTGTGAATATGTTGCCGCGTTCACCGACAACGCCCCTGGCTGGACAGCCAGCGTCGTGCAATCCGATAGCCACGATGGCTATGCACGTGCAGTAGTTGCCTTTATCGACAGCGGCGAAGCGCGCCAGCATGGCACCTATTTTGCAGAATTAAACGACGCAGGACGGCTGACACAGTTGATCGGTTTTGTCGGCGCAGGAGGACTCTCTTCATGACCGCTCCCGCCATCGAACTTAAGGGCATATCGAAGGCATTCGGCCCGGTGCAGGCCAACAAAGACATCAGCATTCGCGTGATGCCCGGCACGATCCATGGGATCATCGGTGAAAATGGCGCTGGCAAGTCCACACTCATGAGTATCCTGTATGGCTTCTACAAGGCCGACGACGGCGAGATCTTTGTCGCAGGCAAAAAGGTGGACATCCCCGACAGTCAAGCCGCGATCGCTGCGGGGATCGGGATGGTGTTCCAGCATTTCAAACTGGTAGAGACATTCACGGTTCTGGAAAATATCGTACTGGGCGCCGAGGATTCCGGCCTGCTGCGCCCCTCGCTCGCCCGCGCGCGGCGCGAGTTGAAGGCCTTGGCCGAAGAGTATGAATTGAATGTCGACCCCGATGCATTGGTCAGCGACATCGGCGTCGGCATGCAGCAGCGTGTCGAAATTCTGAAGGCGCTGTATCGCAAGGCCGATATCTTGATCCTCGACGAGCCAACCGGCGTGCTGACCCCCGCCGAGGCTGATCATTTGTTCCGCATTCTGGAAAACCTGCGGCGCGAGGGGAAGACGATCATACTGATCACCCACAAGCTGCGCGAAATTATGGAAACGACAGACACCGTCAGCGTTATGCGACGTGGTCAGATGACCGCCACAGTCAAAACGGCCCAGACCAGCCCGCAGGAATTGGCGGAACTAATGGTCGGTCGTAAGGTGCTGTTGCAGGTGGACAAAGAACCCAGCACGCCGGGCCATGTGATCCTTGATGTCAAAAACCTGAACGTCACCGACGCGAAGGGTGTTCATCGCCTGAAAGGTGTCAGCTTTCAGGTCCGCGCCGGTGAAATCCTTGGAATTGCGGGCGTTGCGGGTAACGGCCAGTCTGAACTGTTAGAGGTGCTGGGCGGCTACGAAAAGGCAACCGGCACTGTCTTGATGAATGGCGATCCGATCGACCTGACTGGCAAATCCTCAGACGGGCAATCCCGGCGTGCACGCGGCATTGCCCATGTACCAGAGGACCGTCAAGCTGAGGGTCTCATCATGGATTATACTGCTTGGGAAAACGTCGCGTTTGGTTATCACAAAGATGCAAAGTACCAGTCCGGCGTGCTGATGAATCACGCCGCGATGATGCAGGACACAGTCGAAAAGATGGAACGCTTCGACGTGCGCCCCCCAGACCCTAAACTGGCTGCCAAAAATTTCTCTGGCGGTAACCAGCAAAAAATTGTGCTGGCGCGTGAGATTGAGCGGAACCCCGATCTGCTGCTGATAGGCCAGCCCACACGCGGCGTCGATATCGGCGCGATCGAGTTCATACACCAGCAGATCGTCGCCCTGCGTGATCAGGGCAAAGCTATTCTGCTCGTCTCGGTCGAACTAGAGGAAATCTTGGCCCTGTCCGACAGGATCGCCGTGATGTTCGATGGTCATATGATGGGCGAACGTGACCCCGCCAAGACGAATGAAAAGGAATTGGGCATGCTGATGGCAGGCATGACCGGCGATCCTGACACTGTCAGGGTCGCGGATATAGAAGATAATCTGGCCAAGGCCGGAACGGGCGAAAGGGTCTAAACAATGGACGTGATGCCGAAATGGGCCGACGTGATCCTGATTCCCATGATCTCTTTGCTATTGGCGGCGATCCTGTCGGCGCTCGTCATCCTCGCAATTGGGGAAAACCCTTGGAGCGCCCTGAAAATCATGGTCGAGGGCGCGCTTGGGTCGACCTATGGTTGGGGCTATACACTTTATTACGCCACTAACTTTATCTTTACCGGCTTGGCAGTCGCCATCGCGTTTCATGCCAAGATGTTCAATATCGGTGGTGAGGGGCAAGCAGTGCTGGGTGGCCTTGGGGTTGCATTGGTGTGCCTTTATATCCCGTGGCCGCATTGGTCACTGGCGCTGATCGGTGCGACGGCCGGTGCCGCGCTGTTTGGTGCGGCTTGGGCGATCATACCAGCCTATCTGCAAGCCAAGCGCGGCAGTCACATTGTCATTACGACAATCATGTTCAACTTCATCGCTGCGGCGCTTTTGAACTACCTGCTAGTCGGCGCGCTGAAACCTGCGGGTAGCATGGAACCTGCAACGGGAAAATTCCCCCCTGCGACATTCCTGCCGTCGTTTCAGGACATGTTTTCGACCGCAGATAACACACTGTTCCGCGGGGCGCCTGCAAACGTCACATTCTTCGTGGCAGTCGCCGCCTGCTTGGTCATCTGGGCGCTAATCTGGCGGACACGCCTTGGCTATGAAATTCGCGCATTTGGGCATTCAGAGTCTGCAGCAAAATACGCAGGCATCAGCCCGACCAAAATCATCGTTATTTCCATGACGATCTCTGGTGCACTGGCGGGGATGATGGCTATCAACAATGTGATGGGCGAGGCAGAGCGCCTTGTCCTGAATGCAGTCGAAGGCGCTGGTTTCATTGGGATCGCGGTCGCACTGATGGGGCGTAGCCATCCTTTTGGCGTGTTCCTTGCAGCGATCCTGTTCGGGTTCCTGTATCAAGGCGGTGCAGAACTGGCCCTGTCGACTTCCATTCCGCGCGAATTGATCGTCGTCATTCAGGCACTTGTGATCCTGTTCACGGGTGCGTTGGACAACATGGTGCGTATGCCGCTGGAGCGGTTCTTTCTTGCCCGTCGCCGGGCTGCTAAGCCCAAGACTAAACTAACCCCGGCGGAGTGAAGCCATGGACCTGCTGACCCTGCTGCAACTACTTGATTCCACCGTACGCCTTGCGACGCCGCTGCTACTGGCATGCCTTGCGGGTCTGTTCTCAGAACGTGCCGGCATCTTCGACATCGGACTAGAGGGCAAGATGCTGGCGGCCGCCTTCCTGTCCGCTGCCATCGCCTATACCACCGGCAACGTCTGGCTGGGGCTGTTAGCGGGTATCGGTGCGTCGCTGCTATTGTCCGCGATCCACGGCGTTGCCTCTATCACATTCAGGGGCAACCAGTTGATTTCCGGTGTGGCGATCAACTTTCTCGCCGCTGGTCTGACTGTCGTCATCGCCCAAAGCTGGTTCGGCCAAGGCGGGCGCACCCCGCAATTGGCAGGCGCTGCGCGGTTCAATCCGATCACCTTGCCGTTCGCCGATAGCCTGCGCGAGGTGCCCGTCATTGGGCCGATTTATTACGAGCTGATTTCGGGCCATACGATACTTGTTTATGTGGCGCTGCTGATCGTGCCGCTATCGTGGTGGGTGCTTTACAGCACCCGCTTCGGCTTGCGCCTTCGGGCGGTGGGCGAAAATCCCGCGGCGGTGGATACTGCCGGCGTTTCGGTCGTCGGCTTACGCTTTGCTGCTGTGATGATTTGCGGCGTGCTTTGCGGGTTGGCTGGGGCGTATTTGGCGACAGCCCTGCAAGCCGGGTTCACCAAGGACATGAGCGCCGGACGCGGCTATATCGCGCTTGCCGCGCTGATCTTTGCCAAGTGGAAGCCGTGGCCCTGCCTTTGGGCGACAATGCTATTCGGGTTCCTGCAAGCGCTTGCATTGCGGCCCGACCTAATAGAGCGAACGCTGGGGTTCAATGTGCAGACCCAGTTGCTGGATGCCCTACCCTACATCCTGACAGTCGTCATTCTTGCTGGTTTCGTGGGCAAAGCCATTCCGCCCCGCGCAGGTGGCGAGCCGTATGTCAAAGAACGCTGACCGACCCGTTTGACACTGCCCCCGATCCGCAGTCTGGTAGAGCTGCAAACCACCCCCTGCGGGACGATAGATGCAACTTTACCTGCCCATCGCCGAGGTTTCGGTCAATATCTTCCTGATCCTCGGGCTGGGGGGGCTTGTCGGCGTGCTGTCGGGCATGTTCGGCGTCGGCGGCGGCTTTCTGATTACCCCGCTTTTGTTCTTTGTTGGTATACCACCCGCAGTCGCGGTCGCGACCTCGACGAACCAGATCGTGGCCTCGTCCTTTTCTGCACTCTTGGCACACCTCAAGCGGCGCACTGTGGACCTACGGATGGGGACAGTCCTACTGATCGGCGGTCTTGTCGGGTCTTCGCTGGGATTGGTGATCTTCAACTACCTCAGAGAGCTGGGTCAGGTCGATCTACTGGTCAGCCTGTTCTACGTTGTCTTTCTGGGCATCATTGGCGCTTTGATGTTGGTGGAAAGTGTCAATGCGATCCTGAAGTCGCGCAAGGCAGGTGGCGCGCGCAAGCAGCGCAAGCATCACTACTGGGTTCATAATCTACCGCTCAAGATCAAGTTTCGGGTATCCGGCCTGTATATCTCTGTCATTCCCCCTCTTTTGGTGGGCGTGCTCGTGGGCATCCTGTCAGCGATTATGGGCGTCGGCGGCGGCTTCATCATGGTGCCTGCCATGATCTATCTGCTGGGGATGCCAACAAAGGTCGTGATCGGCACCTCGCTGTTTCAGATCATCTTTGTAACTGCATATACGACCATGCTGCACGCAACGACAAACTATACCGTCGATATCATGCTGGCACTCTTGCTGATTGTCGGCGGTGTGATTGGGGCCCAAGTCGGCACCCGGATAGGCCTCAAGCTAAATGCCGAAAGCCTGCGAATTTTGCTTGCCCTGCTGGTACTGCTGGTCTGTGGCAAGCTCGGATTAGATTTGTTGCTACAACCGTCAGAGCTTTTTTCTATTAAAGCTGCGGGGGCGTTATGATCCGTCTTGTCCTTATGTTCTTGACCCTCGCCACCACATTGCACGCCGAAAGCATCGTTTTGGGCCTATCGCAGGACAGCGTGTCGATTACGGCCACGTTTGACGGATCGGATATCTTGATCTTTGGCGCAATTAGCCGCGACGCGCCCATTCCACCCGATGCCGGACAGCTTGGCGTCATTATCGCGGTATCGGGACCGGACCAGCGCGTATCGGTCTATCGCAAAGAACGCCGCGTCGGCATCTGGGTCAATACGGACGAGGTAGAGGTAGACCGCGCGCCATCCTTTTACGCTGTCGCTACCAGCGGCCCATTGGATGACGTGCTGCGCGATACCGAGGATTTGCGAAATACCATTACCGTATCGCGTGCCATTCGTTCCGTTGGCGCGACAGTACCTGACAGCGCGACCTTCACTGACGCATTGATCCGCATTCGCGCGAAAGAGGGTCTATTCCAGATGCAAGAAGGCGCCGTCGACCTAGAGCAGGACACGCTATTCCGCACGTCCTTTCGTCTGCCAGCTAATCTACTTGAAGGTGATTATCTGGCGCGCATCTTTCTGACACGGGACGGGCGCTTGGTGGACACGCATAGCACCGTCATTCCGGTACAAAAAGTCGGGCTGGAACGCTGGCTTTATAACTTGGCCCACGTTCAGCCGTTTCTATACGGCCTGCTGTCTCTGGTCATTGCTGTGGCGGCTGGCTGGGCGGCCTCTGCTGGTGCTGCGGCACTCAAGCGTTAATCCTCGTCCGACTGCACTGTCAGCGTTAGCGGTGCAGGTCCTGCATCCAGATCATCGACCCGCAAAACGGGATCATTAGGTTTCGCAAGACGATTGCGCACGACCCAGCGCAATTGGTTTTCGGCCCGCGTGATCGCGACATAAGCCAATCGCTTCCAAAGCGGCTGTCCTGCCTCTACCCGGCCCATGCGTGACGCCATTTCGATATCTGGCGCAAACACCTGAACCGTGTCCCACTGACTGCCCTGCGCCTTGTGGATCGTCACAGCGGCACCATGCAAAAAAGTCGCGCCCATCTTGGCGGCGAAAGGGATAAAGGGTTCCTCGTCGCCTTCCAACTCTATCTTGACGATGCTTGCGGCCGACATCTGCGGATCGAGTGCGCCTAGCACATGCAGACGACTGAAACCGGGCCTTTTGCCCGGTCCAAGGTATATGACCTGTGCCCCTTTGATGAGGCCACGCGCCTCAAGGTCCAGCCGCTTCTTGCGATGTTTCACTGGCAACTCGATACCGTCGCAGATCAGCGGTTCCCCCGGTAGGAGGCTATCGGATGGCGCGTTATAAGCTGCCCGAAAGGCGTGAATCAGGCGAATGCGGGTTTTGTTCGTCCAGACAAGGCAGGGAGAGCGGGCCATCAGGTCCGCCTCTACACGTTGGGCCATGACGACGCGGTCGTCCTTCTCTGCCGCTTCAGCCACCATCCGTTCGAAGTGGTAGAAATCCAGCATCGGATCGGCCAGCGCAT
Source organism: Loktanella sp. (assembly GCA_024635625.1). Classification (GTDB taxonomy): domain Bacteria; phylum Pseudomonadota; class Alphaproteobacteria; order Rhodobacterales; family Rhodobacteraceae; genus Loktanella. Next base: position 964 of record JAGXIQ010000163.1, on the reverse strand, counting down.
GGGCCAGGTCGAGGATCGGGTTGTCGGCGGACTGCCGGTGGATACGGTTCAGGGTCAGAACACGCTTTTCCGGCAACGTTTCGAACACCATACCGCCGCTGGACTGGACCGGCGGAAGCTGTGCGGGGTCGCCAAACAGTAGTAAAGTCGGAAAGATCTCTTTCAAGTCTTCGAACTGTTTGGCATCCAGCATCGAGGATTCGTCGACGAAGCCAATGTCGAGCGCTTCTTCGCGCCGCTTCCAGCCCGTGATAAAATCGCTACCGCGCAAACCTGCGGCAGCTAATGCCGCAGGGATCGATTTGTGACCTTGGTAGGACGCAAAGGCGCGGTCAAGCGCGATGTCCGTCAACTGCTCGACGTCAGGCCGCTCGCCTTGTCCCGCCAGCCATTCCGCAACCTTTTCATATTCCGGGTCATAGACCGGCGTATAAAGGATGCGGTGGATCGTCGTGGCAGGCACACCGCGATTGCGCAGAACCGACGCCGCCTTGTTGGTCGGGGCAAGGATCGCCAACGTGCGTCGGTTCGGGCGCTTTTTGGCCTCGTAGTCGCCCGACACGATATCCACACCCGCTTGTTCCAGTGCACGGTAAAGCTCTGCCAGCAGCATCGTCTTGCCACTGCCCGCCTTACCGATGACGGCCAGCACCTCGGAGGCGTCGGTCTGCGGTGGTTGCAGCAGTTCTCCGGTCAAGTCGATGCCGGACTGACGCAGCATGATAGCGACACTATCCCATGCGGCGGCCTGATCTTCGGAGAAGGTGATTGTACTGGGGGCGTTCATGGCGCGACCCTACCCCGCCCCGCCCGCCCCTGCCAGACCCTCAGGCCGCGATTTCCGTCGCGGCTGCTGCGATGGTCTGGCCAAAGGACCGGGCGAACCACGCCTCCGACACCTCTGACGAGACACCCGCCCGCCGCAACACGCGCAGCCGGTCGTCGGGGCGGTAGGGCCACAGGC